>NZ_JBEZDJ010000037.1:0-69527 GCF_040648275.1 Micromonospora sp. NPDC049171
GGGGGGGGGGGGGTGGGGGCGGGGGTGGGGGTGGGTGGGTGGGTTAGGTTCCGTCGCCGCCGGAGCCTCCTCCTCCTACGCCGGCGCCGCCGGCGGTGCCGCCCAGGCCGTAGCCGGACTGGACCGGCTCGTCGGGGTGGCGACTGACGTGGGCGGACCCGGCGATCTGCGCGGACCAGTCGGCCTGGGCGGCAGCGGCGGCGTGCCTGTTGATCGCCTGGCGGATCCAGCCGTCGACGGTGGCGACCCAGTCCCGCCGGTCGGTGTCCGTGTGCCAGATCCGGAACCGGCTGATGCTCTGGTGGGTGATGCCGGCCAGCGCCAGTCGGCGATCCATCCAGAGGATCGCCTCCAGACCCGCCGAGTTGGTCACGAAGATCACCTCCAGCTCGGTGATCGGGCCGGCGTAGAGGGGTCCCACCCAGTAGCCCCAGCGCTGGTGCAGCGGCAGGGTGTGCTCGACCCCGGGCAACCCGCCCTCCTGCAAGCCGGACTGGCGGATCAGGAAACCGAGCGTGTCCAGCGCCGCCAGCACGTGCTGCTGGGTGGGGAGCGGATGCACGAAGACCGGCACCATGGCCCCCTGGTCGAGATCGGGATCGAGGGACACCTCGGTGCGCAGACCCATCCGCAGGCTCAGCAGCGGCACCCCGCCGAAGATGGTCACCGGGGTCTCCCACGGCAGCGGCAGCGCGAAGTCGACAGCCCGCCGTCGACCGGCCGGCACGACGAAGCGGCCGGCGATCGGTAGTTGGTGGAACTGCACGAGACGCCGGGGAGCCGCCGGGTCGTCCGGTTCGACGGTGGTGACCAGGCCGAGCCGGATGTGCCGCACCAGTACGTCCTCGGGGCCGGCCGCGAGGGTCACCCGCCCGGGCAGGCGCAGGCCCGGGCGGGTGCTCGGGTTGGGCAGCGTGGTCTGCACGGAGAGGCCGGTCCGGCCGGACTCCCGGGACACGCCTGTCAGCCGCACCGCGGGCCTCCTTCCGGACGGGGTCCCCGTCCGGAAGGAGGCCCCACCCGGCGCGCCTACCCGGTCGAGCTGACGTCAAGCCCGCCCGCGCCGAGCAGCGTCACCGCGCGGACCCGGCCACACCGACATCAGCGCGACCAGGCCCGGCACGTCAGCGGCAACCGCCGCCCCGGCGAGAGCACGTCAGCGGCAACCGCCGCCCCGGCAAGAGCACGTCAACGCAACCGCCGCCCCGGAGCACGTCAGCGCAACCGCCGCCCGCGCGGCACCGTGTCGGTCTCGTCGTCGAACTCCCCGATGACCTCCTCCAGGAGGTCCTCCAGGGCCACGAAACCGATCGGCCGGGCCGGGCCACCGCCGTTGCGTACCAGCGCGAGCTGCGACTGTCGGGCCCGCATCGCCCCCACCGCCTCGGTCACCGAGGACGTCGCGGGCAGGGTGAACGCGGGCGTCATCAGCTCCCCGGCGGTGGCGACCCGGCCGGTGGTGACCACCCGCACCGCCTCCCGGACGTGCACCAGGCCGCAGACGTCGCCCGCCTCGTCCAGCACCGCCAGTCGGGATCGACCGCTGTCCCGGCTGACCTGTTCGATCCGTTCGGCCGGGTCGTCCCGACGGACGGTGACCATGGTGGCGAACGGTTCCATCACCTGCGCCACGGAGGTGCCCTGCAACTCCAGCATGCTGGTCAACAACTGGTGTTGCTCGGCGCCGAGCAGCCCGTGCTCGCGGGACTGTTCCAGCAGGATCCTCAGCTCGTCCGGGCCGTGCACCTGGGCGAGTTGGTCCTGTTGGTTCACCCCGACCAGCCGCAGGATCGCGTTGGCCAGGGCGTTGAGCGCGGAGAGCACCGGCCGGGACACCCGGGCGAAGGCACGGAACGGCAGCGCGAGCAGCGTCGCCGAACGCTCCGCGTCGGTGATCGCCCACGACTTCGGTGCCATCTCCCCCACCACCAGGTGCAGGAAGGTGACCACCCCGAGGGCGAAGACCAGGGCGATCAGGTGACTGGCCGCGTCCGGCAGGCCCACCGCGTGCAGCAGCGGGCTGAGCAGGTGCTCGATCGCCGGCTCGGCCAGCGCGCCGAGACCCAGGGTGCACAGCGTGATGCCGAGCTGCGCGCCGGCCAGCATCAGCGACAGCTCGCGGACGCCGTCCAGCGCGGCGCGTGCCGCCCGACCGCCGTTCGCCGCGGCCTGCTCCAGGCGGTACCGCTTGCTGGCCACCAGGGCGAACTCGGCGGCCACGAAGAACCCGTTCAGCGCCAGCAGGATCACCGAGCTGAACAGCGCGATCCCGGGGCTCACGCGCTCACCCCCGGCTTAGTCAACTGCAACCGCACCGAGTCGGCCACGTGCCGGTCCACGGCCAGCACCTCGACCAGGGCCCGGGGCTCCGTCTCGTGGTCCTCACCGTCGGCGCCCTCGGGTAGCAGGCTGATCTCCAGCCGGTCACCGACCTCCGGCACCCGGCCCAGCTCCCGCATCACCAAGCCGGACAGGGTGTCGTACTCCGGGGCCTCGGGCAGCGCGATGCCGGTGCTGTCGGCGACCTCGTCGATCCGCCAGCGGGCTGGCACCACCCACGACCCGTCGTCCTGCCGGGCCGGCGCGCGGTCCGGCGGGTCGTCTTCGTCCCGGATCGGGCCGACCAGTTCCTCGGCGATGTCCTCCAGGGTGATCACCCCGGCGAAACCGCCGTACTCGTCGACCACGCACGCCATCTGCCGGTGCCCGGACCGCAGCCGGTCCAGCACCGTGGGCAGGGCCAACGTCTCCGGTACGAGCAGCGGCGGCCCGGCCACCGCGCTCACCGGGGTGGTGGCCCGCTCCGCCGGGGGTACGCCGAGCACGTCGGCGATGCCGACCACGCCGAGCAGGTCGTCGACGCCCTCCGCACCGCGCACCGGGAAGCGGGAGTGGCCGGTGTCCAGCAGCTCGACCACCCGGCTGACCGGCTCGTGCGCCCGTACGGTGTGCACGTCGACCCGGGGCACCATGGCCTCACCGGCGGTCAGCTCGCGGAAGTCCAGACCTCGGTCGAGCAGCGTGGACATCTCGGCGTCGAGGCTGCCCTCCTCGCGGGACTCGGCGATGATCTGTTCCAGGTCCGCCGGGGTGGCGCCGCTGGGCAGCTCCTCGATCGGCTCGATGCCGAACCGGCGCAGCAGCCGCACCGATGCCCGGTCGAAGAGCCGGATCACCGGCCCCGCGACGGCCAGGTAGAGCAGGGTGGATCGGCTCAGCGCCCGGGCCAGTTGCTCGGCTCGGGCGATGGCCAGGTTCTTCGGGGCCAGCTCACCGAGCACCATCTGCACGACGGTGGCGATGACCAGGGCCAACGCCACCGACAGCGGCAGGCTGACCGCTTCGCTGACGCCGGCCACGCCGAGCAGGTCGGCGAGACCACCGCCGAGGTACGGCTCGGCGACGTAGCCGACCAGCAGGGCGGTGACGGTGATGCCGAGTTGGGCGCCGGAGAGCACGAAGGAGAGCCGGCTGGTGACGGTCAGCGCCCGGGCGGCGGCCTGGTCGCCGTCGTCGGCGAGCTGGCGCAGCTTGCCCCGGTCCACGGCGACGTAGCCGAACTCCTGCGCCACGAAGTAACCGGTGGCGGCAGTGAGAAGAATGATCAGAAGAAGGCCGACGACGATCAGCACGGGTCGCTCAGGGCTCCCGGGGTCGTCGGGACGGGGAGATGCCGGGCACGACCCGGCTGGCTACTGCTGCCCTCCTGGGCAGAGGAGTCGATCATGCCGCTATTTTATCCGCGCTGGCTGGGACTCCGCTGGGGGTGGGCCGAAGGGGCAGCAACGTCCGGTTCGCCCCCGTCACGCCGCTCCGGTCGACCCGCCACCCGAGCCGTGTTCGGCCAGCTCGTCGGCGTCGAGCAGACTCCGGTCCAGCCGCCCCGACCGGTACGCGGCCCGCCCGATCATCTGCGCCGAGACCGGCGCGGTCGCCAACTGGAAGACCGCCACCAGCGCGACCATGCCCAGATCCGCCGGAGACCGCAGGCGCAACGCGATGCCCAACAGCAGCAGGAGCACCCCGAGCACCTGCGGTTTGGTGGCCGCGTGCATCCGGGACAACGCGTCCGGGAAACGCAGCACGCCGATCCCGGCGGCCAGGCCGAGCAGCGCGCCGGCCACCAGACAGGCGGCACCGAGCCAGTCCGCGATCGTCGCGATCACTGCTGCTCCCGAACGGCGAAGCGGACGAGTGACACCGAGCCCACGAAGCCGAGCAGGGAGAGCACCACCAGCACGGGCAGTGTGGTGGCATGCCCGTTGACCGCCGCCTCGGCGCCCACCGCGCCGACCATGGTGGCGAGCAGCATGTCCGCCGCGATCACCCGGTCCACAAGTGACGGACCACGGTAGAGGCGGGCCAGCGCGAGAAGCGCGGTCACCGACAGCAGGACGGTAAGGACGACGGCCAGGAACGTGGTCACGGGCTGGTACCCCTCTCGGATTCGTCGGTCTCGACGCGGCGCAGTTCGGCGTCGGAGCCCACCGCGCGGATGACACGCCGTTCGACGGTGCGGGTGCGTTCCCGGGCCACGTCCAGGTCCGCCGGCCCGTGGGTGTCGAGCACGTGCAGGTAGAGCGTCCCGGAGTCCCGGTCCACCTCCAGGATCAGCGTGCCCGGCACCAGCGAGACCGCCTCGGCGGTGAGCGCCAGGTTCAGGTCGGTGGGCACCCGCAGCCGGACCGCGATGATGGCCCCGCGCGGCCGGTAGCCGGGCTGCACGGCGATCCGGGCGACGTGCAGGCTCGCGCTGACCAACTCCACGGCGAACCGCGCCGCGAACACCAGCAGCCCCCGGAACCGCAGCCGACCGCCGTAACTGACCGCCGGCAGCGGGAAGAAGGCCAGCACCGCGCCGCCCACCAGCACACCGCCTGCCGCGTTGGCCCAGTTGACGTCGCCCCAGAGCAGGTTCCAGACCACCACCAACCACCCGAGTGCCGCCGTCTGGTCCCGCCAGCGCCCGAGCCGGCCGCGCCCCGACGCCGGCGGCCCGGGGGCGTCGCGGGCCGACTCGGAGGGGCCGGTCACGGCACGCCGTTCGGCAGCACGGCATCGACGTACGGGGTACGCAGGCGCAGGTCGGCAGCCGCGTCGGCGGTGACGTCGAAGAGCGGACCGGCCAGCACGGTCAGCGCCAGCCCGAAGGCGACCAGGGCCACCGTGGCCCCGACCATCAGCTTCGGCAACCGGACGGCCGGCTCGCTGGTGGCCAGTCGCGGCGCGCGCCAGAAGGCGATGTTCCACACCCGCGACGCCACGTAGAGGGTGAGCAGGCTGGTCAGCGTGCCCGCCGCGACCAGCGCCCAGGGCAACGGACCGCCGGCCGCCACCCCGGCCTGGAGCAGGCCGAGCTTGCCGAGGAAACCGGAGAACGGCGGCACCCCGGCGAGGTTCATGGCCGGGACGAAGAACAGGACACCGAGCAGCGGCGCCACCCGGGCCAGCCCGCCGATGCGGCGCAGGTCGGTGCTGCCGGCGCGCTCCTCGACCAGCCCGGCGACGAGGAACAACGTGGTCTGGATGGTGATGTGGTGCACCACGTAGAAGATCGCGCCGGAGAGGCCGGCGGCGGTGCTCAACGCCACCCCGAAGATCATGTAGCCGATGTGGCTGACCAGGGTGAACGAGAAGAGCCGCTTCAGATCGGACTGGGCCACCGCGCCGAGGATGCCGATCACCATGGTCAGCCCGGCGACGACCATGAGCAGCACGTCGGCGTGCCCACCGGGAAACAGCAACGTCTCGGTGCGGATGATCGCGTAGACGCCCACCTTGGTGAGCAGACCCGCGAAGACGGCGGTGACCGGGGCCGGTGCGGTGGGATAGCTGTCCGGCAGCCAGGCCGACAGCGGGAAGACCGCCGCCTTGATCGCGAAGGCCAGGAGCAACATCAGCTCCAGTGTCAGTCGTACGCCGTCGGGCAGGTCGTCGAGGCGCCGGGCGAGCTGCGCCAGGTTGAGCGTGCCGGTGGCCGCGTACACCAGACCCACCGCCGTCAGGAAGATCATCGAGGAGAGGATGCTGACCACCACGTACGTCGACCCGGTCCGGATCCGGGCCTCGGAGCCGCCCAGGGTGATCAGCACGAAGCTGGCGGCCAACAGGATCTCGAAACCGACGAAGAGGTTGAACAGATCACCCGCCAGGAACGCGTTGGTGACGCCCGCGGTGAGCACCAGGTACGTCGGGTGGAAGATGACCACCGGTGAGCTCTCCCCGGTCTCGCTGCGCCCCTGGCCGATCGAGTACAGCAGCACGCAGAGGGTGACCGCCGACGAGACCACGAGCATCAGCGCGGCGAGCTGGTCGGCGACCAGCACGATCCCGAACGGTGCCGGCCACGCCCCGACCGCCACCACCACCGGCCCGTGCCGGTACGCCTGCACCAACAGCAGCACCGCCACGGTGAGGGTGCCACCCAGGCAGAGCACGCTGACCACCCGCTGCAGGCGGGGCCGCGCGGCCAGCAGCAGGGTCAGCGCCGCACCGAGCAGCGGCACCACCACCGGCAGCGGCACCAGGGTGCTCATCACGCCTCCTCCCCGCGGCGCAGTCGGCGGCGGGCGGGCTCGGGATCGACCTGCTCCGGGTCGTCACCCGGCCCCTCCCCGCCGAGGTCGGCGGTGCCCACCTCGTCGCGCACCGCCCGGCGGATGATCTGCCGGTCCTCCAGGTCGTCGGGCACCTCGTCGTCGCCGGTCAGATACCAACTCCGGTACGCCACCGCGAGCAGGAACGCACTCAGCCCGAAAGTGATCACGATGGCGGTCAACACCATCGCCTGCGGCAGCGGATCACTCATCCGCTCGATCGGGCCGGTCCCGACGATCGGCGCCGCACCGGGCCGCCCGCCCAGCAGGATCAGCAGATTCACCCCGTTGCCGAGCAGGATCACCCCGAGCAGGATCCGGGTCAGGCTGCGCTCCAACAGCAGGATCACCCCGCACCCGACGAGCACCGCGACGGCCAGCACCAGCACCAGCGTCGGTCCCGCGCCGGTCGCCGTCATGCCCTTTCACCCTTGTCGACGGCCAGGCCGCCGGTGGCCGTCCCGGTGGCCTCGATGTGCCGGTCCACCTCGGCGCCGAGGCTGCGCAGGATGTCCAACACCAGCCCGATCACGACCAGGTACACGCCGATGTCGAAGAAGAGCGACGTGACCAGGTGGGCGTCACCGACCAACGGCAGGGACCCGTCGACCTTGGCGCTCTCCAGCACCGACCCGCCGACCAGCAGACCCACCACGCCGCTGCCCACCGCCACGGCCAGTCCGGCGCCCAGGATCACTCCGGCGCCGATCGGGGCCGCCTCGGTCAACTCGTACCGGCCGCCGGCCAGATAGCGGACCACCAGGGCGAGACCCGCCACCAGACCGCCGGCGAAACCGCCCCCCGGCGCGTTGTGCCCGGAGAAGAGCAGGAACAGGGAGAACAGCACGACGGTGTGGAAGATCAGCCGGATGACCACCTCCAACACGATCGAACGGCGTTCCTCGTGGAGAGTGGGGCCGCCCCGCAGCCACACCGGCCGACCGGGTCGGTTCACCCGCGCATCCGACTCGGGCCGACGCGGTCGCGGCCCGGTGCGGGACCGCTCGAAGATCAGGCTGGCCACCCCGGTCGCGGCCACCACCAGGACCGCCAGTTCGCCCATCGTGTCCCAGGCCCGAATGTCGACAAGTGTCACGTTGACCACGTTGCGGCCGTACCCGTGGGCCACCGCCAGATCCGGAAAGGCGGCGGAGATGTCCGGTGCCCGGCGGGCACCGGCGGCGGTCAGGGCCAGCCCGGCGGCCACCACGCCCACCGCCACCCCGACCGCCCGGCGGGTCCACCGGCTGCGGCGCAGCGGGCGGGCCGAGAACCGCTGCGGCAGGCGACGCAGCACCAGCACGAAGACCGCGATCGTCGCGGTCTCCACCAGGAACTGGGTGAGCGCCAGGTCGGGTGCCCCGTACAGGACGAACAGCATCGCGGTGCCGTAGCCGGTCATCCCCACCAACAGCATCGCGGTCAACCGACGGCGGGTGCCGACCGCCAACACCGCGGCCACCGCGATCACCAGCACGACCACCGGTTGGAGCAGGTTGTCCCAGAGTGGGAGCCGAGCCCGCCACGGGCCGGCGGAGAGCATCGCCGCACCGGGCACCAGCACGAGGGCGACCAGGATGACGCCCAGATACTGCGGCAGGGAGCCGCGCTGCGTCGTACCGGTGACCTCGATGGCCAGTCGGTCGAACCGGCCCACGACCCACTCGTACCCCTGGTTGCCACCCACCGGCGAACGCAGCCGGGCCAGCACCGGGGTGAGCGGCCCGCGCACGGCGAAGAGCAGGCCACCTCCGGCGAGCGCCAGCGCGGACAGGCCGAGCGCCGGGGTCGGCCCGGACCACAGCGCCAGGTGCGCGTCGACCCCACCGAGCAGATCGGCGTACGGGCGCAGCAGGTCGTCCAGCACACTCGCGGCCGGGCCGGCGAGCAGACCGAACCCGGCCAACACCGCCGGCGGCACCAGCAGCGACGCGGCGATCGGGTCCGGTCGGGTCGGTGCCACACCCGGGCGGTCGGCGAACGCTCCCCAGAGGAAACGTGCGCTGTACGCGACAGTGAGCACCGTCCCGGCGACCAGACCGGTGAGCAGCACCGGCTGGTCGGTGAACGCCCCGAACACCGCCTCCTTCGCGACGAAGCCGACAAGCGGCGGCACACCCGCCATCGACGCCGCGGCCAGCACCGCGACCACGAACAGCGGTGTCGACCAGTGCCGCAGCCCGGACAACTCGCCCAGGTCACGGGTGCCAGCGCCATGATCGATGATGCCGACGACCAGGAACAACGCCGCCTTGAACAGGGCGTGCGCCAGGAGCATCGCGGTGCCGGCCAGCGCGGCGTCCGGGGTACCGGAGCCGGTCACCGCGACCAGCAGGCCGAGCTGACTGACCGTCCCGTACGCCAGCAACAGCTTCAGATCGGTCTGCCGCAGCGCGGCCCAACCGCCGAGCAGCATGGTCGCCACGCCGGCGATCTGCACCACCGGCCGCCACGGCCCGACCGTGGCGAGCACCGGCGCGAGCAGTCCGACCAGGTAGACGCCGGCCTTGACCATGGCGGCGGCGTGCAGGTACGCGCTGACCGGCGTCGGCGCCGCCATCGCGACCGGCAGCCAGGAACTGAACGGCAGCACCGCCGACTTGGACAGCGCACCGGCCAGGATCAACAGCACGGCGACCGCGAGGTACGCACCGCCGGGCGGTGGCTGGGCGGCGATCGCCGACCAGCGGTAGGTGCCGGCGTGCTCGCCCAGCATGATGAACCCGACGAGCATGGCGAGCCCGCCCAGCGTCGTGACGGTCAACGCCTGCGCCGCCGCCCACCGACTGGCACGCCGCTCGGTGCTGTGCCCGATCAGCAGGTACGAGAGGATCGTGGTCAGTTCCCAGCCGACGTAGAGCAGTAGCAGATCGTCGGCGAAGACCAGGACGAGCATCGCGCCGGCGAAGGCGACCAGCACACCGACGTAACGTGCCAGTCCGCTCGACCCGGCGCTGAAGTAGTGGGCGCTGTAGACCAGCACCAGCGCGCCGACACCCCCGATCAGCAGCGTCATCAGCCAGGACAGCGTGGTGAGCCGGAACGCGAGGTCGAGGCCCAACTGCCGGATCCACGGGTACGTCTCGACCACCGCCCCGCCGTCTCCGACGGCCGGGGTGTGGGCCAACGCCCAGCAGAACGCGGCGGCCGGTGCCAGCGCCAACGGGTAACACGCGCGTCGACCCCACCACCGGACGAGCAGGGGTGCGACGAGGGCCCCCACGAGGTGAAGGACGAGCAGTACCAGCACCTGCGCTCCTGATCGAGGTGGCCAGCGCCCGTGCAGCGGTGGCGCCTAGGGCCTGTTTCACCAGGGCGGTCGAGCCGAGGCGGAGTCCGGGCGGCGATCCGGCAAGGCGCGGTTTCGTCCGGATACCGGTGTCGTATCCGGACGAAGCCGCAACGCCGCCGGTCGTCGTCCGGGCCCGCCGCAGGCCGGCCAGTCCTGGTGAAACAGGCCCTAGCAGCGATCAGACGTCAGTTCGTCGCCCGCCGTGCGGTTTTGCCGGAATTCACCCACAGAGCCCGAAACGCGGCCCTCGTCCGCGGGGTCAGCGGTGTAGGGCGTTGTTGCGGGGGTGGGGGCTGTCGGGGGTGGGGCGGTCGTGGCCCAGCTCGGCGAGGAGGTCGACGCGGCCGAGTTGGCGTGCGACCCGGTCGACCACCCGCTCGGCGGCGGCCAGCGACCGCACCGAGAGCAACCGACCCCGACTCTCGCGGCGCAGCACGAAATAGTGGACGGCGACGCGTACCTGGCCACGATCGGCGGCGCTGGCCTGGGCGGTGCACAGGACCAACTCCCGCAAGCAGTGGGCGAGGCGTTCGGCGAGCTCAAGCTCGGGGCCGTGCAGGCCCGCACGGAGGGCCGCAAGGTGGCTGTCGACCTTGCGAATCAGCACGTCGGTGCCGGGTTCGATGGTGTGCTGCTCGCCGGCCATCAAATCCCCTCACCCCGGTTCGCGTTGGCAGTGAAGTTACTTTATGTTGCTCCTTAGAAGCAAGCAGTTAAGTCAGACTTAACGTATTAACCGCACGTTCCATGCTTTTTACTTTTGTCCGGCACATTCCACTGTCGGCCGGTCGTCGTTGTCGTACGGGCGGGGCAGGATGGACCGGTGACCGGGGCAGACGCAGACACCGGCGCGGTGCTCGCCGGCTTCGGCCCGGCCACCCGCGCCTGGTTCGAGGCCGCCTTCGCCGCACCCACCGCCGCCCAGACCGGCGCCTGGCGGTCGGTCGCCGCCGGCCGCAGCGCCCTGGTGGTCGCACCCACCGGTTCCGGCAAGACGCTCGCGGCCTTCCTCTGGTCACTGGACCGGCTGGCCCGCGAGCCCGCGCCGGCCGAGGCACGCCAGCGGTGCCGAGTGCTCTACGTCAGCCCTCTCAAGGCCCTCGCCGTCGACGTGGAGCGCAACCTGCGCGCCCCGCTCGCCGGCATCCGGCAGGCGGCCACCCGGCTGGGTGTCGCACCTCCCGACATCACCGTCGGCATGCGCACCGGCGACACGCCGGCCGACGAGCGGCGCGCCTTCGCCCGCACCCCACCGGACATCCTCATCACCACGCCCGAGTCGCTGTTCCTGCTGCTCACGTCCGCCGCCCGCGACTCTCTGCGCGGCATCCAGACGGTGATCGTCGACGAGGTGCACGCGGTGGCCGGCAGCAAACGCGGCGCCCACCTCGCCCTCTCCCTCGAACGCCTCGACCAGCTGCTGCCCGCACCGGCCCAGCGCATCGGCCTCTCCGCCACCGTCCGGCCGATCGACGCCTGCGCGCAGTTCCTCGGCGGCGCCCGCCCGGTCGACGTGGTGCAGCCGGCCACCCCGAAGACCATCGAGGTCAGCGTGCAGGTCCCGGTGGAGGACATGACCCGCCTGGACGAGCAGGAGCAGCCACCGGAGGACGACCTGGGCGGCCCCGGGCCACGCCGCGCGTCGATCTGGCCGGCCGTGGAGGAGCGGGTCTTCACCCTCATCGGGCAGCACCGCTCGACGATCGTCTTCACCAACTCCCGCCGCAGCGCCGAGCGCCTCTGCGCCCGGCTCAACGAGCTGGCCGCCGAAGCGCTGACCGCCGAGGCAGGGGCCTCCGGAGCGGCGGTCGCCGGAGCAGGTGCCTCCGCCTCGGCCGAGGGCGCGATCGGCGTACCCGAGGGGTTGTCGGCGGGTGACGACCCGGCGGCCGACGACGGCCCGGTGCCCGGCGCGCAGCGGTGGGGTGGTCCCGCCGGTCCGCTGCGCAACCGGCCGCCGGCCGAGATGCTGGCTCAGTCCGGCGCGGCCACCGGCGCGGCGCCGGTGATCGCCCGCGCCCACCACGGCAGCGTCTCCCGGGAGGAGCGCAAGCACATCGAGGAGGCGCTCAAGTCCGGCCAGCTCCCGGCCGTGGTGGCCACCTCCAGCCTGGAGCTGGGCATCGACATGGGCGCGGTCGACCTGGTGGTGCAGATCGAGGCGCCGCCGAGCGTGGCCGCCGGGCTGCAACGGGTCGGCCGGGCCGGGCACCAGGTGGGTGCGGTCTCCCGTGGGGTGGTCTTCCCCAAGCACCGTGGCGACCTGCTCTCCTGCGCGGTGGTCGCCGAGCGGATGACCGACGGCGCGATCGAGGAGTTGCACTACCCGCGCAACCCACTGGACGTGCTGGCCCAGCAGATCGTCGCGATGGTGGCGCTGGAGCCGTGGCCGCTCGGCGACCTGGCCGTGCTGGTCCGGCGGGCCGCGCCGTTCGCCGAGCTGCCCGACTCGGCGTTGCACGCCGTGCTGGACATGCTCTCCGGCCGTTACCCGTCCACCGCGTTCGCCGAGCTGCGTCCCCGGTTGGTCTGGGACCGGGCCACCGACCTGCTCACCGGTCGTCCCGGCGCGCAGCGGCTGGCGGTGACAAGCGGCGGCACGATTCCCGACCGGGGGCTGTTCGGGGTCTTCCTGGCCGGCGCGGAACGGGCCGCCCGGGTCGGCGAGCTGGACGAGGAGATGGTCTACGAGTCCCGCGTCGGTGACGTGTTCCTGCTCGGTTCGTCCTCGTGGCGCATCGAGGAGATCACGCCCGACCGGGTGCTGGTCTCGCCCGCCCCGGGGCAGGCCGCGCGGATGCCGTTCTGGAAGGGCGACCAGTTGGGCCGGCCGGTGGAGCTGGGCCGCGCCATCGGTGCCCGGGTGCGCACCCTGCTGCGGCAGAGCGACGAGGCGGCGCTTGCCGCCTTGCGCGACGGCGGGCTGGACGACTGGGCCGCCGGCAACCTGATGGCCTACCTGCGCGAGCAGCGGGAGGCCACCCGGTCGCTGCCCGACGACCGCACCATCGTGGTCGAGCGGTTCCGCGACGAGCTGGGTGACTGGCGGCTCGCCGTGCACAGCGTCCTCGGTGCCCGGGTCAACGGGCCGTGGGCCCTGGCGGTGGGCCGCCGGCTGGCCGAACGCTACGGGGTGGACGCCCAGGTGATGCCCTCCGACGACGGCATCGTGGTGCGCCTCCCGGACACCGCCGACGAGCCGCCCGGCGCCGACGTGGTGGTCTTCGAGCCGGACGAGATCACCCAACTGGTGGAGGAGTCGGTCGGCACCTCGGCCCTCTTCGCCGCCCGCTTCCGCGAGTGCGCCGCCCGGTCACTGCTGCTGCCCCGCCGTGACCCGCGCCGCCGCCAGCCGCTGTGGCAGCAGCGGCAACGCGCCGCGCAACTGCTCGACGTGGCCCGCGAGTACGCGGACTTCCCGGTCACCCTGGAGGCCGCCCGGGAGTGCCTCCAGGACGTCTTCGACCAGCCGGCGCTGGCCGGGTTGATGCGTGACCTGGCCAGCCGGAAGGTGCGGCTGGTCGAGGTGGAGACCAACGCGCCGTCGCCGTTCGCGCGGTCGCTGCTCTTCGGCTACGTCGGCGCGTTCCTCTACGAGGGGGACGCCCCGCTCGCCGAGCGGCGCGCCGCCGCGCTCGCCCTGGATTCCACGCTGCTCGGCGAGCTGCTCGGCCGGGTCGACCTGCGCGAGTTGCTCGACCCCGCCGTGCTCGCCGAGACCGATCGGCAGCTGCGGTGGCTGACCGAGCAGCGCCGCCCGCGCGATGCCGAGGACGTCGTCGAGTTGCTGCGGGTGCTCGGTGACCTGAGCGACGCCGAGTTGACCGAGCGGGGTGTGCCGGAGACCTGGCTGACCGAGCTGGAGGCCACCCGCCGGGTGCTGCGGGTCCGGATCGCCGGCGAGCAACGCTGGGTGGGCATCGAGGACGCCGCCCGGCTGCGCGACGCCCTCGGCGTGGCGTTGCCGGTGGGGGTGGCCGAGGCGTATCTCGCCCCGGTGGCCGATCCGCTCGGCGACCTGGTGGCCCGCTACGCCCGCACGCACGGCCCGTTCGCCGCGGCCAGCTGCGCGGCCCGCTTCGGGCTGGGCGTGTTCGTGGTCGAGCAGGCGCTGCGCCGGCTCGGCGCCACCGGGCGGGTGGTCTCCGGGGAGTTCACCCCCGATTCGGCCGGCGCCCAGTGGTGCGACGCCGAGGTGCTGCGGATGCTGCGCCGCCGCTCGCTCGCAGCGCTGCGCCGGGAGATCGAGCCGGTGCCACCGCGCGCGCTTGCCACGTTTTTGCCCCGCTGGCAGCAGGTCGGTTCGTCCGCCCGAGGGGTGGAGGCGCTCGCCGCGACCGTGGAGCAGTTGCAGGGCGCGGCGGTGCCGGCGTCCGCCCTGGAGCGGCTGGTGCTGCCCGGCCGGGTCGCCGACTACTCCCCCGCCCAACTCGACGAGCTGTGCGCCAGCGGGGAGGTGCTCTGGGCCGGGTCGGGGGCGATCTCCGGGGGCGACGGCTGGGTCACCCTGGCCTACGCGGACGCCGCGCCGCTGCTGCTCCCGCCACCGGACGAGGCGTTGACCCGCACCCCGCTGCACGACGCGGTGCTCGACGCGCTCGGTGACGGGCAGGCGCTGTTCTTCCGGCCGCTGGCCGACCGCGTCGGCGCGACCGACGACGCCGCCCTGACCGGGGTGATCTGGGACCTGGTCTGGGCGGGGCACCTGACCAACGACACCCTCGCCCCGTTGCGCGCGGTGCTCGGCGCCGGCGGGGCACACCGCTCGCGGCCGTCCGCGCCGCGCACCCGCTACCGGCGTCCCGGTCGGGTGGCGCTGCCCACCCGGGGTGGCCCGCCGACCGTCGCCGGTCGCTGGTCGCGCCTGCCCGAGCGGGACGTCGACCCGACCCGCCGCGCCGCCGCGCTCGCCGACGTGCTGTTGGAGCGGCACGGGGTGGTCACCCGGGGCGCGGTGATGGCCGAGCAGGTGGTCGGCGGTTTCTCGGCGGTCTACCCGGTGCTGTCGGCGCTGGAGGAGCGCGGTGCCGCCCGCCGGGGCTACTTCGTCGAGGGGTTGGGAGCGGCGCAGTTCGCGGTGCCCGGTGCGGTGGACCGGCTGCGCGCACTGGCCGAGCCGATGGACGGCACCCGGGGTCGGGGCGCACCGGCCACCGTGCTCGCCGCCACCGACCCGGCCAACCCGTACGGCGCGGCTCTGCCCTGGCCGGAACGGGTTGTCGACTCCGGCGACGGGGCCGCCCCGGCGACCGGGCACCGGGCCGGCCGCAAGGCCGGTGCGCTGGTGGTGCAGGTCGGCGGTGACCTCGTGCTGTACGTGGAACGCGGCGGTCGGACACTGCTGTCCTTCAGCGACGACACCGACACGCTCGCGGCGGCCGGCAAGGCGCTCGCCGACGCCGTCCACTCCGGCGCGTTGGGTGCGTTGTCGGTGGAGCGGGCCGACGGCGAGGCGGTGCACTCCTCGCCGCTGCGCGACGCGCTGACCGCCGCCGGCTTCCGGGCCACCCCCCGTGGCCTACGCCTGCGCGGCTGACCCGCCACCCACTCGCCGTTGAGGAGGGGTCCAGCTCTCGGCCGGCCGGCCGGGCAATGCTTGTTGGGCGATGCCGCGGAGACCTTGATGTCGCTGAGTCATCAAGATGACTCACCGGCATCACGCTCAGCAGAACGACATGCCCCCGGCCGCGAGGTCGGGCTCGGTGCTCAACGCAGGCCGTTGAGCACCTTCTCGTAGCGCGGGCGGTCGGCGACCGGCGTCTTCGCCTCCAGGTAGTTGAGCACCACGGCGCCCCGGCGGTACGACTGGCCGCCCCAGGTCTCCGCGATGTCACCGGCGCTCGTCTCGTCCGGGAAGACGTACACCGTGACGGCGTCGGTGGCGATCAACTCGGAACAACCCAGGCCGAGCCCGTCCGGCCCGCAGTCGACCGAGCGGTCCAACGGGCGCGGCACCTTCAGGCCGGCGGCCCGGAACGCTTCGACGACCTGCTTCGCCCCGGGCGCCCCGGCCGGACGTTGGGGTAGCACCACCGGCGGTGGACTGGCCGGTCGGCGCTGCGTGGGCCCCTGCGGGGCGACGGAGGGTGCGGCCGGCGGGGGTGCCGCACTGCCGGTGCCGGGCCGGGCCACCGAGGGCGTCGGCGCGCTCGGCGCAATGGCGGCCGTCGGGGCCACGGCGGGCGACGCGGCCGACGCGGACGAGGCGGTGGGGGCCGCGCTCGACGGGTCGGCTTCGTCACCGCCGCAGCCGGCGGTGAGGGCGACGGCGGCCAGCAGGACCGCGACAGCGGGCAGGCTCCGAGGGGTCACCAGGGCAGTCTGCCCGGCACCGCTCGACGGCGGGAGTGGCCGGTCGGTCAGCGCGCTGTCCCATATCCGCCAGCCACCGGTGGAGGACCGTATCCCGCCGCACGACGAACTGGTCCTGGAACGGCGCACCGACGCCGAGGATTAGCCTGCGGGCATGCCCGCCACGCCCTGGATCTCGCTGACCACCGATTACGGCCTCACCGACGGCTTCGTGGCCGCCTGCCACGGGGTGATCGCCCGACTCGCACCGGCCGTCCGGGTCATCGACGTGACCCACCTGGTGCCACCGGCGGACGTCCGGCGGGGCGCTGCCGTGCTGGCGCAGACGGTGCCGTACCTGCCCGTGGGTGTGCACGTGGCGGTGGTCGACCCGGGGGTGGGTACCGCCCGGCGAGGAGTCGCACTGGCCACCCCGGGTGGGCTGCTGGTCGGTCCGGACAACGGGCTGCTGCCGGACGCCGCCGACGCTCTCGGCGGGGTGACCGCCGCGGTGCTGCTGACCGAGCCGCGCTGGCTGGCCGACCGGGTGTCCGCCACGTTCCACGGGCGGGACGTCTTCGCGCCGGTGGCGGCCCGGCTGGCGCTCGGCGCGCCCCTGGTCGAGGCGGGGCCGCCGGTCGACCCGGACGACCTGGTCCGGCTGCCGGCACCGACGCTGACCTCCGACGACGACGGCTTCACCGCCGAGGTGTCGACCGTGGACCATTTCGGCAACGTCCAGCTGGCCGCACCGGCGCACCTGCTCGACCCGTTGCCGGCGGCGCTGCGGGTGGGGCCGCCCGGTCCGGAGCCGACCCGGCCGGCCGTCCGGGGCCGGACGTTCGGCGACGCCCCGGCTGCTGGCCTGGTGGTGTACGTCGACTCGGCCGGTCTGGTGGCGATCGCCATCAATGGCGGGCGGGCGGTGGACCTCCTCCGGGTGGCCCCGGGAGACGTCCTACGGGTTTCCCGCTGATATTCGACTGTGGAATGCTGCCCCGGTGGGTGAACAAGTGGTTCCCGTGGGCTGTCCCTGCTGTGCATCCCGGACCGGCGGGGGGACCTGCCCGGTCTGTTTCTGGACCGACGACGGCCAGACCGACGCCGACGCCGACACGGTCCGGGGTGGCCCCAACGGCGATCTGAGCCTCTCGCACGCCCGACTCAACTACGCCGTCTACGGTGCCAGCCACCCGCGCTACCAGGACATGGTGCGCCCGGCTCGCCCCGACGAGCGCCCCTGAGGACACCCGGCGGGGCGGGCACGGGTCAGCAGACCGGCACGACGCCTCCGTACACCGTCGAGATGTACGCGTGGCTGACGTACTGGCCGGTGGCCAGCCGGTCCCACCGGGTGGTGGTGCCGTAGGGCCCGGCCACGGACTGGCCGGTGACGTAGCACTGGATCGGCACGTTGGCGAACCGGGCGGCGAGGCCACGGCTCGGGTACGACGTGCTGGCCCCGGTGCGGATGGTGAGCGGCCCGTCACCGACCACGCCGCGCAGCCCGCCACCGGTCCACAGGTAGGCGACATCCACCCAGGCGTTGGTGGTCAACTGGAGACCGTCCCAGAAGGTGCCGTCGGCCAGGTCGATGGCGGCCGGGTTGAGCACGGTCCTCCCGAACTGGTCCCGCCCGCCGTTGAAGCCGGACTGGTAGGCGGCCTGCGCCTCGGGTAGACCCTGCCCCAGGATCTTCCAGTTCTCGCGCACCGCCGCCGGGTTCCAGTAGTCGTCGCGGGTGTTCCACGGGCCGACGTCCCAGACCGGGGCGTACTCGCAGCGGGAGCCGGTGGTGGTGCAGACCCGCACGGAGTAGTCGCCCGAGTTGAGCGGGGACAGGCTGCGCCGCGACGGTAGCGCCACGAAGTGGTCCCGGGGCTGCACGGTGCGGCCGTTGGCGGTCTGCTGGCCGACCAGGCCGATGCGGGTGGCGTACACCCGGTAGGTGAGGCCCGGCGTGGCGACGGCGACGGCGGCGGTGGCGGTGGCGGCGGTGAGCTGGACGGCGCGTACCGTCGCGGTGGCACCGCCGGTGGGCGCGGTGAGCACCACGCGGCTCTGCACCCGGCTCACCGGCCTGTCGAAGGTCGCGCCGGCCGTGGCGGACCGCCACTCGGTCCAGCCGCTGGCCCGCCAACCACGGACCTGGGCCTCGACTGTGGCGCCCGTCGGCACGTCGGCACTGACCTGGGCGCGGACCTGGTTGGCCGGCCGGCTGAGGGTCCGCGGAGCGCTCAGCAGCAGCCCCTCCGCGGCCGCGCTGTGCGGGCTGCGCGGGCTGCGTCCGGCGGACCGGGCCTCGCGCAGCCGCAGCCCGGCGGCGGTACGCCGGACGTTGACGTCGTCGCGGTCGACGACGGACAGGTCGACGTTCCACCGCTCGCCGCCCGGTGCGGCGGCGGTGGAAGTGGGCAGGATTCCGGCGGCGGAGGCGGCCGGGACGGGGTTGGTGATGGGTAGGAGCGTGGCGATGAGGGCGAGGGTGACGGAGGCGACGAGGGAGAGGGATCGAGTACGACAATGCAGCCGTGACATAGGCATTCTCCTCAGAACTCCCTGACCCTCGCATGTCCGGAGATCAGGAGGAACCTGTGTACAAATAGCGACACATGCGAATCCTGCTCGGATGAGGGAGAATGGCGGGGTGCCCGAAGGCGACACCGTCTGGAACACCGCGCGTGTGCTGCACCGCGCGCTCGCCGGCGCGCGGATCACCACGAGTGACTTCCGGGTGCCGCAGTTGGCGACCACCGACCTCAGTGGCTGGACCGTCCGCGAGTCGGCCAGCCGGGGCAAGCACCTGCTGCTGCGCCTCGCCACCCCGGACGACGCGCACTGGACTCTGCACTCACACCTGCGGATGGACGGCGCCTGGCGGGCGTACGCGCCGGGGGAACGCTGGACCGGCCGGCCCGCGCACCTGATCCGGGTGGTGCTGCGCAGCCCCGGCGCGGTCGCGGTGGGCTACCACCTGCACGAGATGACCCTGGTGCCGACCGCGGAGGAGGACGAGGTGGTCGGGCACCTCGGCCCCGACCTGCTCGGGCCGGACTGGGACCCGGCCGAGGCGGTCCGCCGACTCGCCGAGCACCCGGAGCAGACCATCGGCGAGGCGTTGCTCGACCAGCGCAACCTGGCCGGGGTGGGCAACCTCTACAAGTGCGAGGTGCTGTTCCTGCGCGGTGTGTCGCCGTGGACGCCGGTCGGCCAGGTGCCCGACCTGCCCGGCCTGGTGAGCCTGGCGCAGCGGCTGCTCGCCGCCAACCGCGGTCGGTGGACGCAGAGCAGCACCGGTTCGCTGCACCGGGGCCAGACCAGCTACGTGTACGGGCGCCGCGCCCAGCCCTGCCGCCGCTGCGGCACCGCCATCCGCAAGGAGGAGTTGGGTGACCGGGTCACCTACTGGTGCCCGGTCTGTCAGCCCGCCCAGATACGGACGATTGGGTAATTCCTATCTGGCCGTCGGAGTCGCATGCTGCGATTGAGTGCTCACCGATCGTCAGCAGAGCGCCGAGGCAGCCACGCCGGGGTGGCGACTCTCGCGCTCCGACCCGGGGAGAGTCATGGCGCTGTTCCGCAGACTCCGCTCCACCTTCTTCGAACGGGCCACCCGTGCCACCGACGGCCACGTCAACGGCCGGACGGCGTCCGTGCCGGCCGCGCGTACCGCCGTGGAGACCGCCCCGGCGCCGAGCCTGGACCCGGCCGTGGTGCCCCGCTGCTTCGGCCCGGTGCCGAACTTCGCCCACAGCCCCCGCCCGACGCGCGACGCCGACGGGCGGGTGGTGCCCGGGACCGGACTGCGCAAGTTCGTGGACCCACTGCCCATCCCGGGCCAGTGGGCCGGCAGCGACCTCGGCGGCCACCTGCCGGTGGCCGTGCCGGACACGATCAGCTATCCGGGGTGCGACTACTACGAGATCGGCGTGCAGGAGTACGCGCAGCGGCTGCACCGGGATCTCCCCGCCACCCGGCTGCGCGGCTACCGGCAGCTCAATCCGGGCACCGACTCGACGGGCCACAACACGGTGGCACCCCCGGGGCGGCCCTGGCACCTCGGTCCGATGATCCTCGCCCGTCGGGGCCGACCGGTCCGGGTGAAGTTCATCAACCAACTCCCCACCGGCCGGGCCGGTGAGTTGTTCCTGCCGGTCGACGACACGATCGAGGGGGCTGGCCTCGGCCCGCTGGACGGGCCCGCCCCGTTCCCGCAGAACCGCGCGGTGCTGCACCTGGCCGGGGCACAGACCGGCTGGACCAGCGCCGGCAACCCGGGGCAGTGGATCACTCCGGCCGGGGAGATCACCCCGTACCCGAACGGTGTGGGGGTGACCCACGTGCCGGACATGCCGGCGCCGGGTGCCGGTGCCACCACCCTGTACTACCCGAACGAGCAGAGCGGCCGGCTGCTGTGGTGGCACGACAACACCCTCGGCCTGGCCCGGCTCACCGTCTACGGCGGGCAACTCGCCCTCTACCTGCTCACCGACCCGGCCGAGGACCAGCTCGTCGCCGACGGGGTGCTGCCGGGCGACCAACTGCCGCTGGTGATCGAGGACAAGACGTTCGTGCCGGACGACGCCCAACTCGCCACCGAGGACCCGACCTGGGACCGGGACCGCTGGGGTGCCCGGGGAAGCCTCTGGCACCCGCACGTCTACCAGCCGCGGCAGAACCCGTACCGGTCCGACGGGCGCAACCCCACTGGCCGGTGGGACTACGGCCCCTGGTCGCGCGACCCCGCACCGGACGACACCCGTACCGACGGCTGGGTCGCCAACCCGCACCACGACCCGGTCGACGCGCCGGACGAACCGCCGTCGCGCCCCGGCGTGCCGCACCCGTCCGCCGTCCCCGAGGCGTACGGCGACACCCCGCTCGTCAACGGCGTCGCCTACCCGTACCTGGAGGTGGCGCCGCGCGCGTACCGGTTCCGGATCCTCAACGCCTGCCTGGACCGCAGCCTCAACCTCCAGCTCTACCGGGCCTGCTCCGACGCGGCCATGTGGGCGGCCGACGGCACGCTCGCCGACGCCGAAGCCGGGGAGGTGCCGATGGTGCCCGCCGTGCGGGCGGCGGACCGGCCGACGGGGTGGCCCACCGACGGGCGCGACGGCGGTGTGCCGGACCCCCGCGCCGCCGGCCCGGAGTTCGTCCAGATCGGCAACGAGGCCGGGCTGCTGCCCGCCCCGGTGGTGCTGCCGAACCGACCGGTCGGCTACCGCTACGACCGGCTCGACCCGACCGTGCTCAACGTCGACGGGCACACCCTGCTGCTCGCCCCGGGTGAGCGGGCCGATGTGCTTGTCGACTTCGCCGCCGTGCCGCCGGGCAGCACGCTGATCATGTACAACGACGCCCCGGCGCCGCTGCCCGGCTTCGACCCCCGCTACGACCAGCACACCGACGCCCCGGACCGGACGGCCGAGGGTGGGCCGCCGGGCACCGAACCGGGGTACGGCCCGAACACCCGCACCCTGCTCCAGTTCCGGGTCACCGGGACGCCCGCCCCGCCGTACGACCTGGGTCGGCTGCGCGACCGGCTGCCCGGGGCGTACGCGGCCAGCCAACGCCCGCCGATCGTGCCGCAACCGGCGTACGATCCGGCGTTCGGCACCCGCACCGCGTCGACGACCACCGTTCCGGTGCACGCCACCTCGGTGACGATCACACCGACGGCCGGCGCGGACCCGGTGACACTGCCGATCGCGGTCAAGGCCGCACAGCGGGTCTTCGAGCCCGACCACGGCCGACTGACCGGCCGACTCGGCGTCGGGCACCCGCACGCCGGGCCGCTCGACCCGCCGGCCCTCCCCCTCGGTCCGACCGACCCGGTCACCGAGGTGCTCTTCGCCACCGACCCCGCCGTGCCGGTGGGCAGCGCGACCGACGGCACCCAGCTCTGGCGGATCAGCGGCGACGTGCGGCAGACCGAACCGCTGCATTTCGGGGGCTGCGACGTGCAGGTGGTCAACCGGGTCGGTTGGGACGGCACGCTGCGGTTCCCGCACCCCACCGAGCTGGGTTGGAAGCAGATCGTCCGGGTCAACCCCCGCGAGGACGTGGTGGTGGCGCTGCGCCCGGTCGCCCCGACGCTGCCGTTCAAGCTGGGCGACAGCGTCCGGCTGCTCGACCCGGGCCGGCCGGCCGGTGCCCGGACCGGGTCGACCCCGATCAGCCCGGTAGACGGGCGACCTGCCACCGTGGTCAACCACCTGGTGAACCTCGGCTGGGAGTACCGCTGGCACAGCCAACTCGCCGGCCACCGCGACGGCGGGATGACCCGACCACTGGTGCTGCGGGTGACGCCGAAGGCACCGACCGGGCTGACCGCCACACCGGTGCCGGGCTCGGCCACCGCACTACCCGCGATCGGGCTGGCCTGGACCAGCAACGGCGGCCGGCCACGGGCCACCAGTCATCTGCTGCAACGGGCCACCGACGCGACATTCGACGGCGAGGTCACCACGATCACCGTCGCGGCGGCCGCCACCCGGTACACGGACGCGTCAGTAACCCCCGGCGTGACCTACCACTACCGGATCCGGGCGGAGAACGCGGTCAGCTACTCGTCCTGGTCGAACGGCGTACCCGCCGCGGTGCACCTGGCCGCGCCGAGCGGACTGGTCGCCACACTGCCGCCCGCCGCGCCGCTGCGCGTGGCCCTGCGCTGGACGAACCGCTCGTTCGCCACCGGCATCGACGTGCAGCGGGCCACCAACCCGACGTTCACCAGCGGGCCGGGCACCACGGCGATTGGTGCCGGCGACAACCACCTGGACGTCACGATCGCGCCGGACACCACCTACTACTACCGGGTACGGACCACGTATCTGGGTGCCGCCTCGGCCTGGTCGACTGTCGCCACGGTGACCTCCCCGCCCGCGCCGGGCACCCCGAACGAGGTGCGCGCCACCGCCAGCGCACCGGGGCCGGACACCGCGACGGTGATTCTGGCCTGGGCGGCGAGCACCCCCGCCGGCCCGGGGTCCGGGTTCATCGTGCAGCGGGCCCTGGACCCGGCGTTCGACCGGGAGGTGGCCACCTTCACCGTGACCGGGCGTGGCTTCAGCAACACGGGACTGGCCCGGGGCGTGACCTACCACTACCGGATCCGGTCGTTCAACGTCGTGGGCAGTTCGCCGTACACCGGCCCGGTCCTGGTCACGACGCCACCGTGACCCGCCGGTGGGCGCGGTGCGGGTCGCTCAGCGGGTCGGCGCGCGCAGCGGGGTGCCGACGGTACGCAGCTCGGCCAGGGCCCCGGCCACCCCGTGCAACAGGTCGGTCGCCTCGGTGAGCCGGTCCGCGGCCGGGTGGGTGGGCTCCGGTCGGGCGTCCTCGGCGAGATAACCGGCGGCGGCCACCACCAGCCGTTCGTAGGCCGCGACGCCACCCTCCAACTGGGCGGTCAGCACGCCGTGCGCGTCGGCCAGCGGTGGACGGGCGTCGGCCGGCGCCAGCCGCAACGCCCGTTCGACGCTGGCCACCCGGGCGGCCAGGTCACGCAGCGACCGGTCGGCGGCGGCGGCCTCCAGCACCGCCGGCTCGGCCAGCCCGGTGAGCCGGGGGGCCATGCCGGCCAGGGTGAGCGCCGCCCGGTCGAGTCGGGCCCACTGCTCGCCCGCACTGGTGCCGCGCAGGGCGATCCGGGAGCGGACCCGGCGAACCTCGGCGAGCACCCCCGGCCCGACCGGCAGCCGCTCGACGGCAGCGATCAGCCGGGCTCGGGACCGGGCTGCCGCCTCCGCGGGGTCGAGCGCGGGAGGTGCCGGCTGGGCGGCCAGGGCGCGCACGTCGATCCAACGCCAGGCGGCGAGTGCCACCGCACTGCCCGCGGCGCCGGCCCAGGCCGCGTCGGGCAGACCAAGGCCGGCGTACGGGGTCAGCACCGCCGCCGCGCCGCCGAGCCCACCGGCCAGCACACTCCACCGTCGGGCGGACCGGCGAAGCCGACCCAGTTTGCGGAAGTACCGCGTCCGCTCGTCTGCCACCCTGACCTCCTCGGTCCGGTCGTTCAGCCGGCGGCGGTCGGGTCGCCGGTGCCCCGCTCACGAGCCATGCTGGCGCGCAGCTCGTCCAGGCGGGCGGCGGCCGTCGGGTCGGTGGCCGGGCCGGCCTTCTCGGCCTGCGGCACGGCCGGTCGTTGCCCGGCGCCGCCGAGCTGCTCCCCCGCCATGCTGGACCGGATCTGCTCCAGCCGGGCCGAGCCGGCCGAGTCGATCGTCGCCTTCTGGATCTCCAACATCCGACCCTCGACGGAGTTGCCCGCCAGCTCGGCGCGACCCATCGCGTTGGCGTAGCGCCGTTCGATGCGGTCGCGCACCTCGTCCAGCGACGGGGTGTTGGTGGGCGCGGTCAACGACGACATCGACTCCAGCGAGCGGGCCACCGTCTCCTGCATCTTGGCCTGCTCCAGCTGGCTGAGCAGCTTGGTGCGCTCGGCGAGCTTCTGCTGGAGGATCATCGAGTTGTTCTCGACCGCGCGGCGGGCCTGGGCGGCGGCACCCAGCGCCTGGTCGTGCAGGGTCTTCAGGTCTTCGGTGGCCTGCTCGGCGGAGACCAACTGGGTGGCCAGGGTCTGCGCCGACTGCTCGAACCGCGCCGCCTCGGCCTCGTCACCCTTGGCCCGGGCCTGGTCGGACAGCACCAGGGCCTGCCGGGCGTTGCCCTGCAACCGCTCGACCTCGGTCATCTGCCGGGACAGCTTCATCTCCAGCTGACGCTGGTTGCCGATCACCGCGGCGGCCTGCTGGACCAGCGCCTGGTGCTGCCGCTGGGCATCCTCGATGGCCTGCTGGATCTGCACCTTGGGATCGGCATGCTCGTCGATCTTCGCACCGAAGAGTGCCATCAGGTAGTTCCAACCCTTGACGAACGGGCTCGCCATCTCCGCGGTATCCCCTCAGTAGCGTAGCTCCACCACGGCCGGCCGGGCCCGATGGGCCAACCGACCACCACCGCCGGTCTCCATCGTCCCAGCCGGACGCCAACGAGGCATCCGTACCGGGCGGTCGACAGCACCGGCAGCTCCTGTGGGCCACCCTACGCGGCCGGAGCCAGCCCACCCATGGTCAACGGACCACGGTCTCAGGCGGCGCAGACCACGTCCCGGTCGCGCTCGGTCGGGCGGACGCGGGTGCTGCGCAGCGTGGCCTTGAGCGGCGAGTCCTGACGGACCGAGACGGCGACCTTGCCATCGGAGGTGACCTGACGGACACCCCGGCCGGTGCTCTTGGCCGCGGCCTCGGCCGACTCGTCCTGCATCGAGACGAGGACCTCGGGCATCTGCTCGGCGAGCGCCACGGTGTCGCTCACCTCACGCAGAAGCTCGGACAGTCGGGCACCGAGGGCGTCGCAGATCGCGGCGAGCAGCTCGCTGGACGGCTCCTTGTGCCCCCGCTCGATCTCGGAGAGGTAGCCGAGGCTGACGTTGGCGGCGGTGGAGACCTCACGCAGCGTGCGCTGCTGGCCCTGCCGGCGCGCCCGCAGTGCGTCACCGATCACCCGGCGTAGCAGGATCATCGCACCTCCCCCTGAGGGATACCTCGCGCCCGGCGCTGGGCGGCCGGCCGCGGCGGACCGCGCCGACCCCGAAACGTCGGAGCCTTCCCGCAACCGTACCCGTTACGAGCCCCGCCGACATCCCGCCCCGCCCGTCGGATCGCCGAGACGGACTCACTTCGCGCGGCACCGACCGCTCCCAGCCGCCCCGGATGCCCCGGATGTCCCCCGGCCAACTCGCGGGCAGCGCGGCTTGCGCGGTGTCGGCGGCGTGGATCGGATCTCCCGGCTAACTCGCGGGCAGCGCGGCGTGCGCGGTGTCGGCGGCGTGGATTTGGTCGGCGAGCAGCCGCAGCGCCTCGACCACCGCCGCGGCGCGGACGTGGTCCCGACCGCCGTCCAGGTCGAGCTGTCGGACCTCGGCGCCGTTCGGGCCGGCGACCGCGACGTAGACCAGGCCGACGGGTTTGCCGTCCTGCGGTTCCGGGCCGGCGACGCCGGTGGTGGCCACTGCCCAGTCCGCGCCGCAGCGCTGGCGGCCACCCGCGGCGAGGGCCGCCGCCACGTCCGGGTCCACCGGCCCCCGCTCGGACAGCAGGTCGGCGGGGACCCCGGCCAGGGTGCCCTTCAACTCGGTGGCGTAGACCACGAGGCCGCCCCGGTAGATCCCGCTGACCCCGGCGATGTCCACGATCGATGCGGCCAACAGCCCACCGGTGAGTGATTCGACGGTGGCCAGGGTCTCGTGCCGCTGGGCGAGTCGGTGCACGACTCCGGCTGCCGCACTACCCGCCTCGGCATCGTCCGCCACACCATCCGCCGGCCGTTCCAGACCCGTGTCCCGCTGCATCAACCCATCCTCCCCCAACCCCCCTTCCCCAACCCCACCCACCCAATCGCGTTGATCATGGGGTTATAGCCGCGACACGCCGCTCCGAATGGCAATAACCTCATGATCAACGAAGCGGGGGTGGGGGGTCAGCGGGGGCGGCGGAGGCGGAGGGCTTGGGCTATGTAGTCGAAGCCGGTGGCGACCGTGACCAGGACGGCGGCGGCCATGATCCACGGGCCGACGGCGGCGAGGGCGGCCGGCATCGGCCAGAGGTACCAGGCGATGGCGAGGATCTGGAGCGCGGTCTTGACCTTGCCGCCTCGGCTGGCGGCGATCACGCCGTGCCGGATCACCCAGAACCGCAGCCCGGTGATGCCCAGCTCGCGGACGAGGATCAGCGCGGTCACCCACCAGGGCAGCCGGTCATACCAGGACAGCAGCACCAGCGCGGCCCCGGTGAGGGCCTTGTCGGCAATCGGGTCGGCCACCTTGCCGACCGAGGTGACAAGCCCGAACCGGCGGGCGATCCAACCGTCCACCAGGTCGGTCGCCGACGCCACCGCGAAGATCAGGCACGCCGCCATCCGCCAGCCGGAGTGGGTCATCCCGGACATGACCACCGAGGCGGCGAAGACCGGCACCAGCGCCAGCCGCAGGGCGGTCAGCGCGTTGGCCGCGTTGACGACGGGCACCACGGCGACCACCCGGGCCGGAGTCGACTCCGTCGCCCCGGTCACCGCCGCACTCCGCTCGGGCCGCCGTGGCGTTCCCGGCACCGCACCACTGGGCTCCCCCGCTCCGCCTGGGCCCACCGTCACCGTGCCGCGCCGGGCGCCGCCGAGATCATCTCATCCGGCACCGCCAGCAGGTCGACCCCTTCGGTGCCGGTCACCGTCGCGCGTACCAGATCACCCGGTCGCAACGCGGCGAGGTCGACCCCACCCTCGGCCGGGGCGACCAGGGTGGTGGAACCGTCCACCTCCGGCGCCTGGTGCGCCGCCCGACCCTCCACCAGGCCGTCCGCGATCGAGTCGACGAGCACCTCGACAGTCGAGCCGAGCCGGTCCTCGGCCCGCTGCGAGCACAGCTCGTCGGCGAGCGCGCTGAGCCGGTCGTAGCGCCGCTTGATCGTCGCGGCGGAGACCTTGCCCGGCAGGCCGGCGGCCTCGGTGCCGTCCTCGTCGCTGTAGTCGAACATCCCGATCGCGTCCAGCCGGGCCTCGGTCAGGAACCGGACCAGCTCGTCGACGTCGGCGCGGGTCTCGCCGGGGAAACCGACGATGAAGTTGCTCCGGGCGCCCGCGTCCGGGGCCAACGCGCGGGCACCGGCGAGCAGCTCCAGGAACCGGTCGGTGGAGCCGAAACGCCGCATCCGGCGCAGCACCGGCTCGCTGGAGTGCTGGAACGACAGGTCGAAGTACGCGGCCACGCCCGGGGTGTTGGCGATCGCCTCGACCAGGCCGGGTCGGGTCTCGGCCGGCTGGAGGTAGCTGGCCCGCACCCGGACGATGCCGGTCACCGCGGCGAGCTGCGGCAGCAGCTTCTCCAAAGCCCGGGGATCGCCGAGGTCCTTGCCGTACGAGGTGGAGTTCTCACTGACCAGCACCAACTCCCGGACGCCGGTCTTGGCCAGCCACTCCGCCTCGGCGAGCAGCTCGTCCGGCGTACGCGAGACGAACGCCCCACGGAAGGCGGGGATGGCACAGAACGCGCAGCGCCTGTCGCAACCGCTGGCCAGCTTCAGCGAGGCCACCGGGCCGGTGTCCAGTCGGCGGCGCAGCACCTGGCGCAGGTGTGCGGGGGTGTGCTCGTCGGTGTCGACGACGGTGCGGCTCACCGTGCCGTGCCCGGGCAGCGACACCTTGCTGTCGCGGCGCTGCACCGGGGTCAACGGCAGCAGCTCACGCCGGTCCCGGGGGGTGTGCGCGGTGATCTGCTCGCCGGCGACGACGGCGTTCAGCCGGGCGGCGATGTCCGGGTAGTCGTCGAAACTCAGCACCGCCTGCGCCTCGGGCAGACTGTCGGCCAACTCACGGCCGTACCGCTCGGCCATGCAGCCGGCCGCGACCACCTTGGCGCCGGTCCCGGCGGCGGCGAGCAGCGTCTGGATGGAATCCTGCTTGGCCTTCTCCACGAAACCGCAGGTGTTGACGACCACCACGTCGGCGCCCTCGCCGTCGGTGGTCACCTGCCAGCCGTCGGCGTGCAGCCGCGCGGCCAGCTCCTCCGAGTCGACCTCGTTGCGGGCGCAGCCCAGGGTGAGCAGGGCGACGCGACGGCCCTCGGCGTGGTCAGAAGGAGAAGGAGAGGTGGCAGACACCATCCGAGGGTACCGGGCCGGCCGGGGAAGCCCACGCACGCGGGGCTTCGGCGACGGCCGGGCACGCGCGGGACGCCGCATCGGTGTGCTCGGTTTCCGGCGGCGGTCAGCGCGCCACGGCGCCGATGCGGGTCAGCGCATCGAGCAGGAACACCTCGGTGCCGGCCAGGCCGGTGGAGCAGAAGACCGAGATCTGGTCCGTGGTGGTCCGGCCGGGGACCGCGCCGGCCAGGATGCCACCCAGGTCCCGCAACCGCCCGGCGTACGGGGGTGTGGCCGCGAGCATCGGCGGCTGGTAGTCCGCCGCCTGGGCTGGCGAGTCGGTGACCAGCAGTTCGGCGGCGTCCAGCAGGTCGGTGCCGAACTCGCTGCGGTCCCGCTGCTTGAAGCCGACCGCGTTGAGGTGCGTGCCGGGGCTGAGATCGGCGGCGCGGAGCACCGGGGTCGGGCTGGTGGTCGCGAGCACCACGATGTCCCGCCCGGTGACGGCCGAGCCCGGGTCGGCCACCGTGCGGGCCGGCACACCCAGCTCGGCGCGGATCCGGGCGGCGAGGGCGTCCCGCCGCGCCGCGGAGCGGCTGTGCACCACCACCTCACGGAGGGAGCGCACGGCGGCGGTCGCCCAGACCTGGGTCCAGGCCTGCCGGCCGGAGCCGATCACGCCGAGGGTGGCCGCGTCCGGACGGGCCAGGGCGTCGACCGCCAGGGCACCCAACCCTCCGGTACGACGGGAACCCAGCTCCTCGCCCACCGCCACCGCCCGGATCGCCCCGGTGCCCGCGTCGTGCAGCACCACCACCTGCTCGCCCTGCGGGTGGCCGAAGGTGTCGTAGGAGCGAAAGCCGTACCACTCGCCGACCAGGTGCCCCGCGGTGAGCACCAGCCGCCCACCGCCCAGCGGGGCGGCGGCCCGGGGCGGGGCCACGAGGCGTCCCTCGTACGCGGCCAGGAGGGCGGCACGCATGGCGTCGACCGTGGTGGCGGCGTCCAGTGCGGCGGCGACCTCACGGTCGGCATAGATCAGCGTCATGGCCGTCATTCTGCAAGTTAGAGTCAAGTTCAGGTCAATCCGGGGTGGCCGGAGTCACTGGGCCCTCGACACCCGACCCGTCCACCCCGGCGGTCGGCCGGTGCTAGCGTCGGCCTCGGTGGCCCGTGGCCACCCCGGACGAGTGGTGGGCGTACCCGGTGAGGCCAAGACGCCCCGCGACGAGCAGACCCCGACTCGTCCCGGCGCCGGCGGCCCGGGCACTCCCGTGTGAGGTGGACGATGGCCTGGCTGGTGCTGGTGATCTCTGGACTGCTGGAGACGGCCTGGGCGGTGGCCCTCGACCGCAGCGCCGGCTTCAGCCGGCTGGGCCCGTCCGTGGTGTTCGCGGTGACGCTGGCCCTGAGCATGGCCGGGCTGGCGTACGCGCTGCGCGAGATCCCGGTCGGCACCGGTTACGCGGTCTGGGTCGGCATCGGCGCGGTCGGCACCGCGCTGGTCGGGATGCTGGCGCTCGGCGAGTCGGCGAGCCTGCCCCGGATCCTGTGCCTACTGCTGGTGGTCGCCGGCGTGATCGGCCTGAAAATCTTCCACTGAGGAGTCACCTCGGCAGGCGTGGTCACGACCCACAGTGGGTAGTGATCGATTCGTCACGACAGGCTCTCACCCGGAGGACGACATGGCCGACCTGCCCAGCACCGCCCGCCCCCGCGCCAACGCCGCCCGCATCCTCACCATCGTGGGCTTCGTCTTCGCGGTTCTCGCCCTGCTCATCTCCCCGATCATCTTCGGCGTGCTCGGCATCGTCGCGGGCATCGTCGGCGCGGTGCTGGGTGACAAGCCCCTGGGCTGGTACGCCGCGGCGGCCAGCGTTGTCGGCGCGATCATCGGCACCATCATCGCCGCCGCGTTGCTCAACTGAACGCTTCCCGAGTCACGGGCCCGCCGGATTCCGGCGGGCCCGTGGCGTTTTACTGGGCCCGCCGCGTTTCCCCGGGCCCGCCGCGTTTCCTCGGGTCGTTCGCGATTCCCCGGGTCGCGTCGTCCCGCCGGTCAGTCCACGTCGCCGCGCAGGCCGACCAGGACCTCGTCCAGCTCGTCCGGCTTGACCAGCACGTCACGCGCCTTCGACCCCTCGGACGGCCCGACCACTCCGCGGGTCTCCATCAGGTCCATCAGGCGGCCCGCCTTCGCGAAACCGACACGCAGCTTGCGCTGGAGCATCGACGTCGAGCCGAACTGCGAGGTCACCACCAACTCCACCGCCTGCACCAACAGGTCCAGGTCGTCGCCGATGTCCTCGTCGGTCTTCTTCTTGGTCTCCTGCGCGGGGGCCAGCACGTCCTTGCGGAACTCCGGCTCGCGCTGGTCCTTGCAGAACTTCACGACATCGGCGATCTCCCGCTCGGTGACCCAGGCACCCTGGATGCGGACCGGCTTGGAGGCCCCCATCGGCAGGAAGAGCCCGTCACCGCGGCCGAGCAGCTTCTCCGCGCCCGGCTGGTCGAGGATGACCCGGGAGTCGGCGAGGGAGGAGGTGGCGAACGCCAACCGGGACGGCACGTTCGCCTTGATCAGACCGGTCACCACGTCGACCGAGGGGCGTTGGGTGGCCAGGACCAGGTGGATGCCGGCCGCGCGGGCCAACTGGGTGATCCGGACGACGGAGTCCTCCACGTCGCGGGGCGCGACCATCATGAGGTCGGCCAGCTCGTCCACGATCACCAACAGGTACGGGTACGGGCGCATCTCCCGTTCACTGCCCGGCGGTGCCTTGATCTCGCCGTTGCGGACCTTGCGGTTGAAGTCGTCGATGTGCCGGACCCCGTTGGCGGCGAGGTCGTCGTAGCGCATGTCCATCTCGCGGACCACCCAGTCCAGCGAGTCGGCCGCCTTCTTCGCGTTCGTCACGATCGGGGTGACCAGGTGCGGGATGCCCTCGTAGCCGGTCATCTCGACCCGCTTCGGGTCGATCAGCAGCAGGCGTACCTCGTCCGGGGTGGCCCGGGTGAGGACGGAGACCAGCAGGGTGTTGAGGCAGCTCGATTTTCCGGCGCCGGTGGCCCCGGCAATCAAAATGTGAGGCATCTTCGCGAGGTTGGCCACCACGTAGCCGCCCTCGATGTCCTTGCCGAGCGCCACCACCATCGGGTGGTGGTCACTCGTCGCCGCGCGTGAGCGCAGCACGTCGCCGAGGGCGACGTTCTCCGGGTCGGTGTTCGGGATCTCCACGCCGACCGCGCTCTTGCCCGGGATCGGGCTGAGGATCCGTACGTCCGGCGACTTCACCGCGTACGCGATGTTGCGGGAGAGCTGGGTGATCCGCTCGACCTTGACGCCGTGGCCCAGCTCGACCTCGTACCGGGTGACCGTCGGGCCACGGGTGAAGCCGGTGACCGCGGCGTCCACGTCGAACTGGTCGAACACGCCGGTCAGCGCGGCGATCACCTCGTCGTTGGCCTTGCTGCGGGTCTTCGCGGCGGCACCGGCGCTGAGCATGTTGGCCGGCGGCAGCGTGTAGTCCCCGGCCAGCCCGGTCAACGCGAGCTGCTCGGCCCGGGTCGGCGCGGGCGAGTGCTCCGGCGGCTCGACCGGCGGCCGGCGGCTCGCCGGCACCTTCGCCGGGGCCTTGCGCGGCAACACCATGGTCTCCTGGAGGTCCGCGCCGTCCAGATCCTCGAAGTCGTCCGGGTCGAGCGGCGGCGGCGTCCGCTTCGCCGGTCGCCTCCGCGCCGGCTTCGCGGCCGGAACGTCTTCTTCCTCGTCGGTCTCCGGTGCGGCGACCAACCCACCGGCGAGCAGGCCCAGGCGCTCCGGGATCTTGTTGATCGGTGTCGCGGTCACCACCAGCAGACCGAAGAGCAGCAGCAGGACCAGCAGCGGCACCGCCACCCAGGCGGTGACCGCGCGCTCCAGCAGCCCGCCGATGCCCGCGCCGACCAGGCCACCCGCGAAGTCCCGCTGGAGCGGGTTGGCCGGGGCCTGCCCGATGTGCAGCAGCGCGGCGGTCGAGACGAGCAGTGAACTCCAGCCGATCAGGCCGCGGCCCCGGTGCTCCGGATCGGCGGGCTGACGCATCAACCGCCACGCCCCGATCATCAACAGCACCGGTACGACCACCGAGATCGCACCCAGGAACAGCCGGATCGTGTCGGCCAGTCGCGTGCCCACCGGGCCCGCTCCGGAAAGCCAGAGTGCCACGGCGGTGAGCAGGGCGAAGCCGAACATCAGCAGCCCGGCGCCGTCGCGGCGGTGCTCCGGGTCCAGGTCGCGGGCGGAGGCGGCCTGCCGACCGGCGGCCCGCACCGCCCAACCCATCCCGTGGGCCACGCCCATCCACAGTGCGCCCACCGCACGACCCACGTAGACGGCCGCGCCGGGCCGTGCCGGCGCGGTACGACGCCGGACCGGTGCCCGGGTCTTCTTCGCCGGTTGACGGGCACGACTGTTGGTGCCACCGCGCGGCGACGCGCCGCGCCGCCGGCTCGCCTGAGAGGTACGGCCCGCCATAGAGTCACGGTAACGGTGGGGCCGGGCAGATCCCCGCTTTTCCGGGCCGTGTCCGCGCGTCGAAACACGGACCCCGCCGCCGGTCGTGATATCCGCCTCAGAAGGGATGCCCCATGGCGTCGCCGGAAACCGAGGGCGATCCAGATGATCCGCTGGCCGGGCACCCGGGCGCGCTGCGCCCACTGACCGGTGAACTGGTCGCCGCGGTGCTCGCCGCCCGCGGCCGGTCCGTCGGCCTGACCGTGGCCGGCGAGTTGGTGGGCCACTTCGACGACAACACGATCTGGTTCCTCCGCCTCGGCGGGGACGGCGAGCTGCTCCAGGTCCGCACGATGGTGACTCCCACCTTCGGCATCGAGCAGGTGCCCGCCCTGTACGCGTTCTGCAACTCCTGGAACCACGACCGGCTCTGGCCCAAGGCGTTCGTGCACGTCGACGACGACGGTCGGGCTCGGGTCTACGGCGAGGTGGTCACCGACCTGGAACGCGGGGTCACCCCGCACCAACTCGACCAACTGCTCGACTGTGGCATCTCCACCGGCTGCCAGCTCGCCGTGGCCGTCCGTCGGCTGCCCGGCGCGGTGCCGTCGTGACCGGCCGGGACGAGTTCACCGGCAGTCACACCGACCGGGCCGGCGAGGCCGGCAGTCCGGCCCCCCTCCGACGGCCGCCCGTGCAGCGCGACCCGACGCTGGTGAGCGCGCTCGCCGACGCACGGGACCTGCCCGACGGGCCGGCCCGGCTGCTGGCCCTCGAACGGCTCGCCGAGCGGGCCGACGCGTCCGGGGACCTGCGGTCCGCCCTGGACGCCCGGTTCGCGCTGATCGAGGCGTACCTGTTGCACGGCGAGCGGTGGCGGCTGGTCGAGCCGGTACGCCGGTGTCGAGCCGCCGCCGACTACCGGCCCGAGCTGCTCACCGAGGACGAGGCTGCCCTGCTGCTGCGCCTACAGCGGTACGCCGTGGAGGCGCTGCTCGGCACCCCTCGGGTGGGGCTGGACCAGACCCGGTCCCTCCTGGACGACCTGGCCCACCGGATCGGGGCGGACGGCCCCGAGGCGGCGACCGTCGCGGAGCTGCGCTGCCGGATCGCCGACCACCTCGGCGACGAGCCCACCGCCCGGCACTGGTACCAGCGGTGGGCGGGCACGGTCGGCGGACCGTCCGGCGGCTGCCCCGGTTGCGCCCCGGCCCGCCGCGCCGAGCTGCTCGCCGGCTGGGGGGAATGGCGCGCCGCGCTGGCCGAGCTGCGGGAGCCCACCGACGACCCGCTGGGTTGCACCGACCAGCCCGAGCGGGCGCTGGTGGCCGGGCTGCTCCCCGCACTGCGCGTCGGCGAGGCCGAACGGGCCGCGGTGGCGCACGTGCGGGCGTACCGGCGGCACCGACGCGAGCGCGGGGCCTTTCCCCACCTCGCCGCACACCTGCGGTTCTGCGCCCTCGGCGGGCACCTGGAACGCGGGCTGAGCATTCTGGCCGAGCAGCTACCCCGGTTGGACCGGCCCACCGACGACCTCGCCGCGATGGAGTTCGCCGCCGCCGGGGCGCTGGTCTGCGCGGTGGCCGTCGAGGCCGGGCTCGGCCTGCGCACGGTGCCCCGCCCGGCGTACGGTGGCCGGCCGGCCACCCACCTGGACGTGGCCACCCTCGGCGCACTGCTGCTCGCGATGGTCAACGAGCTGGCCGGCAGCTTCGACGCCCGCAACGGCACCGGCCACCACTCCGGCCGGATGGCCGCCTGGCTCGCCGAGCGCCCGCTGGCGGCTCCGGTGCCCCTGCCCGCCGACGACGGAGCCGGCGACGACGAGCCCGCCGACGACGGAGCCGGCGACGACAGTTCCGGCGACGTTGGATCCGGCGACGGCGGTTTCGGGGACGTCGGATCCGGCGGTGCGGCGCGCGACTCCGAGACCGCCACCGACGAGCGAGAGCTGGTGACGCTCACCGTCGACCTCATCACGGCCGCCCTGGATCGCCGCGGGGACCGGTACGTCGTGGAGGAGGGCGACCGGGTGGTCGGCCGGTGGGACGGGGTGGTGATCCAGTTCCGCCGGGCCGGCGAACGCGGCGAGGTGCTGCACGCCCGGGCCATGGCCACCCGGCGGCTGCCGGCGACCCGCCGCGCCGAGGCGTACGCCTTCTGCAACGCCTGGAACCACGACCGGCTGCTGCCCAAGGCGTACGCGCACGATCTCGGCGGCGAGTTGGTGCTGGCCGGCGACGTGGCCACCGACCTGACCCACGGGGTGGCCCCGGCGCAGCTCACGGTGCTGGTGGACGCCGCCATCACCACCGGCGTCGCCTACGCCGAGGCGGTCACCGCGCTGCCCTGACACCCCGGGCGCGGCGACGCCGGCCCACTCCGAACGGAGTGGACCGGCGTCAGCGGGACAAACTCAGACCTCGACGACGGTGGGCACGATCATCGGGCGACGACGGTACTTGTCGTTGACCCACCGCCCCACGGTCCGGCGGACGATCTGCTGGAGCTGGTGCGGGTCGGTGATGCCGTCCGCCGCGGCCCGGTTGAGCGCCTCGGTGACAAGCGGGACCACCGGGTTGAACGCCTCCGGGTCCTCCGAGAATCCCTTCGCGGACAACGTGGGGCCGGCGACCACCTTGCCGGTGACCGAGTCGACGACCACGGTGGTGGCGATGAAGCCGCCGTCACCGAGGATCCGCCGCTCGGTGAGCAGCGACTCACTGACGTCACCGACGGCGAGGCCGTCCACGTAGACGTACCGGCTCTTCACGTGCCCGACCAGGCTGGCGCGGCCCTCGACCAGGTCGACGACGTCGCCGTCCTCGCAGATCACCACCCGGTCGGCGGCGACCCCGGACTCGATGCCGAGTCGGGCGTGGGCGCGCAGGTGGCGCCACTCGCCGTGCACCGGCATCAGGTTGCTGGGCCGGACCACGTTGAGCAGGTAGAGCAGCTCCCCGGCGGGGGCGTGCCCGGAGACGTGCACCTTGGCCACGTCCTTGTGCACGACGACCGCGCCCGCCCGCGCCAGGCGGTTGATCACCCGGTAGACCGAGGTCTCGTTGCCCGGCACGAGCGAGGACGCCAGCACGACTGTGTCGCCGGGCGCGATGGTGATGTGCCGGTGGTCGCCGCTGGCCATCCGGCCCAGCGCGCTCATCGGCTCACCCTGCGAGCCGGTGGACATCAGCACGATCTCGTCCGGCGGCAACGTGGTCGCCTCGTCGATGCTGACGACCAGGCCATTCGGGATGTTGAGCAGGCCGAGGTCCCGGGCGATGCCCATGTTGCGGACCATGGACCGGCCGATCAGCGCGACCTTGCGGCCGTGCTCCGCGGCGGAGTCGAACACCTGCTGTACGCGGTGCACGTGCGAGGCGAACGAGGCCACGATGATCCGGCCCTTCGCCTTCGCGAAGATCGAGTCGAGCACCGGCCCGATCTCCCGTTCCGGGGTGACGAAGCCGGGGATCTCCGCGTTTGTCGAGTCGGAGAGCAGCAGGTCGACGCCCTCGGCACCGAGCCGGGCGAAACCGGCCAGGTCGGTGATCCGGCCGTCCAGCGGGAGCTGGTCCATCTTGAAGTCGCCGGTGTGCAGCACCAGGCCGGCGGGGGTGCGGATGGCCACCGCGAGGGCGTCCGGGATCGAGTGGTTGACCGCGAAGAACTCACACTCGAACGGGCCGAGCCGCTCCCGGCCGCCCTCCCGCACGGTCAGCGTGTACGGCTGGATCCGCCGCTCGGCCAACTTCGCCTCGACGAGGGCGAGGGTGAACTGTGATCCGACCAGCGGGATGTCGGGTTTGTGGGCGAGCAGGTACGGCACCGCGCCGATGTGGTCCTCGTGGCCGTGGGTCAGCACGATCGCCTGGACGTCGGCGAGCCGGTCCAGGATCGGGCCGAAGTCGGGCAGGATCAGGTCCACGCCCGGTTGCTCGACGTCGGGGAAGAGCACCCCGCAGTCGACGATCAGCAACTTGCCGTCGTATTCGAAGACGGTCATGTTCCGACCGATGGCGCCGAGCCCGCCGAGCGGGATGATCCGCAGGCCACCTTCGGGCAGCGGCGGGGGTAGTTCCGCCTCGATGTGCGCCTCGGTCACTCGTCCACCTCATTCTGCGACGCCGTCACTCGGCGCCCATCGTGTCGTTCGATCATTCGGGCAGCTCCAGGCCCGCTGCCGCGAAGTCCGCGCGCAGCTGGGCGATCTCGTCGTTGGTGGCGTCCACCAGCGGGGGTCGCACCGGGCCGGCCGGCAGACCCAGCGACGCCAGGCCCGCCTTCACCAGGATGGTGCCCTGGGTACGGAAGATGCCGGTGAACAGCGGCAGCAGCCGCCGGTGCAGGGCAAGCGCGGCCGGCATGTCCCCCGCGTCGTACGCCTCGATCATCTGTGCGGTCAGTGCCCCGGTGAAGTGCGTCGAGGTCCCGACCACGCCCACCGAGCCGACGGCCAGCGCCGGCAGGGTGAGGGCGTCCTCGCCGCAGTAGAAGGCGAGGGCGGTCCGGCTGGTCACCCAACTGGTGGCGGTCAGGTCACCCTTGGCGTCCTTGACCGCGACGATCCGGCCGTGCTCGGCGAGCCGGACCAGCGTCTCGGTTTCGATCGGCACACCGGAGCGGTGTGGGATGTCATACACCATCACCGGCAGGCCGGTGGCGTCGGCGACGGCGGTGAAGTGCCGCAGCAGACCGCTCTGCGGTGGCTTGTTGTAGTACGGGGTGACCACCAGCAGACCCTGCGCACCCGCCTTCTCGGCGGCCGAGGACAGCTCGATGGTGTGCCGGGTGTCGTTGGTGCCCACCCCGGCGATGACCTTCGCGCGGTCTCCGACGGCCTCCACCACGGCCCGGATCAGGCGTTCCTTCTCCGCGTCGGTGGTGGTCGGCGACTCGCCGGTGGTGCCGTTGACCACCAGCGCGTCGTTGCCCTGCTCGTCGACCAGGTGGCTCGCCAGCCGGGCGGCGCCGTCGAGGTCGAGCGAGCCGTCGGGGGTGAACGGGCTCACCATGGCCGTGAGAACCCGGCCGAAGGGGCGGGACACCGGTCGGGCCGCGGCGTCGGGGTGGTCGTGCGTCATACCCTCCAACCTAGCGGACGACCAGCCGGGGCCCGCCAGGGAAGGGCTCAGGACGCCTCGTGCGGGCTGGCCGCCACCTCGGTGCCGTCCGGCAGCGTGGAGATCACGAAGTCAGCGAACACGTTCGGGGCGACACCCTGGAGCTGGCGCAGGCACTCCACGGCCAGCTCACGGATCTCCACGTCGGCGTGCTCGGTGGCCCGCATCGCGACGAAGTGCCGCCAGGCCCGGTAGTTGCCGGTGACCACGATCCGGGTCTCGGTGGCGTTGGGCAGCACCGCGCGGGCCGCCTGCCGGGCCTGCTTGCGGCGCAGCGTCGGGTTCGGCTCGTCGGAGAAGCGCTGCTCCAGGCCCTCCAGCAACTCCGTGTACGCCTGAACGCTCGCCTCGGCCGCCGCCACGAACTTCTTGTGCAGCTCCGGGTCGTCGGCGATGACCGCCGGCTCGACCATGGCCGCGTCCCGTTCCGGGACGTAGCGCTGGGACAACTGGGAGTACGAGAAGTGCCGGTGCCGGATCAACTCGTGGGTGAAGGAGCGCGACACCCCGGTGAAGTAGAACGTGACCGAGCCGTGCTCCAGCACCGACAGGTGCCCGACCTCGAGGATGTGCGCCAGGTAGCCGGCGTTGGTGGCGGTCGCCGGGCTCGGCTTCTTCCACGACTGGTAGCAGGCCCGGCCGGCGAACTCGGCGAGCGCCTGGCCACCCTCCGCGTCGGTCGACCACGGCACGTCGTCCGGGGCCGCGAACTGGGTCCACGCGATCAACTTGACCTGGGGCTGCACCATCTCCGGCATTCCAGGGACTGTAGTGGCGCGGCCCCTCCCGGCCCAACTCAGGCACGCCCCCTGCAATGTCGATCACTCCGTCAGCGACGCGGGTGTCCACCCATCCACCGGGTTGATCGACTCGACTTCCTGAAACTCGGGGTGTCCAGGTGGGCCGGTTTCCTGAAAGGCGAGTCGATCATGAGATGGTCGGGCGTGGGCGGCGGCGCGCTCAGACGTAGAGCGAGGTGAACGGTGCCCAGGGCAGGTTGCGCAGCACCGAGAAGGCCAGCCACACACCGAGGAAACCAACGATGACCTTCGAGCTGATCTGCAGCTCCGGCAGCCGCCAACCGAATGCCTGGTTGCCCGCCCAGGCCACGAAGAGGTACGCGAGGAACGGCAACGCGAAGACGAACAGGAAGTGGTGTCGGGCAGCGGCCGGCAGGTCGGCGTGCAGCACGTACCAGAGTGCGCGGGTGCCGCCGCAGCCTGGGCAGTCCAGCCCGGTGGTCAGCTTGAGCAGACAGGTGGGTGCGGCATCCGGGGCGGCGTGGGCCGGATTGCTGAGCAGCGCGTAGCCCATGCCCGCGGCGACGCAGCCGACTGCGGCCAGCGGCACCGCCCAGCGCGGTGAACGCTCGTAGAGGCGCAGCACGAACCGGGTGAGCCGATCCGGCTCCGGCGCTCGGTAACCACCGGGCGGGGTCGTCGGCCAACCAGCCGGACCCACGCTGGCCGCATCGGCCGGCACGGTGTGCACCGCCCCGGGGGCGGGCTGCGGCTGGTCGAACGGACCGGGGACGCTCGTCACGCGCTCACGGTACACCGGGCATGCCGGCCAACGCGGCGGTGAGCGGACCGGCCAGGTCGCCGGCCTGCGGCGGTGCCACCGCGTCCAGGCCGAGCCAGCCGGCGAGCCGGTGCAGCTCGGCGGCGAGGGCCGCCGCGGTCTCCCCCGGGTCGGCGCCGGGTTCGAGCCAGGCGGCCGGCACCAACAGCACCCCGGCCTTGCGGTCGGCCTTCAGGTCGACCCGGGCGGTGAACCGGTCGCCCTGGAGAAACGGCAGCACGTAGTAGCCGTAGACCCGCTGTGGCGCGGGGACGTAGATCTCGATCCGGTAGCTGAAACCGAACAGCCGCTCGGTGCGGGCACGTTCCCAGATCAGCGGGTCGAAGGGGCTGACCAGCGTGTTGCCGCGAATCCAGCGGGGCAGCCGGGCGGACGCGTGCAGCCACGCCGGCTGGCGCCAGCCCGCCACGGTGACCGGCACCAGCTCGCCGGCCTCGGCCAGCTCCGCGACGGCCTGCCGGGCACCGGCCAGCGGCAGCCGGAAGTAGTCGCGCAGCTCCGGCTCGCCGGCCACCCCGAGCGACCGCGCGGCAAGTGCCACAAGCGTGCGGTACGCCTCGGCGTCGGTCGGGGTGGGCGCGGCCAGCACCGCCGCGGGCAGCACCCGCTCGGGCAGGTCGTAGCGGCGGGCGAAGGAGGTGCTGCGCTCCGCGGCGGCCACCTCGCCGGCCCAGAAGAGGAACTCCAACGCCTGCTTGACCGCCGACCAGTTCCACCCCCAGTTGCCGGTTTCCCGGGGCGCGTCGTGCTCGATCTCGGCGGCGGTCAGCGGACCTCGGGCGGCCACCTCGGCACGGACCCACGCGACCAGCTCCGGCTGCTCCTGGGCGATCCGCCGCATGCCGCCCCAGGATTCGCTGTGCGCCCGGGCCATCCGCCAGCGCAGCATCGGATGCAGCTCGACCGGAACCAACGACGCCTCATGACCCCAGTATTCGAACAGCTCCCGCGGGCGCCGGTAGGCGGCCTGGTCGAGCAGTGTGGTCGGGTAGGGCCCGAGCCGGCTGTAGAGCGGCAGGTAGTGCGCGCGTTGCAGCACGTTGACCGAGTCCATCTGGATCAGGTTGACCCGGTCGAGCACCCGACGCAGGTGTCGGCGGGTGGGCACGCCGGCGGGCGGCGGGTCGGCGAAGCCCTGGGCGGCGAGCGCCACCCGGCGAGCCTGGGCGAGCGAGAGTGATTCCGGTGCGGCCATCGTCGGCGACCTTAATTCATCGGTACGACGCCGGTGCGGGAAGTTGGACGGGAGGGCCACCTGGGCATAGAACGGTGCAATGCTGACCATCCGCCGGGAGGAGCCGGACGACGCCGAGGCGGTCGCCCGGGTGCACGTGCACGGCTGGCAGGCGGGCTACGCCGGCTTCATGCCCGACGAGGTGCTCCAGCGACTGAACGTGGCGGCCTGGGCGCAGCGCCGCCGCGACGTGGGCACCGCCGATCCGGAGCATCCGTTCACCACCCTGCTCGGCGAGGTGGACGGGTTGGTCGTCGGCTTCACCACCTTCGGGCCGTACCGCCGCAACCAGGACCGGGACGACCTGGACCCGACGGTCGGCGAGGTGGTGGCGCTGTACGTGGAACCGGCCTGCTGGGGTGACGGCACCGCCGTCGCCCTCCTGTCCGCCGCCCGGGTGGGGCTCGGCGAGCGGGGCTGGACCGAATACCACGCGTGGGTGCTGGCGGACAACCGGCGGGCCCGCCGGTTCGGCGAGCGGGCCGGGCTGTCAGCGGACGGTGAGCGGTCGACCTACCATGTGCCGCTCGCCGGTGGGCAGCCCCCGGTCAGCCTTGTCGAGCTGCGCTACGCCGGACGCCTCGACACCTGACCCGCGCGGGGTCAGCCAGCGGCGGATCGGCAGGAAGGCCAGCAGCGCCAGGCTGATCCACACGTAGGCGTTGCTGCCCAGGAAGCCGCCGACGCCGGTGAAGTCCTTCTCCCAGAACCAGACGGTCCGGCTGATCAGCAGCGCGTACCCGATGGTCGCGGCGACCAGCAGGACGCGCCGGCGGCGGCCGGCCGGCGCGGCCATCGCATTGTCGACGAGCAGGATCAGCGCAGGCAGCAGCCAGACCAGGTGGTGCACCCAGGTGACCGGGCTGACCAGGCACATCACCGCACCGGTCAGCGCCAGGCCGGTCGCCTCGTCACCGGCCGCGACGGCGGCCCGGGACCGCCACGCCCACAGGGCCAGGGTGCCGAGCACGAGCAGCAGCCAGAGCAGGGTGCTCGGGTGCTGCGGGTCGAGCCGGGCGACCACCCCGCGCAACGACTGGTTGGAGACGAAGGCCAACTCGCCCACCCGCCCGGTGTTCCACAGCGCCTCGGTCCAGAACTCCCGGGACGCGTCCGGGAAGAGCGCGCCAGCCAGCAGCGACACCCCGGCGGCCGTGCCGCAGGCGGTGAGAGCCGCCCGCCAGCGCCCGGTCACCAGCAGGTAGACGATGAAGACGCCCGGGGTCAGTTTGATCGCGGTGGCGAGCCCGATGCCCACCCCGGCCCACCGGTTGCCGGCCGGCAACAGCCACAGCAGGTCCACCGCCACCAGGAAGAGCAGCAACGTGTTGACCTGGCCGAAGTTGACGGTCTCCCGCATCGGTTCGAACGCGGCGGCCAGGCAGAGCGCCACAGCGAGCGCGAACCACCGGGTCCAGCCGGCCCGGCGGGCGATCGGGTCGACAAGCCACCAGATCAGCACCGTGGTGCTAACCACGCTGGCGAGCACGCTCACCGCGATCGCGGCCGACCACGGCAGGTACGCCATCGGCAGCATGACCAGCGCGGCGAACGGCGGGTAGGTGAAGCCGTACTGGGTGCCCGGCTTGAGGTAGTCGTAGATCTCCCCGCCGTCGTGCACCCACCAGGTCAACGCGCCGTAGTAGACCTTCAGGTCGAAGAAGCCGTGGCGTACCGCCGCGACGGCGAGGAACGCGGTGACCGCCGCGGCGAGCACCACCACCCCGGCGACCTGCGCGGTCGTCCTCCTGGCACCCTGCGCCACCGTCGCCTCCCTCGCCCTGCGTAGGCTTCCGTCCCATGGCTCTCGGGTACGTCCGCCCGGCGCGTCCTGAGGACGCCGGCGAGATCGCACGCATCCAACTCGCGACCTGGCGGGTCGCGTACCGCCGGATCCTGCCTCGGCACGTGCTCGACAACCTGGACGAGGCGTTCCTCGCCCGGCGGTGGAACGCCGCGGTGCTGGAGCCGCCCTCCGGCGCGCACCGGGTGCTGGTCGCCGTCGAACAGGCCGAGCAATCGTATCTGGTGGGGTTCGCCGCCTCCGGGCCGGCCGACGCGGAGGCGCTGGCCCCGGGCGAGCCGGCCGCGGCGCTCGGCCCGGACGTGGCAGCGGTGACCGATCTGCTGGTGGAGCCGCGCTGGGGTCGGCGTGGGCACGGCAGCCGGCTGCTCGCCGCCGCCGTCGACCTGTGGCGGGAAGACGGCCTGAGCCGGGCGGTGGCGTGGGCGTTCGAGGGCGACGAGGCGACCCGCAAGTTCCTCACCAGCACCGGCTGGGAGCTCGACGGCGCGGCCCGCGCGCTGGACGTGGACGACATGCTGGTCCCCCAGGTACGCCTACACGTGGGCGTCCCGCCCGAAAAGGTCCCAACCGAAGACTGAACCCGCCCCGCCCCCGCCCCGCCCGCCCGCCCGCCCCGCCCCGCCCCGCCCGTCGATCATGGAGTTGTGGTGGGCGAAAGCTCCACGTGGGCCCCTTTTGTGAGGCACCACAACTCCATGATCGACGCAGGCCACGGCAGGGAGTGCAAGATCGCGGGGGTCAGCGGGTTTGTTCGGCGATCACCTCGTCGTCGTCGAGGGCGCCGGTGGGGTGGAAGCCCAGCGCGGTGTACAGGGCGGCGGCCGGGGTGTTGTCCGGGTGGTACGAGAGGCGCACCGGGGGGTTGCCGTCCTGGGCCGCCAGCCAGGGAGCGAGGGTCCGCACCGTCGCCCGGCCGACGCCCCGGGCCTGTTCGGCGGCGTCGATCAGCATTCCGCCGATCCAGTGCGAGCCGTCGTCGTCCACGCCCCACATGACGTGGCCGACGACGGTCTCGTCGGCGTACACCGCGAGCGACGTCCACACCTCGGAACGCAGACTGAGCAGCAGGTAGCGGGCCCCCAGCGCGGCCACGAACCGGCGCTGGTCGTCGCGCGGGGCGACGTCGGCCACCGCACGCCAGTTGTCGTCGTCGACCGGCCGCAGCGTCACTCGCCTCCCGATCCGGTCCAGGTGTCCCTCATCGATCATCCGGCGGATGCTACCCGGCTCGCTCCCGCAGATCGTGGACACTTTCCGTCAGCACGGCCGAACGGAAACTGCCCAAGATCTGCGCTGTGCGGAGACCGGGAGGGGCGGAGGAACGGACCGGTCAGTCGAGCAGGGCGTCCAGGGCGACGGTGAGGCCCGGACGGTTGCGCACCGCGCGGACGGCCAGCAGCACGCCCGGCATGAACGACACCCGGTCGTACGAGTCGTGCCGGATGGTCAGCGTCTCGCCGGTGGTGCCGAACAGCACCTCCTGGTGGGCGACGAGGCCGGTGGCGCGCACCGCGTGCACGCGTACCCCCTCGATGTCGGCACCGCGCGCACCCGACACCTCGTCCTTGGTGGCGTCCGGTACCGGGCCGAGGCCGGCGTCGGCGCGGGCCTGGGCGATCTGCCGGGCGGTGTGGGTGGCGGTGCCGCTCGGGGCGTCCAGCTTGCGCGGGTGGTGCTGCTCGATGATCTCGACGGACTCGAAGTATCGGGCGGCCCGCACGGCGAACTGCATCATCAGCACCGCGCCGATGCCGAAGTTCGGGGCGATGACGACGCCCACCCCGGGCTTGTCGGCCAGCCAGCCGCGCACCTGCTCCAACCGCTGCTCGGTGAAGCCGGTCGTGCCGACCACCGCGTTGATGCCCTGCTCGACGCACCACCGGAGGTTGTCCATGACGACGTCCGGGGTGGTGAAGTCGACCACCACGTCGGCACCGGAGGCGGCGGAGAGGTCGTCGCCCTGGTCGATCGCCGCGACCAGTTCGAGGTCGTCGGCGGCGTCGACAGCCCTGCAGACCTCGATGCCCATCCGGCCCCGGGCACCAAACACGCCGACCCGGGTCTTCTCCTGCTCGTCAGTCACGCGGCACAACCTATCCCAATCGGGGCGCGCCCCTCTGGCCGGATCCGGTGCGCTCCACCGGCCGGGACGCCCCGACGGGGACGCCCCCGCCGCGCCGGGCGGCAGGCCTCAGACGGTGAAGTCGCCCGCGCCGAACGGGCCGACCACGGCCAGCGACATGGGCCGGCTGAGCAGCTCGGCGGCGAGGACGTTCACGTCCTGCACGGTGACCTCGTCGACCCGGCGGAGCAGTTCGTCGACAGGCATCAGGTCGCCGTAGAGCAGCTCACCCTTGGCCAGTCGGCTCATCCGGGAGCCGGTGTCCTCCAGGCCGAGCACGAACGAGCCCTTGCTCATCCCCTTGCCCCGGGCCACCTCGGCCTCGGTCAACCCGTCGGCGGCCACCCGGGCCAGCTCGGCGCGGGTCAGGGCCAGCACCTCGTCCACCTTGCCCGGCGCGCAGCCGGCGTAGACGGCGAACAGGCCGGTGTCGGCGTACTGGCTGGCGTACGAGTAGACCGAGTACGCGAGGCCGCGCTGCTCGCGGATCTCCTGGAAGAGGCGGCTGGACATGCCGCCACCGAGCACGTTGTTGAGCACCCCGAGGGCGAAGCGCCGCTCGTCGAGGCGGTCGATGCCGGGGCAGCCGAGGATGATGTGCGCCTGCTCGGTCTCCTTCGGCTCCACCAGGGTGGTCGCCGGCTTGGTGCGTACCGCCGGGGTGGCCGCGCGGTGCGGCGCCGGCGTGGCCGGGTCGCTGTCCAGCGGAGTGCCCCGCACCGCCTGGCGGACCATCTTGACCACCGCGGCGTGGTCGAGGTTGCCGGCGGCGGCGATGACGATCTGCGGCGCGGTGTAGCGGCCCCGGTAGAAGCTCTGGATCTGCTTGCGGGTCATCGGCGTGACGGTCTCGGCGGTGCCGGAGATCAGCCGACCCAGCGGGTGGTCGCCGTAGACGGCCTGGACGAAGAGGTCGTGCACCTCGTCACCGGGCTCGTCGTCGTGCATGGCGATCTCTTCGAGGATCACGCCGCGCTCGGTCTCGACGTCGGCGGGCTCCAGCAGCGAGTCGGCGACCAGGTCGCACATCACGTCGACCGCGAGCGGCAGGTCCTCGTCGAGCACCCGGGCGTAGTAGCAGGTGTATTCCTTCGTGGTGAACGCGTTCGTCTCACCACCCACCGCCTCGATCTGCGAGGAGATCTCCAGTGCGGTGCGCTTGTGGGTGCCCTTGAAGAGCAGGTGCTCAAGGAAGTGCGCGGCACCGGCCTGCGGGCCGCTCTCGTCCCGCGAGCCGACCGCCACCCAGACACCGAACGAGACACTGCGCATCGTCGGGATCGCCTCGGTGAGGACGCGCAGGCCGCTGGGCAGCACGGTACGTCGTACCGTGCCACCCAGCGGGTCGTCGCTGAGCGTCCGGGTCACCGCGCGGGCGGTGCCGCCGGAGCGGCCCGCCCCATTCCCCGGGGACGCAGCCACCCCCCGTCGATCCGGTGGAAACGGTGCGCTGATGGCCCGACTCACGTCTTGCTCCCGGTTCGACGAGGGGTGGGTGATGCGATGGACGACGGTCAGCTGTGCCGGGTCCGGCGGCGCGGACGCTCGCCGCCCTCGCCACCCTCGCCGCCGCCGCCGTTGCCGCCCTCGCCGCCACGCTCCGGGCCACGGCCACCGCGGTCGCCGCCCCGGTCGCCGCCACGCTCGCGGTCGCCGCGGTCACGCGGACCCCGGTCGCCCCGGTCCCGACCAGCCGGCCGGTCGCCGCCGGCGGCCTCACCGGCGGCCGGAGCCTCGGTGCCCTCCGGGCGGACCTTGTCGAGGTAGATCTTGCCGCGGGCGTCGATGTCCGCGATCTCGACCTCGACCCGGTCACCGACGTTGAGGAAGTCCTCGACGCGCTCGACCCGCTTGCCGTCGCCCACCTTGGAGATGTGCAGCAGGCCGTCACGGCCCGGCAGCAGCGAGATGAACGCACCGAACGCGGCGGTCTTGACCACCGTGCCGAGGAACCGCTCGCCCTGCTTGGGCAGGGTCGGGTTGGCGATGCCGTTGATCCGGTCGACGGCCGCCTGGGCCGACGGGCCGTTGGTGGCGCCGACGTAGATCGTGCCGTCGTCCTCGATGGAGATCTCGGCGCCGGTCTCGTCCTGGATCGCGTTGATGGTCTGACCCTTCGGGCCGATCACCATGCCGATCTTGTCCACCGGGATCTTGACGGTGGTGACCCGCGGCGCGTAGTCCGACATCTCGGCCGGAGCCTCGATCGCGGCCTTCATGACACCGAGGATGACCTGCCGGGCCTCGTTCGCCTGCTGCAGCGCGGAGGCCAGCACGTCCGACGGGATGCCGTTGAGCTTGGTGTCGAGCTGGAGCGCGGTGACGAACTCCGGGGTGCCGGCGACCTTGAAGTCCATGTCACCGAACGCGTCCTCGGCACCGAGGATGTCGGTCAGCGTCACGTACTGGGTCTTGCCGTCCACCTCGTCGGAGATGAGCCCCATCGCGATGCCGGCGACCGGCGCCTTCAGCGGGACACCCGCGGAGAGCAGGCCCAGCGTCGACGCGCAGACCGAACCCATCGAGGTGGAGCCGTTGGAGCCGAGCGCCTCCGACACCTGCCGGATGGCGTACGGGAACTCCTCGCGCGACGGCAGCACCGGGATCAGCGCACGCTCGGCGAGAGCGCCGTGGCCGATCTCGCGACGCTTCGGCGAGCCGACCCGGCCGGTCTCACCCGTCGAGTACGGCGGGAAGTTGTAGTTGTGCATGTAGCGCTTGCGGTTCTCCGGGGACAGCGTGTCCACCATCTGCTCCATCCGGAGCATGTTCAGAGTGGTGACGCCCAGGATCTGGGTCTCGCCCCGCTCGAACAGCGCCGAACCGTGCACCCGGGGCAGCACGCCGACCTCGGCGGTCAGGGCCCGGATGTCGCGCGGGCCACGCCCGTCCATACGGACCTGCTCGCGCAGTACGCGGTTGCGCACCTCGGACTTGGTCAGCGACCGGAAGGCGGCGCTGAGCTCCTTCTCCCGGCCCTCGAACCGAGCGCCCAACTCCTCGGCGACGCGGGCCTTGACCCGGTCCAGGGCCTCCTCGCGGTCGGCCTTGCCGGCGATGGTGATCGCCTCGGCGACCTCGCCACGAGCCAGGTCGGAGACGGCGTCGTACACGTCGTCCTGGTAGTCCAGGAAGACCGGGAACTCGGTGACCGGCTTGGCGGCGACCTCGGCCAGCTCGCTCTGCGCGCGGCACAGCTCACGGATCGCCGGCTTGGCGGCCTCCAGGCCGCTGGCGACGACCTCCTCGGTCGGGGCGGTGGCACCGGCCGAGATCAGGGCGACGGCGTTCGGGGTGGCCTCGGCCTCGACCATCATGATCGCGACGTCGCCGTCCTCGAGCGTGCGGCCGGCCACGACCATGTCGAAGGTGGCGCGGGCCAGCTCCTCCAGGGTCGGGAAGGCGACCCACTGGCCGTCGATGTGGGCGACGCGGGTCGCACCGATCGGGCCGGAGAACGGCAGGCCGGAGAGCTTGGTCGACATCGACGCGGCGTTGATCGCCACGACGTCGTACGGGTGCTGCGGGTCGAGCGCGAGGATGGTCTCGACGACCTGGACCTCGTTGCGCAGGCCCTTCACGAAGGACGGGCGCAGCGGCCGGTCGATCAGCCGGCAGGTGAGGATCGCGTCCTCGCTGGGACGACCCTCGCGGCGGAAGAACGAGCCGGGGATGCGGCCCGCGGCGTACATCCGCTCCTCGACGTCGACGGTCAGCGGGAAGAAGTCGAACTGCTCCTTCGGGTGCTTACCGGCGGTGGTGGCGGAGAGAACGACCGTCTCGCCCAGCTGGGCGATGACGGAACCGGCGGCCTGGCGAGCCAGCCGGCCGGTGGAGAAGGTGATCTCGCGGGTGCCGAAGGACCCGTTGTCGATCACGGCGGTGCGGGATTCGGTGCCGAGTTTGGTCTCGGTCATGTGCTGTCGTGCTCCTTCGCGTCGTGGGCCCACGACATCGGGGAGCTGCTCAGCCGGCCGGTCTTCGATCGAAGCGCCCGGGTGGCCGGCGTGATGCCGGGTTCCCGGGGGCCACTACCGGAGACCGGTACGCTGACCGGCTCCCTCTCGGGTGGTCGCGCGGCCCGTGTTTCTTCAGGTGGGACGCCGTACGGGGGAGCGGCCGAGCGGCCACTCCCCCGTCACGTCACCGGCGCAGGCCGAGCCGCTCGATGAGCGACCGGTAGCGGGCAATGTCCTTCTTCTGCACGTAGTTGAGCAGCCGACGGCGGCGGCCGACCAGCAGCAGCAGCCCACGGCGGCTGTGGTGGTCGTGCTTGTGCACCTTCAGGTGCTCGGTCAGCTCGGCGATCCGCTTGGTGAGGACCGCGACCTGGACCTCCGGCGAACCGGTGTCGCCCTCGGCGGTCGCGTACTCCGCGCGGATGCTGGCCTTGGCTTCCTGGTCGAGCGCCATGTTCTCCCTGTTTCGATGGGTTGATCAAGTAGGTGTCCGTCGTCCCGATGGACCGGGAACGGACCGGTACCTCGCACCCGCGGCGTCGAGCAGGCACGCGAGGCCCCACGCCGGTCACCCGACGTTTCGGCAAGACTACCAGCACCCGCCGGTAACACCCGGCGAAGGGCCTCGGCGGGGCCCCGTCAGCCCTCGGCGATCAGGCCAGCGCACGCCGGGTGCGCTCGACGTCCTGGTTCATCTGGGCGATCAACGGCTCGATCGAGTCGTACCGGATCTGACCGCGCAGGTGCGCCACGAAGTCCAGGGCCAACCGCTCGCCGTACAGGTCGCCGGAGAAGTCCAGCGCGTACGCCTCCACCCGCCGCTCCCGCCCGGAGAAGGTCGGGTTGGTGCCCACCGACACCGCCGCCAGCAGCGGCTCGTGCTGCCCGCGACGGATCAGCCGGGCCGCGTACACCCCGTCGGCCGGGACCGCCGCGTACCGGTGGCAGAGCAGGTTGGCGGTGGGGAAGCCCAGCTCCCGCCCCCGCTGGTCGCCGCGGACCACGACGCCCTCCACCCGGTGTGGGCGGCCGAGCGCGGCGGCGGCCGCGCCGACGTCGCCCGCGTCGACGCAGGATCGGATGTACGTGGAGGAGAAGACGGTGCCGTCCTCGGTGACCAGCGGGCTGCCCTCCACCCCGAAGCCGAAGGTCTGACCGAGCCGCTCCAGCAGCGCCACGTCGCCGGCCGCCCGGTGCCCGAACCGGAAGTTGCCGCCGACCACCACCAGCGCGCTGTGCAGGTGCTCGACAAGCACGTCGTGCACGAACTGTTCGGCGGGCAGCCGGGAGAACTCCGGGGTGAACGGCACCACACAGAGCACGTCCACGCCGAGTTGCTCGATCAGCTCGGCCTTGCGGGCCTGCTCGGTGAGCACCGCCGGATGCGAACCGGGGCGGACCACCTCGGCCGGGTGCGGGTCGAAGGTGACCACCACCGACTGCACGCCCAGCTCACGGGCTCGGGCCACGGTGTGGCCGATGGTCGACTGGTGCCCCTTGTGCACGCCGTCGAAGACGCCGATGGTGACGACCGAGCGTCCCCACCCACCGGGCGCCGCGTCGTACCCCCGCCACCGCTGCATGCCGTTCCTCTCTGCTGTCCCGACACCGCCGGCCGGGGCCGGCGGGCCTGCCTTGCGACCCGTCAGGCCGGGGCGAGCACGATCTCCGCGCGGGCTCGCCCGTCCCGCTCGCTGACGATAGCGATCAGACCGCCCGCCGGTCCGAAGACGGCGTACGGCCCGACGATGCCGGCCGGGTCCAGTGGCCCGCCGTGGCCGAGCACCTTCGCCTCGTCGGGCGTGGCCTCCCGGCGCGGGAAGAATCGGTCGGCCGCCGCGTCCAGTGGCAGGTTCACCACGTCCGGGGCGCGCTGCTCCAGCTCGTCGAGGGTGGCCGCCTCGGCCAGGGTGAAGCCGCCGACCGCGGTGCGCCGCAGCGCCGTCAGGTGGCCACCGACGCCGAGCGCCAGGCCCGCGTCCCGGGCGATGGCCCGGATGTACGTGCCGGAGGAGCAGGTCACGTCCACGTCCACGTCCACCACGTCCGGCTCGGTGCGGCGGATCGCCAGCACCTCCAGGCGGGAGATGGTGACCCGCCGCGCCGGCAACTCGACGCTCTCCCCGTCGCGGACCCGCTTGTACGCCCGCTGCCCGTCGATCTTGATGGCGCTGACCGCGCTCGGCACCTGGTCGACCTCGCCGCTGAGCGCGGCCAGCGCCGACCGGATCGCGTCGTCGGTGACCAGGCCGGCCGGGGTGGTGGCGATGACGTCGCCCTCGGCGTCGTCGGTGACGGTGGCCTGACCGAGCCGGATGGTGCCGGCGTAGCTCTTGCCCGCGCCGATCACGTAGGTCAGCAGCCGGGTGGCCCTGCCCACACCGATCACCAGCACACCGGTGGCCATCGGGTCGAGGGTGCCACCGTGCCCGACGCGCCGCGTCTTCGCCAGCCGGCGGATCCGCGCCACCACGTCGTGCGACGTCATGCCGCCGGGCTTGTCGACCACGATCAGACCATCGGTGCTCACGTCGGCCAAGCCTGCCAGACCGCCAGTTGGCCACGGTCGTCGCGGGGTGGTTCACGGCCGGGGCGCCACACGCCGCTGGCTCGATCGCGGAGGGGACACCAGGACGTCGCGGCGAATGCGAAGATCACTCGCCCGCTCCCGTCTAGCCAGGACGACAGATGACCAGCGAAGAGCCCGACGGCCCGCCCGTCACCCCGGCCCGCCACCCGGGTGCCGCCGAACCTGAACAACTCACCGTGGCGGGCTGGCTGCGCGAGCCGGTGACCGAGCGTGCGCTGACCAGGGCGGAACGGCTGCGGCTCGGGTGGGAGCAGCACGCCGGAAAGGTGCTCGGCTGGACCGCCGCGCTGGTCACGCTGACGCTTGTCACGGTGCTGGCCTGGCAGGGCATCAACCTGGCGCGGGACGAGTCGAACTCCCGGCCGGTCGACGGGAGCGGCAACGCCCTCGGCCCATTCGCCGGCACTCCGGCGGAGACGTTCGCCGTGGGCGAGGCGGGGATCACCCTCCCGACAGCCCGGGCCGTCGCGCCGTTCACCGCCCCGCAGGTCGCGGACGCGCTGACGAAGGTCAAGCAGGCGCTGATCCACGGTCGGCTCGAGCCGTCCATGCTCGCTGGTGACCCCGCGAAGTTCATCGCCCTGCTGGCACCGGACGGTCGGCACCAGATCGACAAGCACTTCGTGGCCGGGGACAACCTGGACTACGCCACCCGCATCGACCCCGCCGCCGACCCGCGGTTCGACCCCGCGGCGGGCATCCGCGTCAGTGGCACCATGGAGTACCGGTCGGTCACCGACGACGGTGTCCGGAACCTGGAGATCACCACCCGGTTCCTGTGGGTGTACCCCTTCGCCCTGCCCCGACCGCAGGCACTATCGCCCGGCACCGCGCTCGTCACCATCCGGGACGAGGTGGTCTGGCAGGTGCCGCACCCGGACGACGTCCTGGCCACCTCGGCCGGCCTGTGGTTGACAAGCACCGACGTCAACGTGCTCAACGCGACCTGCGCCGCGATCCTCCGGGGAATGATCGACCTGGAGATCGGGTTCGAAATGGGCCTGCCAGGGGGATCGACCACAGACATCTACGACCCGAGGTGGAATCCCGACGAAGCAGAGACCTGCTGACCCCACCCCCGCTTTCCGCGACCTTACAGTTGGGGTCAGCGGACGGCCCCGGGCACCGCCCAGTTGCCGGTGCGCAGGCGCAGCAGCAGGGCGACCAGCCGGATCACCACGAACAGGGTGAGCCCGGCCCAGATCCCGCCCAGCCCGAGGTCGAGGGCGTACGTCAGCCAGATCGCCGGCAGGAACCCGCCGAGGGCGGCCACGATGGTGAGGTTGCGCAGGTAACGCACGTCCCCCGCGCCGATCAGCACGCCGTCGAGGGCGAACACCACCCCGGCCAGCGGCAGCATGAGCACGAACCACGGCCAGGCCGTCATGGCCTGCGCGCGTACCCCGGCATCGGAGCTGAACCACGACGGTACGACGCCGGCGCCGGCGGCCACGAGCAGCGCGAAGCCGACGCCGCAGATGCCGCCGAGCAGCCCGATCCGGCGGGCGAGCGCCCGCGCGCCCGCGTCGTCGCCGGCGCCGAGCGCGGCACCGACCAGGGACTGGGCGGCGATCGCGAGGGCGTCGAGCACCAACGCGGTGAAGAACCAGAGTTGCAGGGCGATCTGGTGGGCACCGACGGCGGCGGCACCGAACCGGGCGGCGACGGCGGTCGCGGAGAGGAAACTGGCCTGGAACGCCAGCCCACGGATCAGCAGGTCCCGGCTGAGCACCAACTGCTGGCGGATCACCCGGGGGCGGGGTCGCAGCGGCACCCGCTCGGCGGCCAGCGCCGCGGCGAAGAGCGTCCCGCAGAGCGTCTGCGCGACGACGTTCGCCACCGCCGAACCGACCAGACCCAGCCCGCCGGGATAGACCAGCAGCGGGCAGAGCAGCGCGGAGAGCAGGTTGGGGCCGAGCACGAAGAACAGCGGGCGGCGGGTGTCCTGCACGCCGCGCAGCCAGCCGTTGCCGGCGGCGGCGAGCAGCAGGCCGGGGGCGCCGAGGGCCGCGATCCGCAGCCAGTGGGCGGCGGCGTCGGCCACGTCGCCGGCACCACCGGCGAGGGTACGCGCGAGCGCGCCCCCGCCGAACTGCATGCCGATCGCGATCAGCAGGCCGACACCGAACGCCAGCCAGGACGACTGGACTCCCTCGGCCACCGCGGCGGCCCGGTCACCCGCACCGAAGCGACGGGCGGCGCGCCCGGTGGTGCCGTACGCGACAACGGTGCCGACCCAGGCGGTGAGCGTCATCACCGTGCCGCCGACGGCGAGCGCGGCGAGCGGCACCCGGCCGAGGTGGCCGACCACCGCCGTGTCGACAAGCACGTAGAGCGGCTCGGCGGCGAGCACCACGAGGGCCGGCAGGGCGAGGCTGGCGATCCGCCGCGGCGAGGCGGCTCGGTGGGTGGGGACGGCGGTCTGGTTCATCGCCGCCGATCCTGGCATGGCTGCGGTAAGGAGCACAAGGGCGCTGGTGACTTACGGGTCCACCTCGCGGCCGGCTCGGCGGACGTCGACGCGCTCCCTGTCGTCGGCATCCCGGCTTGCGGCGCTCACTACCCTGTCCGAGGCTCCCACGCGGGGGCACCACGACAGCGATAGGCCATATGACAGTGAGCGACAGTTACCCTCCGCCCGACCCGAACGTCACCCCCTGGAGCGGCCCCCCGGCCCCACAGCAGGGTGGCTACCCGCCGTACGGACAGCCACCACCCCAGCCGCACTACGGCCCACCACTGCCGCCGGCGCCGAACAAGTCGAACAAGGGCCTGATCATCGGGCTGGTAGCCGGCGCGGTGGTGGTCATACTCGCCATCTGCGGCGCGGGAATCGGCATCCTGGTCGCCTACGGTGGCGACGAGCCCGAACGGGGCACGTCCGCCACCCCCACTCCTGGCGCCGGCAGCACTCCGGGCACGGGGGCCGTCCCCACGCCGGGGCAGGCGGATCCACCGAACAACAACTCGATGACCGCCCGCTACTCCAGCGACCTGGCGAACGTCTGCGAAGGCAGTCCGATCCTGAACGCGGCGCCCTACGGCGGCCCCGCCAGCGCCAAGGCGTACACGTTCTCGAACAACCCCGACCGACCGACGTCCTGGTCGTCGACGTACGTCCCCGCGAACAAGTCCTACTACGCCAAGAGCGCGGACTACCAGAAGGTGTCGGTGGTCGGCTGCCTGAAGTTCGTCGAGGGCAGCCAGGGCGCCCCGAAGAAGTGTCAGTACAAGGACAAGGCGGAAAAGCAGGTCAGCGTCGACTACGTCTCGTCGCGCTACACCCTGACCTTCTACGCGACCAGGACCGCCGAGAAGATCGGCGACGGCGGCACCGTGACCGCCCCGACGAACAGGTGCCCGAGTTTCATCTCGTACGACAAGACCACCATGCGGGCGTACGCGGCGCCGGACTCCGGCACCATCGAGGCGGCCCTGGACACGTTCCTGTCCTGAACGACTCGACCCCCACTGGCGGCCGGACGGTGACGCCGTCGGCGCGACGCATCGACGGCGTCACCACCGGTCGAGAAAGGTCACTGACGGGTGTCCATCGACGTCTGCAGGGCGCGGCGGGCCTGCTCGCGGGCGTCGTCCGTGGTCTCGGGCTTGGGCTTGTTCGGCATGGTGGTGGTCCTTCCAGGGCGCGGGCCACCGGCCTGCGGCAGCCCCTCACGGGCGGTCGTGCTGAGCGCCCCACGGCGGTCCGGGATTACCGGAGCGGCCGGCTGGGCAGCGTGAGCCCGGGTCGATCCGACCCTGAAGGGAGGCGGCACGAGGTGTGGCGCCACCACCCATGACCTGCGCCGCCACGCGGCACCGGCCTTCTCCCAAGTTATCGTTCAGGTTCACATGCTGCGCTCGTTTCCCGCCATTTGGACAGGCGGCGACCCGGCTCAGCGGGCCAGGAAGTGCCAGCCCAGCCACCACCAGAACCCGAACAGACCGATTCGGCCCACCGGCACCGGGCCCACCTCGTACCGCATCACGTACGCGCAGACCTCGCCCAGTGTGGGAATGCGGGAACCCTCCCGCCGGGCCATCCACTCGACCACCGCGAAGAGCACCAACGCGGTGAGGAAACCGCCGATCGCGAGCGCCCGCATCATCGCCGCACCAGCCCCCAGAAAGCGGCCAGCCAGGCGAACCACACCGCCGACCGGGTCAGCTGATCCTCCAGGAGGGGGTCGGCCAGCCGGGAGAAGGTGGGAAAGTCGTCACCGACGGCCAGCACGAAGGTCACCCCCTCGAAGACCCCGAAGACCACCACCGGCACCGCCCACCACACCGCCCCCGAGCCCAGCCGGCGCGGCGCCGGTCGACGAGGCACCCGATTGCTCAGACCGAGCCAGATCAGCACGCCACCGGTGCCAAGGGTGAACAGATTGGCCTCGGTGGAGAACGACGCGAACCGGCCGCCGACGAGCGACAGGCAGACGAGGACGGGAACGGAGACGGCGGGCCGGTCCCAGGCGCGGGGGGCCTCCACGGTGAGGTCGTGCGGCTGCTCCATCCCGCAATTCTTCCCGGTCTCACGGAGCGCGGGAAGACCAACACTCCCCGGAGCTGACCCTGATCTTCCGGACCGGGCGAGCGACGGCAGCCGTAGGAGGGCGTCAGCCGATCAACGCCGCGTCCAGTTGACCGCGGATCGACTCGACCACCTGCTCGACGGTGCCCCGACCGGTGAACCCGGCCGCGAACGTGTGACCACCACCGCCCAGCGTGACCGCGACCCGGCTGACGTCTACCGCGCCCTTGCTGCGCATCGACACCGCCCACTCGCCCGGTGTGACCTGCTTGACCACACAGCTCACATCCGCCTCGGCCGTGCACCGCACCGAGTCGATGAGCGCCTCCAGCACGTACGGACGCTGGTCGTGCCGGGCCAGGTCGTCGAGCGTGGCGAAGGTCCAGACGAAGCCTCGGCCGCCGGCAGCCGCCGGCTCCAGCCGGGCCCGGCCGAGCACCTCACCGAAGAGACGCACCGCCCCGAACGGTCGGGTGTCGAAGACCCGCCGGGAGATGTCCCCGGGCGAGATGCCGGTCGCCAACAACCGGGCGGCCATCTGGTGCACCGCCGGGGTGGTCGCCGCGAAGCGGAACGACCCGGTATCCGTGGTCAGCGCCACGTAGAGGCACTCCGCGATGGCCGGATCCACCACCACCCCGAGCCGGGCCAGCAGTTGCTCCGCCACCACCGACGTCGCCGCGGCGCCCGGGTCCACCAGGTTGACCGTGCCGAAGCCGGAGTTCGAGGCGTGGTGATCGAGCACCAGCGCCGCACCCGCCGACGACAACCGCCCGGCCAGCTCACCGAGGCGCGACTCGCTCGCCGCGTCGAAGCAGATCACCAGGTCCGGTGCCGGGTCGGCGGCGTCCGCCGGGACCAGCAGGTCCAGCCCGGGCAGCCCCCGGAACGGCTCGGGCACCTCCGGTGGCCCCGGGAAGGTCGCCTGCACCTCGCGGACCCCGAACTGCCGCAGACCCAGACCGAAGCCGAGCATGCTGCCCAGCGCGTCGCCGTCCGGGTTGACGTGGCAGATCAGCAGCACCCGGGCGGTCGACGGGAGAGCCCGCACCAGCGCCTCGGCGGCGGCCCAGTCCGTCTCGGCGGGGCCGACCCCGGCCGCCCCGGCAAGCGGGACGCTGGCGGTGCTGGTCACCGCGTTTCCCCACCCCGCGGGGCCCCCGTGACGTCGGTGGCCGCGTCGGCCTCGTCCGCCTCGTCACCCTCATCCGTCTCGTCGTCGACCCGGTACGGCTGCGCCTCGCCCGCGTACTTCGCCTGGGCGGCGAGCCGCTGCACCTCCGCGTCGGCGTTGCGCGCGGCGGCGAGCAGGTCGTCGATGTGCTTGACCTGGTCCTGCACGTCGTCGAGGACGAACGTGAGGGTCGGCGAGTGCCGCAGCCCGAGGGCCTTGCCGACGGTGCTGCGCAGCAGCCCCTTGGCACTCTCCAGCGCCGCCGCGGTGTCGGCCTGGGCCACCGCGTCACCGAGCACCGTGTAGAACACCGTCGCGTCCCGCAGGTCCGCGGTGATCCGGGCGTCGGTGATGGTGATCATCCCGAGTCGCGGGTCCTTGATCTGGCTCCGCACCACCGACGCGACCAGCTCACGCACCCGTTCCGCGTGCCGGCGTACCTTGGCCGGATCAGACATCTCGCCACCTCCACGGCGTCCTGCTCCCGGTCGACCCGGCGACCCGGGGCCGCCGGCCGACCGGCCAACATCTCGAACACTACCTTCGCGGCCGCACCGGTCGCCCGGCACAGCCGGCTCCGGGATCAGTCGTCGTCCACGCCGTACAGCCGGCGGCGGACCGACAGCAGCTCGACCTCGGGGCGACCGGCCACCAGGCGCTCACAGGAGTCGAGCACCTCGCGGACGTGCGCCGTCTCGGCGGCCACCACGGCCACCGCAAGTTGCGCTCGACCGTGCAGGTCGAGCGCTCCCACCTCGGCGGCCGACACCTCGAAGCGGCGCAACGCCGCCACGATCGGCCGTACGTATGATCTCTTGGCTTTGAGCGACCGGGAGTCACCCGGCAGCAGCAGGTCGAAGACCGCGGTTCCGGTAAACATCGCCCCGGACCATACCGCCCACCCACCCCGCATGATCAAGGGGTTTACGCCGTTCGGCGTAAACCCCTTGATCAGCGTGTCACTGCCGGATCAGGCGCGAACCTTCTCCCGCATCTCGAAGGTCTCGATGATGTCGCCGACCTGGACGTTGTTGTAACCACCCAGGGTCAGACCACACTCGAAGCCTTCGCGGACCTCGGTGGCGTCGTCCTTGAACCGCTTGAGCGAGCTGATCGTGAGGTTGTCCGCCACGACCGCCCCGTCTCGCAGCAGGCGCGCCTTGGCGTTGCGCCGAAGGACACCGGCCCGGACGATGCAACCGGAGATGTTGCCGATCTTGGACGAGCGGAAGACGTCGCGGATCTCCGCGCTGCCCAGCTCGACCTCCTCGTACTCCGGCTTGAGTAGGCCCTTGAGCGCTGCCTCGATCTCCTCGATGGCCTGGTAGATGACGGTGTAATACCGGATCTCCACGCCCTCGCGGTCGGCCATCTCGCGGACCTTGTTGGAGGCCCGCACGTTGAAGCCGATGATCGTAACCGGCTCGGACGAGGCACTCGCGAGCATGACGTTGCTCTCGGTGATCGCGCCCACGCCCCGGTCGAGGACCTTGAGCTGAACTTCCTCGGGGATGTCGAGGTTGAACAGCGCGTCCTCCAGAGCCTCCACCGAACCGGAGACATCGCCCTTGAGGATGAGGTTGAGCGAGGTCTTCTCGCCCTCCTTGAGCTGCTCCATGAGCGTCTCGAGGGTGGCCCGACCACGGGAGTTGGCGAAGGACGCCGCCCGCCGCCGTGCCTGCCGCTGCTCGGCGATCTGTCGCACCGTGCGGTCGTCCGCCGCGGCGAGGAACGTGTCGCCCGCGCCGGGAGGCGCGGTCAGACCCAGCACCATGACCGGACGCGCCGGACCGGCCTCGGTGAGCTGGTTGCCGTTCTCGTCGAGCATGGCCCGGACCCGGCCGTGGGCCCCACCGGCGACGATCGAGTCGCCCGCCCGCAGGGTGCCCTTCTGCACCAGCACCGTCGCCACCGCACCGCGACCCTTGTCCAGGTGTGCCTCGATGGCCACACCCTGCGCCGGCCCGTCGATCGGAGCGGTCAGCTCCAGTGACGCGTCGGCGGTCAGCAGGACGGCCTCGAGCAACTCCTCGATGCCGATGCCGGGCTTGGCGGCCACGTTGACGAACATGGTGTCGCCGCCGTACTCCTCGGCGACCAGGCCGTACTCGGTCAGCTGCTGGCGGACCTTGTCCGGGTTGGCGTCCGGCTTGTCGACCTTGTTGACCGCGACCACGATCGGCACGTCGGCCGCCTTGGCGTGGTTCAACGCCTCGATGGTCTGCGGCATCACACCGTCGTCGGCCGCGACCACCAGGATCACGATGTCCGTCACCTGGGCACCACGAGCACGCATGGCGGTGAACGCCTCGTGACCCGGGGTGTCGATGAAGGTCACCGCCCGGTCCTCGCCCTCGTGCGGGACGTGGACCTGGTAGGCACCGATGTGCTGGGTAATGCCACCCGCCTCACCGGCCACGACGTTCGCCTTACGGATCGCGTCGAGCAGCTTGGTCTTACCGTGGTCGACGTGACCCATGACGGTCACCACCGGCGCACGGCTGACCAGACGCTCCTCGGCCACCTCCGCGTCGAGGTCGATGTTGAACTGCGCGAGCAGCTCGCGGTCCTCGTCCTCCGGGCTGACGATCTGGATGTCGAAGCCCAGGTGCTCACCCAGCAGGTGCAGGGTGTCGTCAGAACAGGACTGGGTCGCGGTGACCATCTCGCCCAGGTTGAACATCTCCTGGACCAGCGAACCCGGGTTGGCGTTGATCTTGTCCGCGAAGTCGGACAGCGAGGCGCCACGGGACAGCCGGACGATCTGACCCTGACCCCGGGGAGCACCCGAGCTCATGGTCGGAGCCGACAGGTTGTCGAACTCCTGTCTGCGCTGCTTCTTGGACTTGCGACCGCGCGTCGGCCGGCCACCCGGACGCCCGAAGGCACCCGCGGCACCGCCGCCACGGCCACGACCACCCGCACCCGGACGACCGCCACCACCGGAGGGAGCACCCGGGCGGAAACCGCCACCGGGAGCACCGCCACCGCCGCCGGGACCGCCACGGTAGCCACCGCCACCGCCGGCACCCGCGCCGCCACCAGGGCCGCCGCGGTAACCGCCACCGCCACCGGCGCCACCGCCGGGACCGCCACGGAAGCCACCGCCACCGCCACCGGGACGACCGGCACCGCCGCCACCACCGGGGCGACCAGCGCCACCGGGACCGGGGCGACCAGCAGCCGGACGCTGGCTCGGCATGGACGCCGGGCTGGGCCGCGGCGGCATGGAGTTGGGACTCGGCCGCGGCGGCATGCCCGCCGGGCTGTTGGGCCGGGGACCACCCGCACCGGCGGCCGGGGGCCGCTGCTGCTGGCCACCCTGGATGCCGAACGGGTTGTTACCCGCGCCACGCGCCGGCGGACGACCGCCAGGCCGGGCACCCGGACCGGGAGCCGGCGTACTCGGACGAGCGGCCGGCGAACCGGGACGGGGTGGCATCGCGGCGGGACCCGGCCGAGGACCGGGACGGTTGCCGCCGTCGGCCGGAGGCTCCCGGCGAACGGGGTTGTCCCGCTGCTGCTGGCGGGCGGCCTGCGCGGCCTTGACCGCGGCCTCCTGCTCAGCCTTCAGCGCGGCGGCGCGCGCCTCGGCGGCCGCCACTTCGATGTCGTGGGCACTCGCCGGCTTGGCGACCGGAGCCGCGGGCTGCGGTGCAGCGGGCACCGGGCCCTTCGGCTTCGGGCCGGGCGCCGGCGCGGCCGGCCGCCGAGGCGGCATCGGCTTGGCCGAGACCCGGGGCGCGCCCGGGGTCGGGGACAGCGTCGGGGTCGGGTTGGAAGCCGGCGTCGGCGCGGGCGCCGACGGGGCGGCCGGTGCCGGAGCACCGGCGGACGCCACGAACGCGTTACGCAGCCGTCGGGCGACGGGCGCCTCGACGGTGCTGGACGCGGACTTCACGAACTCGCCCATTTCCTTCAGCTTGGCGAGAACGGTCTTACTCTCGACCCCGAGCTCTTTTGCAAGCTCGTGTACGCGGGCCTTGCCTGCCACTGCACTCCTCACTCCGAGGTCGTGCGGGCAGCACCCGCAGCGACCTCACTCGTGCACTTGAAGCCTGGTCATTTCAGGGACTTCATCGTGTGCTCATGTCGGTCGTCCTACCCTGCTAGCGACCCTCGCCCGGTCGGGCTGACCGGACGTAGTGGTTGGCGCATCGACGTGCTCCGCCAGCACACCGTGGTCGAGGACCTCGGTGCTGCGCAGCGCACGCCCGAAGGCGCGGCGGCGCACCGCCAGCGCGAAGCAGGCCGGATCCGGGTGCATGTTCGCTCCCCGACCCGGCAGCCTGCGGCGCGGATCAGGCCGGAGACTGAGACCAGCCTCGTCCCTGACCGCGATGATCCGCAGCAATTCGCTGGCCGGCGCACGTTGCCGACAACCCACACAGGTGCGTTCCGGCGTTGCGCGTCGTACCACTGGAAGAAGTCTACCCCTAGCTGCCCGAGATCGCGCCGCCCGGCTCCCGCACGTGATCAGCTGCCGCACGCGCGGCGGGGGCGGTCTGCTCCGCGTCGGACCGAATGTCGATCCGCCAACCGGTCAATCGGGCCGCGAGTCGGGCATTCTGCCCCTCCCGGCCGATCGCGAGCGAGAGCTGGAAGTCGGGAACCGTCACCCGGGCGGCCCGATTGGCCAGGTCGACCACCTCGACCCGCAGCGCCTTGGCCGGCGACAACGCGTTGCCGACGAAGGTGGCCGGGTCGTCCGACCAGTCGATAATGTCGATCTTCTCACCGTGCAACTCGCTCATCACGGCCCGCACCCGCTGGCCCATCGGGCCGATGCAGGCGCCCTTGGCGTTCACCCCGGGGGTGGTGGAGCGTACGGCGATCTTCGTGCGGTGACCTGCCTCACGGGCGATCGCGCCGATCTCCACGGTGCCGTCGGCGATCTCCGGCACCTCCAACGCGAACAGCTTCTTGACAAGCCCCGGGTGCGACCGGGACAGGGTGATCTGCGGCCCGCGCATGCCCTTGGCCACGTGCACCACGACACAGCGGACCCGCTCGCCGTGCGCGTACCGCTCGCCGGGCACCTGCTCGGACTGCGGCAGCACGCCCTCCAGCTTGCCGAGGTCGACGCTGACGATGCCCTTCTCGGTACGCGTCTCGTGCGCCTGAACCACGCCGGTGACCAGGTCACCCTCGCGGCCCACGTACTCACCGAAGTGCACCTCGTCGGTGGCCTCCCGCAGACGCTGGAGGATCACCTGCTTGGCGGTCATGGCGGCGATCCGGCCGAAGTCGTGCGGGGTGTCGTCCCACTCCCGCACCAGACTGCCGTCCGAGTCCATCTCCTGCGCGTACACCAGGGCTGCGCCCGACCTGCGGTCGATCTCCACCCGGGCGTGCGGTTCGGCTCCATCGGTGTGCCGGTAGGCGGTCAGCAACGCGGTCTCGATCGCCGCGAGAATCGTGTCGAACGGGATCTCCCGCTCGCGCTCGAGTGCGCGCAGCGCCGCGAGGTCGATGTTCACCTCTCCTCGTCCTCCACATCATCTTCGTCGTCGATGTCGTCTGAATCGTCGATCTCGTCTGAATCGTCCGCGTCGTCGAACTCTTCGTCCGGCTCGCCGAGTTCGGCGAGCCGGGTGAACTCGACCTGCACCCGGCCGGGGCCAAGCTGGGCGTACGTCCAGGAGGCGCGACCGCCGTCGGTCTCCAACTGCACGCCCTCGTCGTCGGCCGCGACCACCCGGCCGGTGAGCTGGCGGTCGCCGGCGGGCTGCTCGCCACGCTGGCCGGGCAACGCGGCCCCGCCCCGAGCGGTGACCTTGACCAGCCGGCCCACGTTGCGCCGCCAGTGGCGGGGCAGGGTGAGTGGCCGGTCGACGCCCGGCGAGCTGACCTCCAGCTGGTATTCACCGGCGACGATGTCGCCACCGGTCTCCTCGGCGGCGTCCAGGGCGGCCGAGACCGCGCGGGAGACGTCGGCCACGGCGTCCAGGTCGATCCCGCCGTCGGCGTCCACCATCACCCGCACCACGTGCCGGCGACCGGCCCGGGAAACCGTCAGGTCCTCCAGGTCGTAGCCGGCGTCGTTGACCACCGGCTCGATCACGGCCCGCAACCGCGCACGGCGCGCGGCGAGGTCACCGCCACGGGGACCCGCGCCGTCGCGGGGTCGCCCAGTCGACCTGGTGGCACGGCCACGCTGCGTCATCTCCGCACCCTCTCCCTGGTCGACGGTGATCGGTCGTCCCGACATGCCGGCACACCACCGGAGCGGACGCGCCGGTGGCTGCGCAGAGCGTAACGCGCCTGCCCGTCGGTGGGCCGGGCGGCGCACCGACGGCGGTGGCCCCCGGACCGGCGGGCATGGTGTTGACTTGCCGGGTGGGGACCGGCAGAACGACACAGCGCGACCAAGCATCCGGACATTCCCGGCGAAAGCTCTTGCGCGCCGGGGCGTTGCTGGCGCTCGGCGGCGCCGCGGTGCCGCTGACCGGCTGTGATCTTTTCGACCGTGATGACGAGCCGGCGCCACCACCGGACCCGCTGCGGCCGATGGTGGACGAGTCACTCGCGCTCGCCGCCGCGTACCAGGCGAGCGCGACCGCGCATCCCGACCTGGCCGGGCGGCTCGGCCCGATCGCCGAGGCGCACACCGCGCACGCCACCGAGCTGGCCCGGGTGATCGGCGTCGCCCTGCCGACCGCGGCCGCCACACCCACCACCGCCCCCGCCGCCGACCAGGCCGGCGCGCTCGCCGCCCTGCGCCGGCTGGAGAAGACCGCCCAGCAGTCGGCCACCGCCGCCTGTGCCGCGGCGAGCGCGGAACGGGCCGCACTGCTCGGGTCGATCGCCGCCGCCCGAGCCACGCACCAGGAGGCACTGAAGTGAGGCAGCCATCCGCCGGGGAGGCGCTCGCCTCCGCCCTGTCCGCCGAGTACGCGGCCATCTACGCCTACGGCCGGATCGGGGTCCGACTCACCGGGGCGGCGCGGGACGCCGCGCACCAGGCCGAGGCCGCGCATCGAAGCCGACGCGACGCGCTCGTGGTGCAACTGAGCGCGGCCGGCGGCGTCGTGCCGCCCGACCGCGCCGGGTACGCGCTGCCGTTCCCGGTCACCGACCGGGCCAGCGCCCTGCGGCTCGCCGCCGAGGTGGAGGAGCGCACGGCCGCGCACTGGCGGGCCGCTCTGGCGTCCACCACCGGAGCCGAGCGCAACCAGGCGCTGGCCGCCCTCGTCGAGTACGCGGTGCGGGCCACCCGGTGGCGCAGGACGGCCGGGCTGACCCCGCTGACTGTCCCATTTCCCGGTCGGCCAACCTGAACCGTTCCGTTCCGGTTGCGGTACGCATACCAGGTATGCATACTCCGTTGCCATGTCCATCCGTCACGGGTTGCTCGCCCTGCTCGAACGCGGCCAGATGTATGGCTACCAGCTGCGCGCCGCGTTCGAGGAGTCGACCGGCTCGACCTGGCCACTGAACATCGGGCAGGTCTACACCACGCTGTCCCGGTTGGAACGAGACGGTCTGGTGCGCCCGCTGCCGGAGAGCGAGGCCGGGCAGCGCCCGTACGAGATCACCGACGCCGGCCGGGCAGACCTGGCGCTGTGGTTCGCCACGCCGGTCAGCCGCAACGACAGACCCCGTGACGAGCTGGCGATCAAGCTGGCCCTGGCGTTGACCACCCCGGGGGTGGACGTCCGCTCGGTGGTGCAGGCCCAGCGCAGCGCGACGATGCGGGCTCTGCAGGAGCTGACCCGGCTGAAGTACGGCAGCGACCGACCGGAGGACCTCCCCTGGCGCCTCGTACTGGACTCGATGGTCTTCCAGGCCGAGGCGGAGGTGCGCTGGCTGGACCACTGCGAGACCAGTCTGGTGCGGCACCGGCCCAGCGGCCCGGCACCTCCCCCACCGCGCGCGGATGACGCCGATGCGCGGGACGGGACACGCTGGGCCGGCGAGGAGGCCCGACGGTGAGCGGGCCGGACGACGCGGTGCTGGAGCTCCGCGCCGTCCACCGCACCCACGGTGCCGGACCGGCGGCGGTGCACGCGTTACGCGGGGTCAGCCTGGTCGTTCGGCCCGGCGAGCTGGTCGCCGTGATGGGTCCGTCCGGCTCCGGCAAGTCGACGTTGCTGGCCCTCGCCGGTGGCCTGGACCGCCCGACTGACGGCGAGGTCCGGGTGGAGGGGCAACCGCTGGGGGCGCTGGACCGTCGCGGTCTGGCCCAACTGCGCCGCCGTCGGATCGGTTACATCTTCCAGGAGCTCAACCTGCTGGGCAGCCTGAGCGCACTGGAGAACGTGGCGCTTCCGCTGGAGCTGGACGGCACCAGTGGACGGCAGGCTCGCGGACTGGCCATGGCCGCGCTCACCGAGGTGGGTCTGCCCGCGTTGGGTGACCGCTTTCCGGACCAGCTCTCCGGCGGGCAGCAGCAGCGGGTGGCCATCGCCCGCGCGCTGGTGGGCGAACGGCGGCTGGTGCTCGCCGACGAGCCCACCGGGGCACTGGACTCGCAGACCGGTGAGGCGGTGCTGCACCTGCTCCGCCGCCGGATCGACGCGGGCGCCGCCGGGGTGCTTGTCACCCACGAGGCACGGCACGCCGGCTGGGCCGACCGGGTGGTGTTCCTGCGCGACGGCGTCCTGGTCGACACGACGGCGCCGCTGGGCAGCGTCGACCAGTTGCTGTCCGGCAGCGGCCGGTGACGATCCGCCGTCCGACGCGGGCCCCCGCTCCGGTCGACACCGCGACGGCACGGCCGGTCGCGCCCGGCGCCCCGGTCGGTCGACGGCGGTTCGCCGAGCTGACCGGCTCCTGGCGGGCGGCGCTGCGGATCGCCCGGCGGGAGTCCCGCCGGGCCCGACGTCGGACCGCCCTGGTGCTCGCGATGATCGCCCTGCCGGTGGCGGCGCTGGCCTTCCTCGCGGCGAGCTACGACATGGCCGAGCTGACCCCGGCCGAAGGGATCGACCGTCGGCTCGGCGTGGCCGACGCGGAACTGCGCTGGATCGCCGACGCGCCGGTACGGCAGGACGAGGAGGGTGGCACCTGGTACGTCCGAAATGGCGAGCAGCAGCCGCCCAACGCCCGGGCCACCTCCGCCCAGGTGGGTGCGCTGCTGGGACCGGGCAGTCGGGTCACCGAGGTGCGCACCCGCATCCCACTGACCCTGCGCGGCCCGCGCCTCGACGAGGACGTGGAGGGGCGGGTGCTGGACCTCGGCGACCCGTTGGCCCGCGGGCTGGTGCGGTTCCGGGCGGGCCGGGCACCGCGGCAGCCCGGCGAGGTCGCGGTCAGTCCGGCGGCGCTACGCCGCCTGGACCTGCGCCTCGGCCGCGCCGTGGCCCTCGCCGACGGAAGCCGCGCTTACACCGTGGTGGGGGTGGTCGAGTTTCCCGACGATCTCGGAATGGTGGTGGCGCTGCATCCGGGTGCGGTGCCACCGACCGGTTCCAGCTCGGCGACCAACTGGCTGGCGGACGTGCCCGGCACCGTCGACGCCGCGCTGGTGTCCCGACTCAACGAGCGTGGGGTGGTGGTCACCACCCGTCCACCGGCCGACGACCGGAAGCGGACGTGGCTCGGCCCGGTCGACCCGAGCGGCACCGGCGGCCTGAGCACCGGTGTGCTCATCGCCGGCCTCGGGCTGCTGGAGGTCGTGCTGCTGGTCGGCCCGGCCTTCGCGGTCGGCATCCGTCGCCGACGGCGGGATCTGGCGCTCGTCGCGGTGGCCGGCGGGGATGCCGGCCAGCTTCGCCGGGTCGTGCTGGCCGACGGCGTGGTGCTGGGTGTGCTGGGCGCCGTCGCCGGCCTGCTGGTCGGCGTCGCCGCGGCGTTCGCCGGTCGTCCGCTGGTGGAGCAGTACGTCTTCCACGCCCGCTTCGGTGGGTACCGGTGCTGGCCGACCGCGCTGGTGCTGCTCGGTGGGGTCGCGGTGCTGGCCGGGGTGCTCGCCGCGCTGGCACCGGCCTGGACCGCCGCACGGCAGGACGTCAGCGCCGGGCTCGCCGGACGGCGTACCCCACCGGTGTCCCGGACCCGGTGGTTGGCCTTCGGTCTGTCGCTGGTGGTCGGCGGGGCGGGGTTGGCGGCGTTCGGGGCCGCCCGTATCTCCCCGGCGGTGATCCTCACCGGCCTCATCCTCGGCGAGTTGGGCCTGGTGTGCTGCACGCCCACGCTGATCGGCGCGCTCGCCCGGCTCGGCCGGATGTTGCCGTTGGCACCGCGAATCGCGCTGCGCGACGCCAGCCGCAACCGGGCGGCCGCGGCGCCCGCCATCTGCGCCGTGATGGCCGCGGTCGCCAGCAGCGTGGCGCTCGGTGGGTTCCTGGCCAGCAGCGACGCCCGGGAGTCGCGCTCCTACCGGCCGTTGGTGCCGACCGGCAACGTGCTGGTCTACGCGGGCGAACTGGCGCGGCTACCCACCCTGGCCCAGGTCGCCACCATCGCCCGGGAACAGTTGGGTGCCGACGCGATCGCCCCGATCAACTCGGTGAGTTGCGCGTCCCGGAAGGGTTACTGCGACGTCGCGCCGGCGCTCCCACCCGCGCAGGTATGCCCCTGGCAGCCGGGGGTCGATCTCTCCGCGGCGCAGCGTCGACAGGCCCGGGCCGACCCGCGTTGTCGGATTGACGCGCTGGGCTACGACGGCGGCTACGTGCAGACGGGAGTGGATGACGGGACCGCACTGCCGCTGCTCACCGGTGCGGACCCGGCGACGACCGCCGCCGCCACCGCCGTGCTGCGCGCCGGGGGCGTGGTGGTGACCGACCCGCGCTACCTGCACGACGGCCTGGTGACGGTACGGGTGAACCAGGTGGATTCCGGAACGGACGGGTCGACCACCACCGACCTGCCCGGGTACGCGCTGAGCGGGGTGGTCAGCCAACCCCAACTGCTGCTCTCCGCGTCCGCGGCCCGGCACCTCGGCCTGACCTGGTCGCCGGCCGGTTGGGTGATCGGCACCTCGACCCCGCCGGACCGGCACCAGGAGCAACGGTTCACCAGCGCACTGCGGCCCTTCGGCACCTTCATGGTGTCCGTGGAGTACGGCGGTGGTCCCCGCGACATCTCACCGTTGCTGCTGCTGCTCGCGGCGGCGGCCGGGGTGATCACGGTGGGGGCGGCGGGGATCGCCACCGCGCTCGCCGCCGCCGAGGGGCGCGCGGAGCTGACCACCCTCGCGGCCGTCGGCGCGGCGCCGGCGGTACGCCGAATGCTGGCGATCTGCCAGGCCGGAATCATCGCCGGTGTCGGTTCGGTGCTCGGCATCGTGGCCGGCCTCGGCACCGCCGCGATCGTGCTGGTCTCGGTCAACCGCGAGTACGCCAGCGACTGGCCGGCGTCCGATCCGTACCCCCTGTTGGTGCCCTGGCCCGTGCTCGGGGTCCTGGTGCTGGTGCCGGTGGTGGCGATGCTCGGGGCGGGCCTGTTCACCCGCGCCCGACTGCCGATCGAACGGCGGCTGGACTGACACCGGTGCGGTGGCCGGCCGGCTGATGATCCGGGCGCGTACGGGGGTGCCGCCGGGGCCGGGCAGGCGGCAGACTGATCGGCGTGTCAGCGCTGGGAAACATCACCCGTCGAGTCGGTCATCACCGCTGGTTCGGCGCCGCCGCACGCCTGCTGGTCCCCGCCGACCGGGTGGTCGGTCGACTCACCCGGGGGCGGGTGGTCGCGCTCGGCCTGATCCCGTCCCTGGTGATCACGACGACCGGCCGCCGCTCCGGCAAGCCCCGCAGCAATCCCCTGCTCTACGTCCCCGACGGCGACACGTACGTGGTGATCGGCTCCAACTGGGGGCAGACCCAGCACCCCGGTTGGGCGATGAACCTGCTCGCCGATCCCACCGCCGCGGTGCAGTTGAAGGGCCGGCTGATCCCGGTGCGGGCCGACCTGGCGTCCGGCGCCGAACGGGACCGGCTGTGGCAGCTGCTGGTGACCGAGTGGCCCGCGTACCGCACGTACGTGCAACGGGCCGGTGGCCGGGAGATCCACATCTTCCGGCTCGTGCCGACCGGCCCGCCGTCGGCCGGCTAGTAGTGCTTTGTTAGGTCGGCGTGTCGTGGGGTCGTCGGGGCGGTCTGGGTAGTTCGATGTGGCGGTGCCCCCTGATGAGCTTTCGGTTGTG
>NZ_JBEZDJ010000038.1:0-68093 GCF_040648275.1 Micromonospora sp. NPDC049171
CGGTCGGGTGGTGGTACGGGTCAGTTGCGGGTGGACCAGCGCTGGTTCTGTTGCCCGTTGCAGGCCCAGAGGAGGAGCTTGGTGCCGTTGGCGGTCCCGGCGCCGCTGGCGTCGAGGCAGAGCCCGGACTGGACGCCGGTGATGGTGCCGTTGGAGTTGATGTTCCACTGTTGGTTGGTGCCGCCGTGGCAGTCCCAGATGATGGCCTGGGTGCCGTTGGTGGTGCCCTGGCCGCTGGCGTCGAGGCACTTGTTGCCCAACACCTGCAGTTGTTTGCCGGCGGTGTGAGTCCAGCGTTGGGCGGTGTTGCTGGTGCAGTCCCAGAGTTGGACCTGGGTGCCGTTGGTGGTGGTGCCGTTCGGCACGTCAACGCAGCGGTTGGACTGGCCACCGACGAGCTGGACGCCCTGTTGCGGGTTACCAACGGCCGGCGCGTACGCGGCGGCGGCGATGTTGGCCTGTACCGCGTCCTCGGTCGCCGCGGTCGGGTAGCCGGAGGTCATCACGCCCTCGTAGAAGGTGCCGCGGGCAGTGTTGCTGTTGTCGCCGCCGATGCCGAGCAGGATGGCGCCTTCCTTCTTCATCGGGTGGTAGCCGTTGGGGCGACGCCCGTCGAAGTAGTTCGTCAGGCCACCGGCCTGGGCGTTGCCGCCCCGGATCGCCCAGTGGTTCGGTTCGCCCTTGACGATGGCGGTCACGAAGCGGTGGTTGATGGGCGCCATGGGGTTGTATCGCGGGTTCACTCCGGAGAAGAGTCCCCATTCCATGTCCATCATGATCCAGGGGCCGTTGCCGTCGCCGTAGCCCCACACTTTGTTGTTGCCGAAGTAGATGGTCTCCATGATGCCGATGTCGTCGGCCATGGCGTTCGTCTGCGCGTTGCCGTAGTCGAAGCAGCACCCGTTGTTGTAGTGCGTGCCGTCGAGGACGGCGTACATGCCCTCGGGCTGGTCGCCGGTCGCGATGCCGTTGGTGTTGTTGTTGCGGTAGCCGGTGCCCGGAGGGATGTAGACGCCGTACGCCTTCTGGCCGCCGATCGTGACCGGTGCCGCCTTCGCGTCGGCAAGGTTGTCCGACCCGCCAGGCCCGGGGCCCGGCACGCCGCCACCCAAGGCCTGGGTGAGCCGGTTGTTGCGGCCGGACTGGTCGTAGATGATCGTGATGACGCAGTTGGTGTTGGCGCAGAACGTGTCCTGGGTGGCGGCGTTGACGTAGCCGCCCTCGCTCAGCACGCCGACGTCGCGGGTGGTGTTGTCCGACGAGCGACGAACCTGGTAAAGCGGGCCGTTGTACGCGCCGTACAGCGCGCGGGTGGTGCTGTGCGCGGCCACGCACGGGGTGCCACCCGAGGCGTAGATGTCGCACGGTCCCGTGCCGGCGGCGCGGGCGACACCCGGCGCGTCCGAGACCACGTAGATGCTGGCGCCTACAGCGAGAACCAGCAGGGTTCCCGTCGCGGCGAGCAGACGACTCAGTCGTCTCTTCACATTCATCGGATCCTCTCGGCGGTGTGGTGGAGCGCGGTGGTGGGGTGGGTCCCGACGTCACACGTCATACCTGTTTACATTAATGCTCGTCCATTCGTCGCGCCACCGTCGGTTGTCCGCCCCGCTGGCCGCGGAACGTGCTGACTCCGGACGGATATGCTCGTCGGGGAAAGATGGTGCGTGCCCGTGTCGGGGCAAGAATCGATTCGAGGGCGCGGCATGAACATCGGGGAGATCGCCCGCCGGGCGGGGGTGTCCCGCAGCACCGTCTCCTACGTCCTGAGCGGGAAACGGACCGTCTCGGAGGGGACCCGGCAGCGGATCCAGGCGGTCATCGACGAGCTGGACTACCGACCGAACGCCAGCGCCCGCGCGCTCAAGGAGGGTCGCACCCGCACCCTCGGGCTGGTGATCCCCCCGGCCAGCCAGCGGTTGACCGACATGCAGTTGGGCTTCGTCGCCAGTGTCGTCGAGGCGGCCGCGCGCCACGACCTCGACGTGCTGCTGTCCCCGTCCGGGGGTGACCACGACCGGTCGTTCGAGCGGATCGTCACCGGGCGCCGGGTGGACGGGGTGGTCCTGATGGAGATCCGCCTGGAGGACGACCGGGTGACCCGCCTGACCAAGACTGGTCTGCCGTTCGTCACGATCGGGCGGATCGCCGAGCCGCACGACATGAGCTGGATCGACATCGACTATTCCGGGCTGATCGCCCGGTGTGTGCACCACCTGGCCGACCTGGGGCACCGGCACGTGGCCCTGGTCAACCGCTCCGCCGAGTTGGTGGCAGCGGGTTACGGGCCCAGCCATCGAGCGCTCGCCGGTTTCCGGGCGGCGGCGGCGGACCGGGGGCTGACCGGCGTGGAGGTCTGCTGCGGCGACGACACGGCCTCCGGCGAGGCGTGCGTGGAACAGCTGCTCGTCACACATCCCGACGTCACGGCCATCGCCACCATCAACGAGGCCGCGCTGCCCGGAATGCAGCGCGCGCTGACCGGCGCCGGCCTGTCCGTGCCGCGCGACTTCTCCGTCACCGGCGTCGCCGCCCAGCACTGGGCGGAGGACTTCCGCCCGCCGTTGACCGCCGCGGACGTCCCGATGGTCGAGATGGGCGCCGAGGCGGTGTCCCTGCTGCTGGAGAGCATCGCCGCCCCGGGCGCCGTGCCACGGCACCGGCTCTACAGCCCGCCCATCTCGCTGCGCCTGAGCACCGGGCCGGTCCGGGGCCGCGGAGCCGACGCGGCTACCTCCTCGTGACCCGCCGTTCCTCCTGACCGGCGGCGAGAATGAGATAGCTGCTGGCGGTCCAGGTGTACGCGCGGTCCCGGAGCCCGGCCCCGGTCTCGGCGTCGAAGTTCTCCGCGAACCCGGACTTCTCACACAGCGCGAGGAAGCGTCGGCTGATCTCGTCGGCGACCCTGGTCTGCCCGGCCCGCCGCAGGCCGTCCTCGACCAGCACCGTGGAGGGCGCCCAGATCGGGCCACGCCAGTAGCCGTCGGCGAGATAGTGCGCCGAGTCGACCGGCTCGGTGGCCAACCCGTGCGTGGTCAGGTGGGTTTCGACGCCCCGGGCCAGTGCGACGGCGACCGGAGCGGGTAGGTCGGCACCGAGCGCGACGGGCATCAGGTCGAGCAGGCTCCGACTCGTCCGCCGCTGGCCGGTGTGCGGGTTGCGGGCGGCGAAGCGTTCGCCGTCCCACAGGTCCCGCAGCATGGCGCCATGGACCCGGTCGGCCTCCCGGGACCACTGGTCGGCGGGCTCACCCAGCTCGGTGGCGAGGGCGGCGAGGCAGCGAAGCTGGAACACCAGGAACGCGGCCAGGTCGGCCGTCTGGAGGACCCGGCTGCCGTCGAAGGTGGTCGCGTTGTCCCAACCGCTGTCGTTGCCGTGCTGGTAGTGGGGCAGCTCCTGGCCGGGGGCCCGACGGGCGTCGAGCCAGAACCGGGTCCAGCGGGCCAGCCGGTCGTACGTCTGCGCCAGTGCCGCCCGGTCCAGTGGCTGGGGAAGGCGTCGACGCAGGTGGTGCAGGGCCCAGCCGTGGATGGGAGGCTTGACGTAGTTGTGCAGGACCTCGGAGTGCGTGACCGAGTCGGGGAGCGCGCCGGCCTCGTCCTGGTGGTCGAAGGGCAGGTGGAACTGGTGCCAGGCCAGCTCCGGCTCGCCGGCGGCCAGGGCGATCGCGTTGAAACAGTGGTCCCAGCTCCACACCTTGTCCATCCAGTGCTTGGACATCAGGACCGCGGGGCGGGTGACGAAGCCCGCCGGGCCGACGGTGGCCGACCACAGCACGTAGGCGGCCAGCTCGGCGGCCGGGGTCTCCGCGCCACGCCACGGCGCGACCGCGTCGACGAACGCGGTGAACTCGGCGACCCGGTCGCGGCACAGCTGGTCGAAGGTGGCGGATCCGACGTACGGGCGGCGGGCGGTGGCGTACTCCTCGATCGCGATCTCCCAGGGCTGGTCGCCGGGGAGGTCGACGTGTCGGTCCGCGGTGCCGAGCGCCTCGACACCGTCGGTGCGCTGGAGCGCACCGGAGAGCACGGTGATCCGGTAACGGCGCCCGGTCTCGTACGAGGTGAACACGTGGGAGCCGTCGACCGGGTCGTGGTATAGGTAGGTGCCGCTGAACGGGGTGAGGGTGGCGGCGGCCGCGGCCACCCGCAGGCCGAGCCGTCGGCCCCGGATCCGCAGGGTGTCCGGCCCGTCGTAGACCGCCTCGATCCGGTCGGCGCCGTTTCGCCAGGTCAGCAGCGCGGGTGTGGCGACGACAGTGGTGCCGGCGACCGCGGGGGAGAGCCGGAGCACGGCGTGGAGCCCGGTCTGGTGGGAGACCAGGTGCAGATCGTCGGCGTACGTCTTCTCGGCTACCACCGGGGAGATGTTGAACCAGGATCCTCGGTAGCTGAACGGGATGTCCTGGACGGGGAACTCCGGACCGGACGGGACGACGGTCATGGGTGGCGGGTGCCTTTCTGTGCTGCGGGTGGTCAGTCCTTGACGGCGCCGGCGGTCACGCCCATCGAGACGTAGCGCTGGGCCAGGATGAGCAGCACCGCGGCGGGGATGGAGGCGACGACAGCGGTGGCCATGATGGCGTTCCACTGCTGGTTGTTGTTGCCGATGTAGTGGTAGATGCCGAGGGTGATGGGCTGCCGGTCGCCGCCACCGGCGAGTGTCGAGGCGAAGATGAAGTCCGACCACGACCACAGGAACGCGAACAGCGACACCGTGACGATCGAGTTGCGGCTGATCGGGAGCACGACCGACCAGAAGGTCCGCAGCCGGCTGGCGCCGTCGACGACGGCGGCCTGGAGCAGCTCGTCGGGGATCCCGGACATGAAGGCCGTGAAGATCAGCACGCCGAACGGCACCGCCAGTGTCGAGTCGGCCAGGATCAGGCCGGGCAGCGTGTTGAGAATGCCGAGACTGAGATAGATGGCGTAGAAGCCCATCGCCATGATGATGCCCGGGATCATCTGCGCGATCAGCAGGACGAAGCTCAGTGCGGTGCCGCCGGGTGGCCGCAGCTTCGCCAGCGCGTAGCCGGCGGGGGCGGCCAGCGCCACGGTGAGCACCACCGTGCCGAGACCGACCAGGAAGCTGGTGCCGAGGTACGGCAACTGTTGGTCGAGGACGGCCCGGTAGCCGTCCAGCGTGCCGTTGGTCGGGAACAGGTGCGGCGGGCTGGCCCGCATGTCCTGGTCCCGGGTGAACGACACGTTGATCATCCAGTAGACGGGGAAGAGCATCAGCCCGGTCAGCACCAGGCCGACGGCGGTCTTCCACCAGACCCGGGGAGTGGAGGTGGTCATGACAGGTTCTGCCTCCGCTGGATCCTGATGTAGACGAGCCCGGCGACCAGGGCCATCACGATGAGCAGGTTGCCGACGGCCGCACCCGGACCGAACTCGGGCAGCAGGTTGCCGAAGCCGAGTCGGTACGACCAGGTCGCGAGCGTCGCGGAGGAGTCGCTCGGCCCACCCTTGGTCATGATCCAGATGATGTCGAAGACCTTCAGCGTGTAGACCAGCCCCAGCAGCAGCGTGATCGCGGAGACGGGGCGCAGCAGCGGGAAGGTGATCCCCCAGAACCGTTGCCAGCTCGACGCGCCGTCCAGCGCGGACGCCTCGTACATCTCGACCGGGATCGCCTGTAGCCCGCTGTACAGGACCACCAGGTTGAACGGGATGCCGATCCAGATGTTGGCGATGATCACCGAGGTGAGCGACCAGCCCGGCGAGGTGAGCCAGTTGACCTGGTCGATCCCCACGACGCCGAGTGCCGCGTTGACCAGCCCCGAATCGCTGTTGAGCAGCCACGACCAGGTCGAGGCCGAGACGATCAGCGGCAGCAGCCACGGTACGAGGAACAGCGCCCGCAACGTGGCGGACAACGGGAAGTGCTGGTGGAAGAAGAGCGCCAGCGCCATGCCGATGCTGAACTGGAAGACGAGCGACGCGGCAGTGAAGGTCAGGGTGTGCGCCAGGGTGGATCCGAACGCCGGGTCGGTCAGGACCGTCCGGTAGTTGTCGAAGCCAGCGAAGGGCGCACCGCCCTGCACGAACGAACGGACCGTGTACTCGCGCAGGCTCAGGTCGAGGTTGCGATAGAGCGGGTAGGCGTAGAAGGCCGACAGGTAGAGGGTGACGGGCGCCAGGAAGGCCCACGCGAGCCATCGGCTGGGCCGGCGGGTGCGGGACGGGGGAGGCCCGGGCGGGGCGGCCTTGGCCGCCCCGCCCTGGTCCGGTGCGGCAGTGGAGCTGGGTGTCGTGGGGAGCATGGTGTCGGTTCGGCGCGGCTACCTGGTCGCGGCCTGGGCGGCGGTCAGCGCGTCCTTCGGTGACTTCCCACCGCTGAGGGCCGCCTGCACCGCGGTCCACAGGGATTCCGAGATCTTCGGGTACTTCGTACCGAGGTTGTCACCGGTGCGACCCTTGGCTGCCCGGACCGCCTCCACCCAGACCTTGAGCTTGGGGTCCGCGGTCGCCTGTCGATCCTGCACGGCGGCGACGGGCGCGACGTAGGACAGCGTGGTGTCGGTGGTGAGGAGGTTGTCGGCGTTGGTGAGGCAGGCGACGATCTTCTGCGACGTCTCGTACCTGCTGGTCTTCTTCTGCACCGGGATGGAGACGAACTCACCGCCGGTGGGCGCCGGTGCCGGGCCGCCCGCGTTGGCCGGGATCGCGATGGTGCCGTAGGAGAAGCCGAGCTTCTCCGCGTTGGCGAGCTGCCAGGTGCCGTTCTCGGCGAACGCGAAGTCGCCGGTGGCGAACTCCTGCCAACTCGTGGTCTGGGTGTTGTTGATGACCGAGTTGGGGGCGAGGCCCTGCCGGAGCCAGTCGGTCCAGAGCGTCAACGCGGACACCGACTGCGGCGAGTCCAGGCTGGTCAGCTGGGCTCCCGACCCCCAGAACCAGGGCAGGAACTGGAAGCTGCCCTCCTCGGTGCCGATCGCGGAGAAGGTGATGCCCTTCTTCCCCTTGGCCTTGACCTTGGTCAGTGCCGTGGTCAGCGACGCCCAGTCCTTGATCGAGGCCGGATCGACGCCGGCGGCGGTCAGCAGGTCCTTGTTGTAGTAGAGGGCGAGGGTGTTCGCCCCGATCGGCACCCCGTACGTCTTGCCCGCGCTCTGACCGGCGCCGAGCAGGTTCGGGGCCATGGCCGAGACGTCGAGCTTGTTGTCCTCGGTGGTGGTGAGCGCGCCGGCCTCGGCCAGTGTCGAGATGACCGGGTTGTCCACGATCAGCACGTCCGGCGAGTTGCCCTGCTGGGCGGCGAGCAGCGCCTTGTTGGTCAGGTCGGTGGTGTCGTAGCCGGTCCGCTCGACAGTCGCCGCCCCCGCCGAGGTGCCGCACTTCTTGAGCAGTGCGACCCACTCGGAGTCGTTGGCGAACTGCGGGTACGGGTCCCAGACGAGGTACGCGCCGCCGCCGTCGCCGGACCCTCCGTCGGACGACGAGCAGGCACTGCCTGTCACTGCGGCGAGCGCTATCACGGCGACGGCGGCCAGGCGCCGTCGACGACTGAATCCTGTCATGTGGTGCCTCACTTCAGTCGATGTCAGGTGGGGTGTGCGGGTTGACCGTCGCGGGTCGGACGTCGTCCGACCATGAGGCGAACCGATTCGACAAATCGGTTCGCACGAAGATAGGTCCGCCCCTGGCGCCTGGTCAAGAGATGCGCGGAGGTTCTGAAGGTTGCGCTGTGAAACGCCACCTTCACCGGGTCGTCACTTCATTGACATCGTTCAGTTCCTGGTCCTACGATCCGTGCGAATCGATTCGCAAGCTGCCCTCCGGAGAGCGTCCCCCGCGCCCCACCAAGGAGCCGCCCGTGAAAACCCCGTCCCCCGGCAGGCCGGGCCGAGCCCGCGCGCTCGCCGCCCGACTCGTGGTTGGCCTGCTCGCCGCCACCGCCGCCGTAACCGTCGCCGCGCCCCCGGCGCAGGCCGCCAACGAGTCGATAAGCGTCAACTTCGCCACGGACAACGGCGCGCCGACCTACCGCGCGTCCGGCTGGATCTACGGCATGACCGAGAACGCCAGCGGTCCGGCGGACCACTTCTACCGAGACGTCAAGTTCCAGGCCATGCGGGCCGGCGGCGCGCAGCTGCCCGGCAGTGGCTGGGTCGGCGGCACGTACGACCGCCGGTGGAACTCCACACTCGCCCAGGCGCGTCGGACCACCGCCCTCGGCGGAAAGTTCATCATCCTGCCGCACGACCTGTGGGGTGCCGACGGCGCCGGGATCTCGCGCTTCCCCGGCGACAACGGCAACTGGACCGACTACGACAACTTCCTGACCCGGCTCATCAGCGACGTCCGGGCCTCCGGACTGAGCGTGCAGTGGGACATCTGGAACGAACCCAACATCACCATCTTCTGGAACCGCCCGATCTCCCAGTACCTCGAACTGTGGCGCCGCACCTACCAGCGCATCCGGACGGAGTTCCCCAGCCAGCTCATCGTCGGGCCGAGCTGTGCCTGCGTCCCGTCGACGAACCACGCCTTCTGGAACCAGTACCTGGACTTCGTCCGCTCGACCAACACGGTGCCGGACATCATCAGTTGGCACTCACTGCCGGGTGACCCGGTCGCGAACGTCGCCGCCGCCAACGCCACCCTCGATCCGCGCGGCATCGCCCACCCGCGGCCCTACCAGATCAACGAGTACGGCGCGCCCGACGAGCAGAACCCGGCCGACGGTGCCTGGTACATCGCCCGTCTGGAGCGGGCCCGCGCCGACGGCCTCCGGGCGAACTGGGCCAGCGGCGGCAGCCTGCACAACGACCTGGGCAACCTGTTGATCCGCAACTCGGCCGGGCAGCACCAGCCCAAGGGTGAGTGGTGGAACTACCGCTTCTACGCCTCCCAGACCGGGCAGATCGTCGGGGTCACCCCCAGCCAGTCGTACGACGCGTACGCCACGAAGGCGGACGGCGTGGCCAAGATCCTGATCGGCGGTGGTCGGACCACCGGGAACCTGACCGTCAACCTGCAGGGTCTGGACACCACCAGCGGCATCGTGCAGAACAACCAGGTCCGGGTGCTCACCCAACGCATCCCGCACAACAACGGTGGTGCCGTGCCGGGGCCGATCACGGTCTCGAACAGCGTGGTCGGCGTGTCAAACAACAACGCCACAGTGACCCTGCCGTACACCAACCAGACCGATACCTACGCCGTCACCCTGCTGCCCCCGTCGGATGGTGGCTTCCAGTCGGTGGCGGTGGCCCAGCACTCCCAGCAGTGCCTCAACAACACCGGCCTGAGCACCGCCGACGGCAACGGCCAACAGCAGAACTACTGCGACGGCGGCGACCAGCAGCTCTGGAACTTCCGCCCGGTCGCGGGGGTGGCCAACACCTACACCGCGGTCAACCAGCAGAGCGGCAAGTGCCTCGAGGTCAACGGGGCGTCCACCGCCGACGGTGCTGCCGTGAGCCAGCGGACCTGCCTGAACAGCTCGAATCAGCAGTTCACCCTCCGCAGGGTGACCTACTCGGGCAACGACTCGCACGACTACCAGCTGGTTGCCCGACACAGCGGCAAGTGTGTGGATGTCAACGGCGTTTCCACGGCGGCTGGCGCAACTGTCATCCAGTGGACCTGCAAGGCGGTCAACCAGAACGGCTCGTTGAACCAGACCTGGCGGCTCCTGGGGCGGTAGTCGTCCCGGGGGCAGGTGACGCGCTGGCTGTCGGCCCCGGCAGTCAGCGCGTCACCGAACACCACATTCATTGACATGAATAAAACAAAGGTCATACGATTCGCTGATTCGATTCGCCCTCGCCACCACCGCCCGTGGCGCGTCGACGCGACCCCCCTGCGCTTCCACGACTCCGAGGAGCCACCGCGTGCGAACCCCGTCCCGTAGTGGGCCAGGAACAGCCCACGACCTCATCCCGAGACGCCAACGCGTCCGACGTTTGACCCTCCTGGCCGGCGCCCTGGCCGGGGTGCTCGTCGTCGTCGGCGTCGGTGTCGGCACCAGCCCCACCAGTTCGCCCTTCGCCGCCGAGGCCGCCGCGGCGGCCACCATCCAGCCGGGGCAGAGCACCCCGGTCGTCGGCACGCCGTCCGGCCGCTGTCTCGAAGTGCCCAACTCCAGCACCACCAACGGCACCCAGGCGCAGCTCTGGGACTGCAACGGCGCCGCCGGCCAGACCTGGACCTGGACGTCGAGCAAGCAACTCCAGGTGTACGGCAACAAGTGCCTGGACGCCTCCGGCCGGGGCACCACCAACGGCACCCAGGCGATCATCTGGGACTGCAACGGCCAGAACAACCAGCAGTGGAACGTCAACAGCAACGGCACCATCACCGGCGTGCAGTCCGGGCTCTGCCTCGACGCCAACGGCGCCGCCACCGCGAACGGCACCAAGATCATCCTCTGGGCCTGCAACGGTGGCGCCAATCAGCAGTGGGCCTCGCCGAACACGCCGCCGACCTCCGTACCGCCGACCTCCGCACCGCCGACCAGCCCGCCGCCGAGCGGCTCGCGCCCGTGCGACATCTACGCCTCCGGCGGCACGCCGTGCATCGCGGCGCACAGCACGACCCGGGCCCTCCTCGCGTCGTACGCCGGCAACCTCTACCAGGTGCGACGCTCGTCGGACAACACGACCCGCAACGTCGGGCTGACCGGCACGGGCGGCACCGCCAACGCGGCGACGCAGGACTCGTTCTGCGCCGGCACCACCTGCGTGATCACCGTGGTCTACGACCAGTCCGGGCGCGGCAACGACCTGTGGTACCAGGGGTCCAGCGTGGTTCCGGGCAGCCCGCAGAGCAGGCCGGCGGTCGCGACGACCGAGTCGCTGAGCGTGGGCGGCGCCAAGGCGTACTCGCTCTACATCAACCCCGGCAACAGCTACTGGCGTGACGGGCACCTCACCGGGGTGCCGACCGGCGCCGCGCCCGAGGGCATGTACATGGTCACCAGCGGCACCCACGTCAACAGCGGCTGCTGCTTCGACTACGGCAACAGCGAGACGACGCGCAAGGCCGACGCCGCCGGTGCGATGGACGCCATCAACTTCAGCAAGCAGTGTTGGTTCGGCGGCTGCTCGGGCAGCGGCCCGTGGGTGCAGGCAGACCTCGAGTGGGGTCTCTTCCCCGGCGGCAGCCAGAGCTGGAACCCGAACCAGCGCGCCTTCACCAGCAAGTTCGTCACCGCAACGCTGAAGAACAACGGCACGTCCCGCTTCGCCATCAAGGGCAGCGACGCCACGTCCGGCAGCCTCTACACGCTGTACGACGGCTCGCTCCCGCCGGGCTACAGCCCGATGAAGAAGCAGGGTGCGATCATCCTGGGCAGTGGCGGTGACTGCTGCAAGCCCGACGGCGGCGCGAACCTGAGCGCCGGCACCTTCTACGAGGGGGCCATGGTCGCCGGGTACCCGTCCGACGCGACCGAGGCCGCGGTGCAGGCCAGCATCGTGAGCGCCGGCTACCGGTAGCCCGACCACACGTGCGCCGGTCACCACGAGCTGGTGACCGGCGCACGTGCTCGTCGATGCCGCCCGGTGTCAGGCCACCGAGCAGGAGGCGCCGTTGAGGGTGAACGAGGTCGGTTTGGCGGTGTTACCGGTGTGCGTGGCCTGGAAGCCCACGGTCACTGATCCGTTGCTGGGGATGCCGCCGTTGTATGCGACGTTCCTGGCCGTCACCTGTCCGGAGTTCGGGGAGTAGGAGGCGTTCCAGCCCGACGTGATGGTCTGCCCGCCGGGCAGGGTGAACACCAGGGACCAGCCGTTGACGGCGCTGGTGCCGGTGTTGGTGACGGTGATGTTCTCGGTCAGCCCGTTGTTCCAGGCGTTGACGGCGACTGTCACCCGGCAGGCACCGGAGTCCGGCGGCGGCGTGGTCGGGTTGGGCGGTGGCGTGGTCGGGTTGGGCGGTGGCGTGGTCGGGTTCGGGGGTGGCGTGGTCGGGTTCGGGGGTGGCGTCGTCGGGTTGGGCGGGCTGGTCAGGCCGAAGAACCCGATGGCGGACGCGGCCATGCCGCTGGCGGGCAGGCTGTGCCCGGCGCCCTGGATGCTGTACGCCTCGACCTGAACCGTGCCGCTGCTGTCGGCGTACCTGCGCCGGTTCCAGTTCGGCTGCGGCGTGTCGGTGGAGGTGGGTGTCTGGCTCAGCCCGAACACGTTCGTCCACTGCTCGATCGTCTCCTGCAGCAGCGAGTACGGCACGAGGGTGTCGTTGGTGCCGTGCCACAACTGGACGCGCGGGCGGGGCCCGGAGTAGCCGGGGTACGCCTGGCGGACCGCGTCGCCCCACTGTTGCGGCGTGCGGTTCATGTTTCCGCCGGTGCACTGGCTGCTGGTGGGTGGGAAGTCGGCCGCGTTGGCGAAGCAGTTGTACGGCACCCCCATGAACGCGGCGCCGGCCTTGAACACGTCGGGGTAGAGAGCCAGCATGTGGTTGGTCATCATGCCGCCGGAGGAGCTGCCGGTGGCGTAGACCCGGTCCGGGTCGGCGGCGTACTGCTGTTGCACGTGCCGGACCATCGAGATGATCGACACCGGGTCGCTGCCGCCGCCACGCCGCTTGGCCGCGTCCGACCAGACGTCGAAGCAGTTGCCGAACCCGGCCTGCTGGGTCGCGGACGGGTAGATGACGATGAACCCGTACCGGTCGGCCAGGCTGGCGAACTCGCTGCCGGAGTAGAAGCCGGGGCCGGACCCGCCGCAGCCGTGCATGGCCACGATCGTCGCCGGCCGGGCCGGGCGGTTGTCCGGCACGTAGACGTGCATGCGCATCCGGCCGGGGTTGTCACCGAAGCTCGTCACCTCGGTCAGCGATGCCGCGTACGCGGGTTGGATCGCGGGGATGGCCAGGCCGGCCGCCACCAGTGACATGGCCAGGGTGAGCAGCAGTTTCCTTCTGATTCTCAACGGACGACTCCTTCGATTGCCTGTGCAGGCTGTGGTCGGCCGCGCGATCCGGTCGCGGGTGTGCCCGATGCCCGCGGTGACCGCGCGATGCCCGCTACCGGTGGCTCGCCGTGCCCGACTGGAGGACCGCATCGCGTGACGATTAGTGTTCCCCTCGGACCAACAAGTGTCAATCGACGTACTTCTATCGAGGATTGGCCGTACCGGCCGGATCGACAGCGGTCCGTCTACAGTCGTCGTACCGTCCCTGAAGAGCACGGAGCGTCTGTGGCAAGCCCCTTCGACATCGACGAGATCTATCCCGACGACGGAGACCACCCGCTCCGGCTGCCCCGACGTCAGGTCGGCAACTCGCCGCAGGGCGTCGCGGTGACCCTGCTGGCTGACTACACCCTGCGAACCCGTGCCGCGCTCCCGTCCGCCGCCATCGTCGCGCTGCTGGCGGAGACCGGGGTGACCACGGCGGGCGCGCGTACCGCGATCAGTCGGCTGGCCCGCCGCGGTGTCCTGGAGGGCAGCCGGCTGGGCCGGCGTAGCTCCTACCGGCTCAGCCGCGCGGCCGCCGCCAACCTCTCCGCTGGCGGCCACTGGATCCTCGCCTCGACCAGCTCGACGGTGCCGTGGGACGGGTGCTGGACCGTCGTCGCCTTCTCGCTGCCGCAGCAGCTGAGCACGCAGCGACGGGCCCTGCGTGCGCAGCTGCGGTGGCTCGGCTACGCGCCGTTGTACGACGGGCTGTGGATCTCGCCGGACGACCTGACCCCGGCGGCCCGGGCGCAGCTCGACCAGCTCACCCTCGGCGCCGTCACGGTGTTCCGTGGCCGGCAGACCGCACTGGAGTCGGCCATCCACCGTGCCCCGATCGAGGCCTGGGACATCGAGGCGATCACCCGCAGTTATCGGGCGTTCCTCCAGCGCTGGACACCGGTGTTGCCCCGGGTGGCGGCCGGGGAGATCGACGGTGCGGCCGCGGTGCGGGCCCGCACCGAGGTCATGGACACCTTCCGGCGTTTTCCCGTCCTCGATCCGCAGCTGCCGGTGGAACTCCTGCCGAAGAAGTGGCTCAGGAGGCCGGCGCGGGAGTTGTTCGGGGCCGTCTACGACGGCCTCGCGGCACCCGCCGAGCGGCACGTCCGGGCCGTCGTCACGCGGTTCACCGACGGCGAGCAACCGGGCATCGAGGCCCACACCACCGCCGACATCCTCGCCGGAGTACGTCTCGACGAGGGCCCGGCGGGTCCGGCGCACGGCGGAGCCGTCTGTTGACGCTGGGTCACGCCGCGCTGTTCTGTGAGCGATAACAGTTTCACCGGGAAACGCGCGTCCGCGAGGTGCCGGTGACGCCGATCAGCCCCTGGCCAGGGCTGCGCTCAGGATGGCGATGACGAGGCAGGCGGCGGCGGAACCCGACCCCCACTGCATCGATCCGGGCGTATGTTACGTCTTGACGAACGGCATGTTATCGCTCACCCTCGATATTGAGGACGCCAGCGATGGCTCACCGGGCGGGCCGCTGTCGCACCTCACGATCACGACGTCCCCCAGGGCATGCGGACGTCGATCGAGCACCCTCGGCAGCGGCGTCAGCCCGCCGGACGACAGGTGTCAGCGCGCCCGTCGACGCGGTCGACACCGACAGCACCGCCGCCAACCGCTCTGCGCGCGTCGTGATCATGGCCCGGACCGACTCTGGCAAGAAAGTGGCACGTCACCACCACCGTTGCGACCACCACTGAGAAGGAACCACATGAAACCCAAGAGAACTCTGCTGGCGGCGGCGTCCCTCGCCGTCGCACTGACCGCGGGCATGACGGCGGTGCTCGCCCCCACGGCCAGCGGCGCCGGAACGACCCTGAAGGCGGCGGCGGCCGAGAAGGGCCGCTACTTCGGCGCGGCCGTCGCGGGGCAAAAGCTCTCCGACAACCAGTACGTGACGATCCTGAACCGCGAGTTCAACAGTGTCGTGGCCGAGAACGACATGAAGTGGGACGCGACCGAGCCGCAGCAGGGTCGATTCGTCTACACCGGTGGTGACCGGCTGGTCGCGCACGCGCAGGCCAACGGCCAGAGTGTGCGGGGCCACGCGCTGTTGTGGTATCAGCAGCAGCCGGTTTGGGCGCGGGACATGTCCGGCAGCGCGTTGCGCAGCGCGATGATGAACCACGTCACGCAGGTCGCGACCCACTTCAAGGGCAAGATCTACGCGTGGGACGTGGTGAACGAGGCGTTCGCCGACGGCAATAGCGGTGGGCGGCGTGACTCGAACCTGCAGCGTACCGGCAACGACTGGATCGAGGCGGCGTTCCGGGCGGCGCGGGCGGCGGATCCGGCTGCGAAGTTGTGTTACAACGACTACAACACCGACGGGATCAACGCGAAGTCGACCGGGATCTACAACATGGTGCGGGACTTCAAGTCCCGTGACGTGCCGATCGACTGTGTGGGCTTCCAGTCGCACCTGGGCACGTCGTTGTCCAGTGACTACCAGGCCAATCTGCAGCGTTTCGCCGATCTCGGCGTGGACGTGCAGATCACCGAGCTGGACGTGATGACCGGCGGCAACCAGGCCAACATCTACGCCGGGGTCACCCGGGCCTGCCTGGCCGTTGCGCGCTGCACCGGCATCACCACCTGGGGCGTGCGCGACAGCGACTCCTGGCGCGGCGACGACAACGCCCTGCTCTTCGACCGGTCGGGCAACAAGAAGGCCGCGTACAACTCCGTCCTGGACACCCTCAACGGCGGCTCGACCCCGCCCACCACGCCCCCGCCGGGCACCGGCGTGGACACCAGCGCCTGGTACGTGTTGCTCAACCGCAACAGCGGCAAGGCGCTGGACGTGTACGCCTCGGCCACCAACGACGGCGCCCGGATCAGCCAGTGGTCACGGAACAACGGCACCAACCAGCAGTGGCAGTTCACCGACTCCGGCGGTGGCTTCTACCGGGTGAAGTCCCGGCTCTCCGGCAAGGTCCTCGACGTCAGCGGCCGCTCGACCGCCGACGGCGGTGCGATCGTGCAGTGGTCCGACAACAACGGCACGAACCAGCAGTTCCGGCTCGCCGAGTCGAGCGGCGGCTACGTGCGCCTGATCAACCGCAACAGCAACAAGGCCGTCGAGGTGCAGGGCTCGTCCACCGCGGACGGCGGCAACATCGTGCAGTACGCCGACTGGGGCGGAAACAACCAACAGTGGCAGCTGGTCCGCATCGGATAACAGCCGCCGCGAGGCAGCTCGGTAAGCGTGGTGGCCCGTCCCGTCCAGCGGGGCGGGCCGCCACGGCATCAGCTGACTGTGCAGCTCAGGGCTGGTTTTCGCCGCCGACGACGTCCGCTGGTCTGGGCCCGTGTTGGTGGCCTGGTGCCGGTGCCGGGCAGCCGATTCCGATAGACGTCGGTCGTTTGACGTATGACGTTGTGGGCGCTAATTTTCCCCACGCGGGCGGCGCGGCCGCAAGGTCGACTGCCGGCACGCCGGGCAGGTGCACCGGTGGCCGCATCCCGCCCGCACCCCCCGACGTGCCGACGCCACCACCAGACGCTGGCACGCACCCCCAGGGCCACGCGCGTGCGTTCCGCTCGTGGGTGACCCCGATAAAAGGAGTGGACCATGAATGCCATCGGTGAGGTTCGTCCCGCCTCTCCACCGAGACGTCGCTGGCGGTCCGGCTTGGCCGCGGCGGCGGCAGCGATCATGGCGGCCGGCACGCTCGTCGCGGTCAACGCGGCGCCCGCGGCGGCGGCGACGGTGGACACCAGCGCCTGGTACGTCCTGGTCAACCGCAACAGCGGCAAGGCGTTGGATCTGGTCTCCTCGGCCACCAACGACGGCGCCCGGATCAGCCAGTGGACGCGCAACAACGGCGCGAACCAGCAGTGGCAGTTCGTCGACTCCGGTGACGGCTTCTACCGGGTGAAGTCCCGGCACTCCGGCAAGGTTCTCGACGTCAGCGGCCGCTCGACCGCCGACGGCGGGGCGATCGTGCAGTGGGCCGACAACAACGGCACCAACCAGCAGTTCCGGCTCGCCGACTCGGACGGCGGCTACGTCCGGCTGATCAACCGCAACAGCAGCAAGGCCGTGGAGGTGCAGGGCTCGTCCACCGCCGACGGCGCCAACGTCGTCCAGTACGCCGACTGGAACGGCTCCAACCAGCAGTGGCAGCTCGTGCGCACCGACGGCAGCAACCCGCCGCCGACGGGTGGCAGTGGGTGCGGCAAGGCACCGACGCTGGCCAGCGGCACGCACACGATCCAGAGCAACGGCAAGAGCCGCACCTTCATCCTGCGGGTGCCCACCAACTACAACAACAGCAACCCCTACCGGCTGATCTTCGCGTTCCACTGGCGCGGCGGCACCATGCAGGAGATCTCCTCGGGTGGCACCAGCGGCACTGCGTGGTCCTACTACGGGCAGCAGGAGCAGTCGAACAACAGCGCGATCCTGGTCGCGCCCCAGGGGTTCGGCAACGGCTGGGGCAACTCCGGCGGTGAGGACATCGTCTTCGTCGACGACATGATCAGCCGGATCGAGAGCAGCCTCTGCGTCAACCCGAGGCAGCGGTTCGCCCTCGGCTTCAGCTGGGGTGGCGGCATGAGCTACGCCGTCGCCTGCGCGCGGGCCAACGTTTTCCGCGCCGTCGCGGTCATCTCCGGTGGGCAGATCAGCGGTTGCAGCGGCGGCACGCAGCCCATCGCGTACTTCGGGCTGCACGGCATCTCGGACAACGTCCTGAACATCTCCGGCGGCCGGGCGTTGCGCGACACGTTCGTCCGGAACAACGGCTGCACCGCGCAGAGCCCGCGCGAGCCGGCAGCCGGCAGCCGCACGCACGTCACGACCACGTACTCCGGTTGCCGGGCTGGTTACCCGGTGCAGTGGGCCGCGTACGACAACGGTCACATGCCGGGCCCGGTGGACGGCACCTACGCCGAGAGTGGCATCACGACCTGGACCAAGGGTGAGATCTGGAGGTTCTTCGCGCAGTTCTCGTGAGGCCGGTCGGCCTCAGCTGGCGGCGCCTGCTCCCGTACCTCGGGGGCGGGCGCCGTCTCGTTGCCCGCGACGGTCAGCGTTGCAGCCGGGCCGGCTTGCCCGAACCGCTGCGGCGGACCAGCCAGGCCTCGGTGATGTGGGTGAACATCGCCTCGGCCGCACCGTCGGAGTCGTGCGCGGCGATGCGCTCGTAGATGCGCCGGTGGCCCCGGTTGGACGCCACGCACAGGGACCGTTCGGTCCGGCCCATGTAGCGGGCGGTGTTGATGACCTGGCTTTCCAGCGCCCGCACCACGCCGCGGGCGATGCGGTTTCCGGAGGTCTGCATGATCGCGTCGTGGAAGGCCCGGTCGTGCTCGTGGTAGGTGACGTGGTCGTCGACGAGCTCGTCCATCCGGTCCACCATCGCGCGCAGCCGCTCGATGGTCCCGGCGTCGGCGAGGCGGGCGGCGACGTTCGCCATGTCCGACTCCAGCACGCGCCGGGTGACCACGAGATCGTCGAGGATGTCGAGGCTGTCGTCCTCGGCGATGGTGGCCCCGAGGACGAGTTCGTCGAGCATGTCCCACTGCGCCACCGGGGTGACCATGGTGCCGGCACCCTGGCGAACCTGCACCAGCCCCTTCTCCTGCAGGATCTTGACCGCTTCCCGGACGACGGTCCGGCTCACGGAGAACGTCTCGCAGAGGATCGGCTCGGGAGGTAGGGACGTACCGGACTTATGGACGCCACGGACGATGCGCTCCACCAGCTCGGCGGTGACCGCCCTGGCGAGGTTGGTCGGCCGACGCACCCATGCCGGTGTCACCGGGCTGCTCAGGGCTGTTTCCTGCGATAGCGTCATGTCCCCTCCGAAAGGCTCGCCGTGGCACGACGTCTGGCTCAGTGTACGGCTGAGTATTGACGTCACACGTCATACGAGTTACGTTCCGGGCAACATTGGCACGGCGGCACGCCCGCCGGCCACCCCACTTTCTGAGGTGACAACTGATGAGACAGCGCGCGATATGGTCGGCCGTCCTCGTTGTGGGCCTAGCCCTGGCCGGTTGCGGAAGTGCTAGCGATTCGAGTTCGTCGAGCGGGTCCGACAGCAAGTTGGTGGTGTGGGACTGGAAGTCCGGTGAGGCGTTCGCCAAATCCTATCTGGACAAGGCCAAGGCTGACTTCAAGAAAAAGCACCCAAAGGTTGAGGTCGAGTTCGTCGCACAGCCCTTCGACCAGTACTACACGCTGCTCGGTGCGGCGATCCAGTCCGGCAAGGGCCCGGACGTCATGCTGTTCAACGGTGGTGGCCAGATCCGCGACCGGGTGGACGCGCTGGTGCCGATCACCGACTACGTGGCCGAGGACAAGCAGCGCCTGGCCGGGTGGGACGCCTTCACCAAGGACGGCAAGGTCTACGCCGAGCCGGTGACGCTGCAGGGCTACCCCATCTACTACAACAAGGAGATCTACCGCAAGGCCGGCCTCGACCCGGCGACCCCGGCCGCCACCTGGGACAAGTTCGTCGCCGACTGCGCCGCCATCGCCAAGGCCGGCGCCAAGTGCTTCGCCCTCGGAAACAAGGAGGGCGTCGGCATCCAGTTCTGGCTCTCCAGCATGGGGTCGGTCACCCTGACCGCCGCGGAGTACGACGCCTGGATCACCGGCAAGCGCGACTGGACCTCGCCGAACGTCAAGCGGATCTTCCAGCTCTGGAAGGAGACCGGCGACAAGAAGATGAACAGCGACGGGGCCAACTCGACCGCGATGTTCAACGACTCGTTCGCGTACTTCCAGTCCGGTAAGGCCGCGCACGTCATGGGTCTGATGTCGGACGTGGGGCACTGGAAGGACTTCAACGAGTTCCTCACCCCGGAGAAGCTCGGCGTCATGAAGCCTCCGGTCGTCACCGCCGGCACCACCCCGAGCCTGCCGTACGACGGTGGTATCGGCTACGGCGTCGCCAAGTGGACGAAGGACCCGAAGGTGGCCGCCGACCTGGTGCGCTCCCTGAGCTCGGCGGACGCGTTGAAGGCCTTCTACGCCGATGCCGGCGCGATCGTCGCCGACACCACGGTCGACGTGTCCCAGAGCGGCCCCGCCGTCTCCACGATCGTCAGCGACCTGAAGACCGGCAAGCCGGCTCTGCACGTGGCGCTCTCCTCGAAGACGATTGACCTGATGGGTCGGCTGTCCCAGCAGCTGCTCAGCGGGTCGATCACCGTCGACGAGGTGGTGAAGCAGTTGGCCGCTTCCGACCAGGCGGGCTGACCTCCGTGTCGATTGGAAACACAGAACCGTCGGTCCGTCTGGCTCAGGCCGGACGGGCCGGCGGGGCGGCGCCCAACTCCGCCGGGCATCGGCATGGGGCACAGCCTCGTCGCTCCCGTGGCGGGCTGCGGGCCGAGCGCCTCGCCCCCTACATCCTGGTCGCTCCGGCCGTCCTGATCATCGTGGTGCTGCGGCTCTATCCGCTGCTCCTCGGCGTCAACTTCTCCTTCACCGGCGACGGTGCGCAGAACGGGACGGCTGTCGGATTCGGCAACTACCGCGAGCTGTTCCACGATCCACTGTTCCGGACGGCGCTGAGCAACGTCGGGCTGCTGGTGCTGTTGCTCCCGGTGGCGGTGGCCATCCCCGGCCTGCTCGCGACGTTCATCTACCTGCGGGTGCCTGGCCACCGCTTCTACCGCAGCGTCTACTTCTTTCCCGCGGTGCTCTCGCCGGTCATCGTCGGCGCGATCTTCAACCTGCTGCTCGCCTTCGACGGCCCCCTCAACGCCATCCTCGGGTCGGTCGGCATCAGCCCGGTGGACTGGCTCGGTGACCCGGACCTGGCGATGTTCATGGTGGTGGGCGTGCACATCTGGGCCACCTTCGGGATGGCGCTCGTGGTGTTCCTCGCCGGCTTCGCCACCCTGGACCCCGCGCTCCTGGACGCCGCCCGGGTGGACGGCGCCTCGCTCCGCCAGGTGGTCTGGCACGTGATCATCCCAAGCCTCTCGCGCACCATCCAGTTCGTCTTCGTGACGACGATGATCGGGATGCTGACCTCGATGTTCGGGCTGCTCTTCGTGATGACCAGCGGCGGGCCGGAGGGTTCGACCTACCTGCCGGAGTACTACATCTGGATCCAGCAGGGCCAGATGAACCGACCCGCGCTCGCATCGGCCGCCTCGACGATCCTCTTCATCATCATGCTCGTGGTGGGGCTGTTGCAGATCAAGCTGCTCGAACGATCCGGAAAGGAGGATTGATGTCTCGGGTCCGTCTGGGATGGTGGTTTATCGCCCTCCCCATGTCACTGCTCGCGCTGGCGACGATCTACCCACTGCTCTTCACCGCCAACGTCGCGATGAAGACCCGCCGTGACTACATCCTCGACCGGTTCTCCCTCACCGACGCCCTGCGCTGGGAGAACATCAGCACGGCGTGGAACAGCGTCGGCATGGGCCGATACTTCGTCAACTCGCTGCTCGTGGTGTCGGTGTCGGTGATCGTGCTGCTGCTGCTCGGGTCGATGGCCGGCTTCGCGCTGAGTCAACTGCGGTTCCGTGGCTCGTCGGCGTTGTTCCTGGGTTGCCTCGCGGGGCTCTTCATCCCGTTCCAGGTGATCATGGTGCCGTTGTCGCGGATCATGGCCGACACGGCGCTCATCGACACGTACCCCGGTCTGATCCTCGTCTACGTGGCGCAGTTCCTGCCCTTCACCGTCTTCCTGATGACGAGCTACTACCGGGGCATCCCGTCGGAGATCGTCGACGCCGCCCGGATCGACGGCAACACCGTGTACGGCGTGTACCGCCGGATCATGTTGCCGCTGGGCACCCCGGCACTGCTGTCGGTCGGCATCCTCAACGCCCTGTTCTGCTGGAACGACGTCCTCATGGCGCTGGTGATGATGCCCTCGGCGGATCACCGCACGCTGATGATCGGTGTCACCTCGTTGCGGGGTCAGTACTCCGACAACATCCCCACCTTCGCCTCCGGGGTGCTGATCGCCGCCATTCCCGTCCTGTTGGTTTACCTGTTCCTCCAGCGCCAAATTGCCGACGGTGTAGCCGCCGGTTCCACGAAGGGTTGACATGCGGATCACGGGATATCGGACGCTCTCCACGGTCCAGGAATGGGGGCGGCCCGTCGGCGACGCCAACGGGGTGTTCGCCGACGGGGTGGTTCCGGTCTCGATCGTCATCGTCGACACCGACGAGGGCATCTCGGGAGTCGGCCTCGGGCCGCACGTCGAGATCGAGCGGATCTTTGCAGCCATCGAGGGCGAAGACCCCCGTGCCGTGACAACGCTGTACGACCGCATGCTGCGGCACACCTTCAAGGCCGGTCACGCGGGCCCGGTGTTCGGCACCATCGGCGCACTGGACACCGCACTCTGGGACATCAAGGCGCAGGCGGCCGGCGAGCCGCTGTGGCGGCTGCTGGGCGGACGGGACCGGCGGGTCAACGCCTACGCCTCCGGCCTGGACATCGGGCTCACCGACGACGAACTCGTCGCGGAGTACGAGGTCTACGCCAGCCACGGCCTGCGCGCCGCCAAGCTCAAGGGCGGTCTCGACATCGATCGCGACCGGCACCGCCTGACCCTGGTCAGGGACGTCCTGACCGAGGCCGGGCACGGTCGGCGACCGGGTCTGATGCTCGACGTCAACGAGGCCTGGACCCGCAAGCAGGCCGTGCGGCACGTCGGCGACCTCGAACGCACCCTCGACCTCATCTGGATCGAGGAGCCCGTCCGACGCTGGGACGCCGAGGGCCTCGCCGTCGTCAGCCGGGGCGTCAGCGCGTCGGTCGCCACCGGCGAGAACCTCACCGGGCTCGAACAGTACCGTCCGCTGCTCGCCGCCGGCGCGGTCGACGTCGTCCAGATGGCCGCCGTCTGGGGGGTCACCCACTTCCTGCGGGCGTCCGCCCTGGCGCACGCGTACGACCTGCCGGTCAGCCCGATCGGCAACAGCCCGATCGGCCTGTTGCACGCCGCGACCTCGGTGCCGAACCACCTGACCAGCGAGCTGCAGGACCTGCATCCACCGGTCGGCGTCTCCGTCGACCTGCACGTCGAGGACGGCGCGTTCATCCTCGGCGACGCACCCGGGCTGGGTGTCCGGGTCGACGAGGAGCAGATCCGAGCGGCCAACCACCGCCCGCAGGTGCAGACCGCCGAGAGCCCCAACGTTCGGCCGGAGCGGGCCGGCCGACGGCTGCTGGGCGGAATCGACGGGGTGGTCCCCGCCCGCCAGGTGCCGGTCGTGCCACTGAACTCCCGTACTGAGGTGTCGCCCACCGCACGGCACTGAGCTGACCGCCAGAAACAGAGAGAGAACGTGGGTGCACCGCCACCGCGGTGCACCCACGACCATGTCCGGTCGCCACGCCCGACGTGCCGACCGGCGAGATGGAGGATCGATGAAGGCAGTCGTCTACCGGGGGGCGCGAGACCTCGGAATCGAGGATCGCGACCCGGTGCCGCCGGGTCCGGGCCAGGTGCGGATCGAGGTGGCGTACACCGGGATCTGCGGCACCGACCTGCACATCTACCACGGAGACATGGACGCGCGGGTCGGTGACTCCGCGATCATCGGGCACGAGATGTCCGGCCGGATCGCAGCCGTCGGGCCGGACACCACCGGCTGGAGCGTCGGCCAGCCCGTCACCGTGCTGCCGACCCGGCCCTGCGGAAAGTGCCCTGCCTGCCAGCGTGGGCACTCCCACGTCTGCCACGCCATGAACTTCCTCGGCATCGACTCGCCGGGTGCCATGCAGTCCTACTGGACCGTACCGGCGGACCTGGTCCTGCCGCTCCCCGAGGACCTGCCGCTCGACCACGCGGCGCTCGTCGAGCCGGTCGCGGTCGCCGTGCACGACGTCCGCCGGGCGAACGTGACCGCCGACGACCAGGTGGTCGTGGTCGGCGGTGGCCCGGTGGGGACGCTGATCGCCGTCGTCGCGCGGGGCTGCGGCGCGCGGGTGCTCCTCGTCGAACCGGACCCGTTCCGACGCGAGGTGGCGGAGGGGATCGGGATCGAGGCCGTCGACCCGGGCGCGACAGACGTCGTGGCACTCGTCAACGAACGCACCAACGGCGCGGGCGCCGACATCGCCTTCGAGGTGTCCGGCTCCGCCGGCGGCGTCACCACGGCGGTCGACGTTCTCACCACCCGAGGCCGACTGGTGATGGTGGCGATCCACCCCCGGCCCCGGGAGGTCAACCTGCACCGGTTCTTCTGGCGTGAGCTGGAACTCCTCGGCGCCCGGTTGTACCAGCGTGACGACATGGTGGAGGCGATCCGGTTGGTCGCCTCGGGCGCCATTCCGGCGCAACAGCTCATCTCCCGGGTGGAGCCGGTCGAGGCGGCCTCGGCCGCCTTCACCGCACTCGAGGGTGGCGGCGTGATGAAGGTGCTGCTCGATCTGCGGGAGGGTAACAAGTGACGGCCCTGTTCGACCTGTCCGGACGCGTCGCCGTGGTGACCGGCGCCCGGCGTGGTATCGGCCTCGCCATGGCCGAGGCCCTGGCGCTGGCCGGCGCCGACATCGTGGGCGTCTCCGCCCATCTCGAATCGGATGGCAGCGAGGTGGAACGCCGGGTACGGGCCGCCGGCCGGCAGTTCACCGGGCTGCGTGCCGATCTCGGCGACCGGGCGGCCGTCCACCAACTGGCCCGGGATCTCACCGCTCTCGGGCCGATCGACATCCTGGTGAACAACGGCGGCACGATCGCCCGCACACCGGCCGCCGAGCACCCGGACGAGATGTGGGACCACGTGATCGAGGTGAATCTGAGCAGTCAGTTCATCCTGAGCCGGGAGATCGGCCGGACGATGGTCGAGCGTGGCCGAGGGAAGATCATTTTCACTGCCTCGCTGTTGAGCTTCCAGGGCGGCATCACCGTCCCCGGCTACGCCGCGTCGAAGTCGGGCGTCGCCGGGCTCACCAAGGCTCTGGCGAACGAGTGGGCGGCCCGCGGGGTGAACGTCAACGCCATCGCCCCCGGCTACATCGCCACCGACAACACCCAGGCGCTGCGCGACGACCCCGATCGCAACGAGGCGATCCTCGCCCGAATTCCGGCTGGCCGCTGGGGTCGTGCCGACGACCTCGGCGGCGCCACGGTGTTCCTGGCGTCGTCGGCATCGGACTACGTCAACGGGGTCGTGCTGCCCGTCGACGGCGGCTGGATGGGCCGATGACGGGGCGGCCGGTGCCCCCGGTGGGCGTCGTCGGCGGCCGTCCGGGCAGGCTCGTCCGCCGCGTACCCGGGCTGGAGGCGTCATGACGGCCCGAGCGCTCCCGCGTCGCCCGGACGTGCGTCTCACCGAGCTGGGCTTCGGCGCGGCCCAGGGCGGCAACCTGTACCGGGGGACGTCGGACGAGGAGTTCGCCTCGGCTGTCGACGCGGCGTGGGAGGCGGGCGTCCGGTACTACGACACCGCGCCGCACTACGGCCTCGGGCTGTCCGAGCGACGCCTCGGCGCCGCGCTGCGTCAACGGCCACGCGACGAGTACGTGGTGTCGACGAAGGTCGGGCGGATCCTGGTGCCGTCACCCGAGAACGCACACCTGCGCGACTCCGACGGGTTCGACGTCCCCGCCAGCCATCGGCGGGTGTGGGACTTCAGCCGCGACGGCGTCCTCCGCTCGATCGAGGCCAGCCTCGACCGCAGCGGACTGGACCGGATCGACATCGTCTACCTGCACGACCCGGACGACCACTGGGAGCAGGCCGCACACGAGGCCGTGCCCGCCCTGGTCGACCTGCGCGACCAGGGCGTCGTGGGTGCCATCGGTGCCGGCATGAACCAGTCGGCGATGCTGACGCGGTTCGTGCGGGAGACCGACGTCGACGTCATGATGTGCGCCGGGCGGTACACCCTGCTGGAGCAGGGCGCGGCCGACGACCTGCTGCCCGCCGCCGACAACCGCGGGGTGGGCATCGTCATCGCGGGCGTCTACAACTCGGGGCTGCTGTCGCGGGACCAGCCGCCGGCCGATGCCGTCTACAACTACCAGCAGGCCCCGCCGGAGCTGATCGAGCGGGCGCGGCGGATCGCGGCGGTCTGCGAGACGTACGGGGTGACCCTGCCGCAGGCGGCACTCGCCTTCGTCCGTCGGCATCCCGCCGTGGTGTCGACGGTGGTCGGCGTCCGCACCGAGGCACAGATGGTCGAGACGGTACGACGGTCCGAGGCCGTCGTACCGGAGGATCTGTGGGACGCCCTGGCCGCGGCCGGGCTGCTCGCCGCGCTGCCCGGCCCGGACTCCCGGTCCAGCTGAGCTGACAACGACGTCCCGGCCGGGACCGGCTCCGACTCTCGGACACCGGTCCCGACCGGGACGTCATTTGTTACCGCTTCAGCCGCAGGTCAGACCGCGGTGAACCGCCACTGCTGGTTGGCCGCGCTGTGGCAGGTCCACTGCAACAGTCGGGCGCCGTCGGTGGTGGCCGCGCCGTTGACGTCGACGCAGAGGCCGCTCAGCACACTCTTCACCGTGTACACGCCGGAGGTGCCCGTCGCGGTGGCGGTGAACTTCTGCTGGTTGCCGTTGTTGCAGGTGGCCTGCTGGAGGAAGGCACCCGCCGCGGTCGAACTGCCGACCACCTCGACGCACTTGCCGCTGTGCACCGCCTTGAGGTAGAGCGCGCCGTTACCGGCGTCGACGGCCTGCCACCTCTGGTTGTTGGCACCGGTGGACGACCACTGGGTGATCTGGGCGCCGTCGGCGGTGGAGACACCGCTGACGTCCATCAGCTTGTTGCTGTGCTGCGCCGTGACCGTGTAGGTCTTGCCCGCCAGGCCACCGCCGGTGCCGGTGCCGGGTGTCCCGACGCCGTTCCCGCCGAAGGTGTGCGAGTCCAGATCGAACGAGTTGCTGCTGTTCTTGAACACCATGTAGAGCGTCTGTGTCCCGCTGGAGGCGGCGACGCTCACCGGAGTCGTGGACTGGTAGTTGTCCCAGCCGCCCGTATTGGGCACCGTGGTGGTGGCCAACAGGGTGCCGGTCGGCGAGCCGGCGCGCAGCTCGATCGAACCGCCGCCGGAGGGCGACGACACCCGGTAACTGACCGTCGAGATGCCCGACAGGTTCATCGGGCTGAACGCGATCCAGTCGTTGGTGGAGATGTCACCGACGCGCTTGGTGCTCTCCGCCGCGGCCTGGTCGACGACCCGGATCCCCGACTGGCTGCTGAAGTACTCGGACTGCTTGTGCTTCGGTTGCAGGATCGCCTGTGCGGTGCCGGTGAGCGGGGACCCGCCCCCCGAGCCGCCGTTGTCGGTGTACCGCGCGTTCAGCACGTAGAACAGGTTGGCGCCATCGGGGTGCCCACCGAGCAGGTCGGTGGAGATGGTGCCCGAGCAGCCCGGGTACTCGGTGGTCTCGTGGGCGTGGTCGTCGTGACCCAGCGCCGGGTTGAGGAACACCTTCGAGCAGTCGACGGTGCCGCCGTCCGGATCGGTGACCGTGATCTGGTACGACACCTTGTCACCGAAGGTCAGCATGCCGCCGTTGCCCGGTGTGGTGATGGTGACCACCGGGGCACTGTTGCCGACGGTGATCGGGACGTTGGCGAAGCCGGTCTTACCGGTGCTGTCGGTGACCTTCAACTGGGCCGTGTAGTTGCCGTTGGCGGTGTACGTCTTCGACGGGTTGGCCGCCGTGGAGGTGGTGCCGTCGCCGAACGTCCACAGGTAGCTCAGCGTGTTGCCGTCCGGGTCGGTCGTGCCCGCGCTGCTGAACTGGACGGTCAGCGGCGAGGAGCCGCTGGTGGGGGTGCCGGTGGCCTTGACGATCGGGGACCGGCCGCCCTGGATGTAGTCGATCCGGTAGAGCCCGGAGTCGCTGTTGCCGCCGCCGAAGTTGGTGCCCCACTCCAGCAGGTAGAGCGAGCCGTCCTTGCCGAACTCCATGTCCATCGGCTTGTTGAAGTTACCGCCGGGCAGGAACGGGTTGGTGCGGGTCACCGCCGAGGAGGAGTCGAAGTGCACCTCCTTGACGTAGTTGCGGGCCCACTCGTAGAAGAAGTGCACGCCGTCGTAGTAGGGCGGGAACTTCGTCTGGGACGGGTTCGCCGCGTCGTAGCGGTAGACCGGGCCGCCCATCGGGGCCGAGCCGCCCGAGCCGAGCTCCGGGAAGGTCGTCGAGGCGGGGTAGCCATACCAGATGTTGGGCATGACGACCGGCTTCAGGTTGACCAGACCGGTGTTGTTCGGCGAGTTGTTGACAGGCGCCGAGCAGTTGAACTTCGCGCCGACCACGCCGGTGTCCGGGTTGTACGGAGCGTAGGGCTGGTTGTTGCCGTGGCAGAACGGCCAGCCGTAGTTGCCGGGCGTCTTGATCACGTTCAGCTCGACCAGGCCCTCCGGGCCGCGGTTGGTGGTCGGCGGGTTGCGGTCCGGGCCGTAGTCCGCCAGGTAGACCCAGCCGTTCGCGGGGTCGATCGAGAAGCGGAACGGGTTGCGGAAGCCCATCGCGTAGATTTCCGGCTTGGTCTGCGCGGTGCCCTGGGGGTAGAGGTTGCCGGTCGGGACGGTGTAGCCGCCGCTGGCTCCGGGGCGGATGCGCAGCAGCTTGCCGCGCAGGTCGTTGGTGTTGCCCGCGCTGCGGGCGGCGTCCAGGTTGGACTTGCCCGAGCGCCAGTCCAGCGGGGCGTAGCCCTGCCAGTTGGGGTCGAGGTTCGGGGGCGTGTCGTCACCGGTGCCGATGAAGAGGTTGCCGTCCGGACCGAACTCGATGTAACCGCCGGTGTGGCCGGGCTCCGGGAACGTCCGGTCCCGGTACGCCGGGATGTCGATGATCGTCACGCCGCTGGACATGTTCAGCGTGTCACCGCTGAGCGTGTAGCGGGAGACGCGGTTGACGTCGGTCGAGCTGCTCGCCGGCGAGTGGTACAGGTACACGTACCCGTTGGTGGCGAAGTTGGGGTCCAGCGCCATGCCGGTGAGGCCGTCCTCGCCGCCGGTGTAGACGCTCAGCGTCCCGGCGGTCACGGTGCTGTTGGTGGACGGCTTGAAGATCTTCAGCTGCCCGCCGCGCTGGGCGTAGAACACCCGTCCGTCGGGGGCCACCGCCATCGCCATCGGGTCGACGGTGTTGTCGTCCAGGGTGCGCTTCTCGAAGTTGCCCCACACGGTGCCGCCGCAGTCGCCGGGAGCGTTGCCGGCGGCCCACTTGATGCCACCGAGGACGTGGTCGCGGAAGTACGTCTCGCTGTAGGAGGCGATCGCGTGACCCATCGCGGTGGCCCACACCCGTCCGCCGGCGGTGTTGCGACACCAGGAGATCGGGTGGTCCGGGCCCATCGCCCGGGAGCCCGGGTTGTAGGTGCGCTCGTCGGCGGTCACCAGCACGTGGACCTTGCCACGCGGGTTGGAGTCGAAGTTGTACCACTCCTCGCTGCGGTTCCACCGATCCGGCAGGCCGGCCGTCGACGGGTGCTGCTTGTCGGCGACGATGGCGGTGCCGGGCAGCACGCCGGGGGAGTGCTCCGGCATGTGGGCGCCGCCGTTGATGGTGTTGTCCCACCACGGGTATTCGGTGTCGATGCCCATGTCGGTGGCGTTGTGGATGGCCACGATGCCCTTGCCGCTGGCGAGGTAGCCCTCCACCGCCTGGCGTTGGGCGGCCGAGGTCCAGACCATGCCGGAGGTCTGGAGCATCACGATGACGTCGAAGGTCGCCAGGTTACTGGCGGTGAAGACGCTCGAGTCCTCGGTCGCCACCACTTCGAAGTTGTTCGCGGCCGCCTGCTGCTGGATCATGGAGATCCCGGCGGGGATCGAGTCGTGCCGGTAACCGGTGGTCTTGCTGAACACCAGGGCGCGGAAGGCCGGGGCGGCCGACGCCGGTGGGGCGAGTCCGAGAGCCAGTAACAGGCCGGCGATCACCGCGATGATCATTGTATTGCGACGCATGCCGTCTCCTAGGTTGGGCGGGCAACTTCCGGTTGCGCCCACGCACCCACCAGGCGTCAGGTTGTGCCTGGACGCGTGGGTGGCACGAGTGCGCTGGTCTTTCCTCGTGCCGTTCGCCGAAACGGCAGTCAGACCCGCAGGACATCACGCAGCGTGATGGTGGCTGTGGTGCTCGTCCCGTGGTCCACGAGGTCAGGATGAGCTAGTGATAGATCCGTGTCAATGAATGGGGCGGCGTCCGGCGTCTTGCCCTGGTGACGACGGCCATGTTCGAATTCCTCGCGCACGGCGACGCTGCCGATGGCGTGGCGGCCCTGGCAATCGGCCCCGGACGAGGATTGCGGACCCGCATCCAAACATCTATCTTCATACGTGTGATGTTTCGTCGATGTCAAGGGAATGTTCGCAACATAAAAACGTAAGTCCCCGCGGCCGGCGGCGAAAGTCCGTTTTCCGTGCCACCAACGGGTCGGGTCCGACCTGCTGACCTTGTCGATGACTACTATCTGTGAGGGCTTTCGGGATGTCAGACCCACCACCGGCGCCGTTGCTCACCCTCCGGGGCATCGGTAAGTCCTTCCTCGGGGTGCGCGTCCTCGACGGTGTCGACCTCGATGTCGCGCCGGGCGAGGTGCACGCCGTCGTCGGGGAGAACGGCGCCGGGAAGTCCACTCTCATGAAGATCGTCTCGGGCGGGTACGCCCCGGACGAGGGCACCGTCGAGTTCGCCGGTGAGCCGCGCACGTTCCGTGGACCGCGCGACGCCCAGCGGGTTGGCGTCGGCATCATCCACCAGGAGTTCAACCTGCTGCCGGAGCGCACCGTCGCGGAAAACGTCTACCTGGGGCACGAGCCGGTCCGGCGTGGTCTGGTCGACCGGCGGGCGATGCTCGACAACACCACGCGGTTGCTCGCCTCGATCGGGGAGACCACGTTGCCGGCCGACGCCCGGGTGGGGCAGCTCGGCGTCGCGCAGCAGCAGGTCGTCGAGATCGCCAAGGCGCTCGCCCTGGACGCCCGGCTGCTCATCATGGACGAGCCGACCGCGGCGCTGGCCGACCACGAGGTCGAGCTGCTCTACGGGTTGGTGCGCCGACTCCAGGAACGCGGCATCGGCCTGCTGTACGTCTCGCACCGGCTCGCCGAGGTGTTCGACCTGTCGAGTCGGATCACCGTGCTCAAGGACGGCCGCCGGGTCACCACTGTGGACACCGCGAGCACCACCGGCGACGAGTTGGTGCGGCACATGGTCGGCCGGGAGCTGTCCAGCTACTACCCGGACCGGGCCGCCCCCGAGGACCGGGGTCCGGTGCGGCTCAACCTTCGCGACGTGGGAAACGGGAAGCTGAGTGACATCAACCTCCAGTTGCGCGCCGGCGAGGTGCTCGGCATCGGCGGCCTCCAGGGCTCCGGGCGGTCCGCGCTGGCCCGTGCGATCTTCGGGGTGTCGCCGTTCACGACCGGTGACGTCACGCTCGACGACCGGCCGGTCCGACTGCGCTCACCCCGCACCGCGATGCGGGCCGGCATCGCCTACGTCACCGAGGACCGCAAGGGCGAGGGGATCGTCCCCCGACAGTCGGTGCTCGACAACGCGCTGCTCGCCAGCCGGGCCGTCTTCGCGGCCCGGTCCGGCCGTGCGGCCCGGACCGTTCGGGTGCGCGAGCTGCTCAACGCCGTGGAGGTCCGTGGTGCGGGCGACGACCAGGAGATCCGCTTCCTGTCCGGCGGCAACCAGCAGAAGGTCGTGCTGGCCCGCTGGCTCGCGCTCAACCCGCGGATCCTGCTCTTCGACGAGCCGACCCGCGGTATCGACGTGGGTGCGAAGTCGGCCATCCACGACCTCGTCCGCCGCCTCGCCCGCGACGGCGCGGCCGTGCTGATGATCTCGTCTGATCTCCCGGAGCTGCTGGGCATGAGTGACCGCATCATCGTCATGCGGGACGGCCGTGTCGCGGGCGAGCTGCCCGCCGGCGCGAGCGAGGAAGAGGTCGTCACCCTGGCGGTCGGCGCCGTGCCGGAGGCCGTCCGATGAGCGCGAGGAGTGAGCCGGGTTTGCGAGCCCCGCAGTCGCGAATGGAGATGGCCCAGTGACCGCGCTGTCGCTCCTGCCGGCCCGCCGCGCCGTACCGGGCGTCTTCGTGGCCCTGACCCTCACCCTCGCGATCGGCTGGCTGGTCGTCCTCGTCGACGGTGGCCAGCTCTTCAACCAGTCCACGACGGTGAGTCTGCTGCACGTGGCGGCCGGCCTCGGGCTCGTGGCCGTCGGCCAGACACTTGTCATCCTGGGTGGGTCGCTGGACCTCTCGGTGGCGTACGTGATCAGCCTCAGCACCCTCGTCGCCGCCGAGACGATGAACGGCAGCGACGGTGCGGTGCTGCCGGCGATCGGCCTGGTGCTCGTCGTCAGCGCCGGCGTCGGGCTGCTCAACGGGCTCCTCGTCACCAAACTCCGGGTCAACGCGTTCATCGCGACCCTCGGCGTCGGGCTGTTGCTCAAGGGCTACCTCGACAACGGCTACGACGGACCGGCCGGCACCACCGCGCCGTCGCTCGTGCAAGCGCTCGGCTACCAGCGCATCGGCCCGGTGCCGGTGTCGTTCCTGCTGCTGGTCGCCGTGACCGCGGCGGCCTGGTTCGCGCTCTCGAAGACCCGCTTCGGTCACCACCTGGTGGCCGTCGGCGGCGACCCGGAGGTCGCCCGGCTCTCCGGCGTCCGCAACGACCGGGTCCTCGTCACCGCCCACGTGCTGTGCTCGATGTGTGCCGGGCTCGCCGGCATCTACCTCGCGAGTCGGCTCGGCTCGGGCGCGCCCCGGGTGGGCACCGAGGGCCTCTACGACCTGGAGTCGATCGCCGCCGTGGTGATCGGTGGCACCGCCCTCGCCGGTGGGCGCGGCGGCGTCATCGGCACGGTCGGGGGAGTGCTGCTGCTGGCCAGCATCGACGCGATCTTCAACCAGCTCGAGGTCGACGCGTTCTTCAAGCAGGTGATCCGGGGCGCCATCATCATCGCCGCGGTCGCCGTCTACGCCCGCAGGGCCATGCGAAAGGCGGCTGCCTAGCCATGCAGACCGTTCAGCGTCGTACGCTGCCGCTGCGTCTCCCGCGGGTCCGCCCGGGTGGCCTCCTGCCGATCCTCGCGATCCTCGCGGTGCTGGTGGTGCTCGTCGGCATCCGACAGCCCGACTTCCTCGCCCCGCCGTCGCTGATGTCGTTCCTCGGGCGTTCGGCGCCGATCATCCTGCTCGCCGCCGGCCAGTACTTCGTGATCGTCTCCGGCGAGTTCGATCTCTCCGTCGGCTCCCTGGTCACCGCGCAGGTGGTCGTGGCCGCCCGGCTCATCGACAGCGACCCGACGCGTACCTGGCCCGTGGTGCTGCTCCTGCTCGCCTTCGGGGCACTCGTCGGGTTGGTCAACGGCGTGATCACGACCCGGCTGCGGGTGCCGTCGTTCATCACCACCCTCGGCATGTTCCTGATCCTGGTCGGTGCGGTCTACCTGTGGTCCGACGGTGCTCCGAAGGGTGGGCTGTCCGAGGAGTTCCGGCGGTTCGGTCGGCGGGCCTTCGAGGACGTGCCGGTGCTCGGTCGCGTGCCGTTCGCGCTGCTGGTCCTAGTGGCCCTGGCGGTGGTGGCCGTGCTGCTGATGCGCTCCGACTTCGGCCGCACGCTCGTCGCCGTCGGCGACAATCCGCGCACCGCCGAGCTGAGCGGCGTAAGCGTCTGGCGTACCCGGACGATCGCCTTCATCCTCAGCGGCCTGGCGGCGGCGGTCGCGGCGATCCTGCTGGGCGGCTACAGCGGCGTGTCGTTCCAGGCCGGCGCGGGGCTGGAGTTCGGTGCGATCACCGCGGTCGTGCTCGGTGGCGTCGCGCTGGGCGGGGGTCGCGGCTCGGTCGTCGGCGCGATGCTCGGTGCGCTGACCCTCGAGTTGCTGTTCGCCCTCATGAATTTCTACGGCGTCTCCGGCGCCCTCAGGTCGACCGTCCAGGGCGGGATCATCCTGCTCGCCGTGGCGGTCTCGGCAACGCGTTCTTCGTCGAGATAAAGGGGAATCCATAGTGCGACGTTCCATGGCGGCCTTGGCCGCTGTCACCTTGCTGTCCCTCACCGCCTGTGCCACCGACGAGCCCTCCGCGGGCCCGTCGGGCGGTGCCTCCACCGCCGCCGGGTCGGGCACCGGCGAGCAGTCGAAGTTCTTCGTGCAGGCCGACTACGACGCCGAGCTGGCACTGCTCAGCGCGACCGCGACGGGCCCGGCCGACAAGCCGTGGGAGCAGGTGCTCAACCCGAAGCTGGTGGACACCGCCAAGTTCAAGAAGAAGGGTCCACACAAGATCTGCTTCTCGAACGCGGCCTTGAACAACCCGTGGCGGCAGGTCGGGTTCAAGACCATGCAGGCCGAGGTGGAGGCGCAGAAGAGCCGCATCAAGGAGTTCGTGCACGTCGACGCCGAGGGCAAGGACCAGAAGCAGATCGCGGACATCAACGACCTGCTCGGCAAGGGCTGCTCCGCGCTCATCGTCTCGCCGAACACCACCGCCACGCTGACCCCGGCCGTCGAGGCGGCCTGCCAGGCGGGTCTGCCGGTGGTCGTCTTCGACCGGGGCGTCAACACGAAGTGCCCGGTGACGTTCATCAACCCCATCGGCGGCTACGGGTTCGGCCACGTCGGCGCCGAGTTCGTCAGCCAGAAGATGAAGCCGGGCGGCAAGGTCCTCGCCCTGCGGATCCTGCCCGGTGTCGACGTCCTGGAGACCCGCTGGTCGGCGGCGAAGGTGGCGTTCGACAAGGCGAAGGTCGACGTCGTGGGGGTCGAGTTCACCGACGGTGACCCGGCCAAGACCAAGAAGATCGTCGACGACTACATCCAGCGGTACGGCACGATCGACGGCGTCTGGATGGACGCCGGAGCGGTGGCCGTCGCGGCGGTCGAGGCGTTCCAGGACGCGGGCAAGCCCGTTCCGCCGATGAACGGCGAGGACCAGCTCGACTTCCTGAAGATCTGGAAGGACAAGAAGCTCACCGCGATCGCGCCGACGTACCCGACCTACCAGTGGCGTACGCCGATCATCGCCGCACTGCGGATCCTCGACGGCGAGCAGGTGTCGAACCCGTGGAAGCTGCCGCAGCCGACCGTCACCCAGGACAACCTGGACACGTATCTCGACGCGGGCATGCCGCCGCTGCACTACGCGATGTGCGGCTGCACCGACCTGCCCGGCTACCCGCAGCGCTGGAAGTAGGGCCCTGATGTACGCCATCGGCGTCAACCCCTGGGTGTGGGCCTCGCCGGTCGACGACGAGGCCCTGGCCGAGCTGATCCCGCGGATCGCCTCGTTCGGGTTCGACGCGGTCGAGTTGCCGATCGAGCAGCCGGGCGACTGGGACCCGGTCCGCACCCGGGACCTGCTGGCCGAGCACGGCCTCGTCGCCGCCGGCGTCTGCGCGGCCTTCTCGCCGGGGCGGGAGCTGGTCGACGCCGCGCCAGCGGTGGTCGAGTCGACGGTGGCGTACCTCAAGGGCTGCGTGGCGAGCGCCGCGGCCGTCGGCGCTGGATGCGTCGGCGGCCCGGTGTACGCCTCGGTCGGCCGCACCTGGCGGATGTCACCGGCGGCTCGCGCGGCCTGCTACGCGGATTTCCGGCGGGCCCTGGCGCCGGTTGCCGAGCAGGCCGGCGAGTTGGGCGTGAGCATTGGTGTCGAGGCGTTGAACCGCTACGAGACGAGCGTCGTCAACACGATCGAGCAGACGGTCGAGTTGATCGACGGGCTCCCGCCGAACGTCGGCATCATGATCGACACGTACCACATGAACATCGAGGAGGCCGACCCCTACGCGGCTCTCGCTGCCGCTGCCCCGCACATCAAGCACGTGCAGGTCAGCGGCAGCAACCGGGGCGCACCCGGTGCGGACCACTTCGACTGGCCCCGCTTCTTCACCGTCCTGCGGGACACCGGTTACCAGGGTGCGATCTGCATCGAGTCGTTCACGGGGGAGAACGAGGCCATCGCGGTCGCCGCGGCGATCTGGCGCCCGTTGGCACCCTCACAGGACCGTCTCGCCACGGACGGCCTGCGCTATCTCCGGAAGATTCTCAGCTGACCACCACGCACCAAGCCCCCCGCCCCTCTCATGTCAGGAGCACCGTCCCGTGTCTGTCTCCCCCATTCCGCCGCTGCGGCGAATGTTGGCCGGCGTCGCCGCGTCAGCGTTGACCGCTGTGGTCGCGGTGGCTGCCGCGGCGTCCCCCGCGCTCGCGGCCACCACCACCCTCTACGCGTCGCCCTCCGGCACCGGCACCAGTTGCTCGGCCAGCGAACCCTGCTCGCTGTCCGCCGCACAGACCGCGGTGCGGGCAGCCAACACCACGATGTCCGGTGACATCGTCGTGGAGTTGGCCGACGGCGCGTACCGGCTGTCGTCGCCGCTGCGGCTGACCGCGGCCGACTCCGGCAACAACGGCTACCAGGTGATCTGGCGGGCGGCCACCGGCGCCCGTCCGACGATCACCGGTGCCCGGGCGGTCACCGGCTGGACGCAGGTTGACGCCGGGAAGAACATCTGGCGGGCCAGCGTTCCCGCCGGGCTCGACTCCCGTCAGCTCTACGTCAACGGGGCAGTCGCCACGCGGGCACGTACCGCCGTGAACCGCGCCGACTTCACCTTCACCACGTCCGGCATGCGGTTCACCAACAGCGCGCTCAACTACCTCAACAACCTCGGCAACCAGAACCGGGTCGAGGTGGAGAGCGTCGGCTCGTTCACCGACCGGTACTCGCCGGTGCAGAGCATCAGCGGCAACTTCCTGACGATGCAGCAGCCGGCGTGGAACAACAACACCTTCGGCTTCGACACGCTGTCCCGTCCGCACCGCGCCGGCCCGTTCTACCTGGCCAACGCGTACGAGTTCCTGGACTCGGCGGGGGAGTGGTATCTCAACCCCAGCAGCGGCCAGCTCAACTACATCCCGCTCGCCGGACAGAACATGAGCTCGGTCAGCGTGGAGCTGCCGCAGTTGCAGTCCCTGGTGAACGTCGGCGGCACCTACGACGCGCCGGCGCACCACATCTCGTTCAGCGGGATCACCTTCACCGGCACCAGCTGGCTCGGCCCGAGCAGCAGCAACGGCTTCGCCGACCAGCAGACCGGCGCGCACATCGTCGGCACCTGGGCCCGTCCGTCCGACGCGCTGACCTCCTGCCAGGAGGGCTGCTCACTGTTCGAGGCCACCCGCCCGAGCTGGGCGCAGATGCCGGCCGCGGTGCAGGTCTCCGCCGCGAACACCATCAGCTTCAGCGACTCCCAGTTCGTCAACCTGGGGCAGACCGCGATCGGCATCGGCAACGACGCCAACGCCCACGCCAGCGGTGTCGGTCTGGGCGTCAACAACATCACCGTCACCCGCTCCGAGATCGCCCGCAACTCCGCCGGTGGCGTCGTGGTCGGCGGCGTGCGGGCCGACGCCCACCACCCCAGTGACCAGCGGATGGTCAACCGCAACGTCACCATCAGCAACAACAAGGTGCACGATCTCGGCCTGGAGTACCGGGGCGTGGTCTCCATCCTGACGACCTACGTGAACACCTCGCTGGTCTCGCACAACGAGGTCTACAATATGCCGTACACCGGCATGTCGATCGGCTACGGCTGGGGCGCCAACGACGCCGGCGGCAGCCAGCACTACGCCAACCGTGGCCTGTACAACTACCAGCCGCGGTACACCACGGCGACCACCGCGGCCAACAACCAGGTCATCGGCAACTACGTGCACGACGTCATGCAGCAGATGACCGACGGCGGGTGCATCTACTCGCTGTCGGCGAACCCCGGCGGATTGATCGCCGAGAACTACTGCCTGCGGACCAACGGCTGGTTCGGGCTCTACTTCGACGAGGGCTCGCGCTACTACACCGCCCGCAACAACGTGTTCTCCTCCACCGGCACCTGGGCAACCGCCAACTACTACTACGCCGAGAACATGGGCAACTTCACGGTCACCAACAACTGGTCGACCAGCAGCGGCACGAACGTGACGAACGGTGACCGCGGCAACGTCGTCAACGGCAACGTCACGGTCAGCAACGGCAACTGGCCGTCCGGTGCGCAAACGGTGATCAACACGGCCGGCGTGCAGAGCGGTGGCAGCACCAACCCGACGAACGTGCAGCTCGTGGGCGTCCAGTCGAATCGCTGCGCCGAGATCGGCAACTCCAGCACGACCAACGGCACGCAGGCCCAGATCTGGGACTGCATCAGCAACGCCACCAACCAGCGGTGGACCCACACCGCGAGCCGGCAGCTCATGATCTACGGCACCAAGTGCCTGGACGCCTCCGGCCAGGGCACCGTCAACGGCACGAAGGTGGTGATCTGGGACTGCAACGGTGGTGTCAACCAGCAGTGGAACATCAACTCCAACGGCACCATCACCGGCGTGCAGTCGGGTCTCTGCCTCGACGCGAACGGTGCCGCGACGGCGAACGGCACCAAGTTGATCCTGTGGGCCTGCAGCGGCGGCGCGAACCAGCGCTGGCAGGTACGCAGCTGACGTAACGAGGGACAGCAACGGATCCGGGCTGGGGTGTTCTCGCCCCGGCCCGGGTCCGCGTGGTGCGTCCTGACCGGCCTGAGGTTACGCGGACACTTCGGGCAGGTTTCATTGATGCTCTTGACAGGCATTGTTAGCGATAACACGATGGCTGCACGCCGCTCTCGCGTCTGGAGTCCACCTTGGTCGTGTCGATCCGCCCGCGAGTTTCCCGCCGCTTCCGCACGCTCGCATCGGTCGCCGTTCTCCTGGGTGCGAGCCTGGTGAGCACACCCTCCGCCGCCCACGCCGCCGAGGGCTGGTCGCCCCGCTCGTCGTACACCTCGACCGACACCGGCGCCGGCACCTACTCGGTGCCGCTGCTCAACGCCGACGTGCCGGACATCAGCGTCGAGCGGGTGCCCGCCGCCGAGAACGACGAGGGCCGCGACACCTACTACATGATCAGCACGACGATGCACCTGAGCCCGGGTGCGCCGATCATGAAGTCGTACGACCTGGTCAACTGGGAGATCGTCAACTACGTCTTCGACCGGGCGAGCATCGGCGACTCGTTCTCGTTGCGCAACGGTCAGAACTCGTACGGTCAGGGTCAGTGGGCGTCGTCGCTGCGCTACCACGACGGCACGTTCTACGCCGTCTTCAACACCAACAACCTCAACGGGGCGTACCTCTACCGCACCGACGACATCGAGAACGGCACGTGGCAGCGCACCGCCCTCGGCCGTGGCCTGCACGACCCGTCGCTCTTCTTCGACGTCGACGGCACGCCGTACATCTTCTACGGCTCCGGCGGCACCAGCGCCGTACGCCTCAACGCCGACCTGACGGCCATCGCACAGGACTATCCGAACATCTTCACCGCGAGCAACTACGCCGGGCAGCCGTTCATCGGCGGGCTGTTCGAGGGCGCGCAGGTCTACCACATCGACGGCTGGTACTACGCCGTCATCATTACCTGGCCGTCCGGGCAGGGCCGCCAGGTCGTGATGTTCCGGTCGAAGGACCTGCTCGGCCGCTACACCTCGGCCGGCGGGGTGAACACCTACGAGGCGCGTGGCGTGCTCAACTCCAACGGCTTCGCCCAGGGCAGCCTGGTGCCGATCAGCCGGGCCGGTGGCGGCACCGACTGGCACGGCATGTTCTTCCGCGACACGTTCCCGATCGGGCGGATCCCGGCGCTCATCCCCGCCACCTGGCAGGACGGGTGGCCGACCTTCGGCACCAACGGGGTCGTGCCGGTCAACGGCGTGTTCGCCAAGCCGATCCAGCTCAGTCCGGCCGAGGAGGTCTTCGAGCGGCAGAAGAGCATCGTCGCCTCGGACGACTTCGCCAACGACGCGCCACACAGGGCGTACCAGGACGAGCAGTGGACGGTGCCGGCGCCGCTGGACCCGGCGGAGATCGCCCCCAACGGGTCGCGGCTGGACCTGGCGTGGGAGTGGAACCACGCACCGGACAACCGGTACTGGTCGCTCACCGACCGGGACGGCTGGCTGCGGTTGACGGCCGGCAAGGTGGTCACCGGCCAGTACGTCTACACGAAGCTGTCCAACCGGGCCGAGTTGGCCTGGTTCGAGGAGGCCCGCAACACGCTCTCGCAGCGGACGTTCGGGCCACGGCAGTCGGTGCAGACCCGGATGGACATCGCCGGAATGAACAACGGCGACGTCGCGGGCCTGGCGGCCTACAACCGCGGCTTCTCGTACGTGGCGGTCAAGCGCGTCGACGGTGTCAACACCCTCGGCGTCGTCAACCGGTCGCAGCCGTTCGCGGTCGGCCTCGACCAGTCGACACTGGAGAGTTTCGTGGCGGGCACGACCGTGGCGTTGGGTGACGCGACCGAGGTGCACGTGAAGGCGGACCTCGACTTCGCCTCGCCGGTCGGCCAGTTGTGGACGACGTTCTACTACAGCCTGGACGGGTTGACCTGGACCCGGCTCGGCAACCGCGTCGGCCCGCAGACGCTGGACGGCAGCCTCGCGCACTTCATGGGTCACCGGGTGGGCCTGTTCAACTACGCGACCCAGGACACCGGCGGGCACGTCGACTTCGACAACTACCTGCTCAGCGACGTGCTGACCGCGCAGGCCCGGCCGCTGGACACCGTCGCCCTCGACGCGGCCATTGCCCACGCGCACACGCTCGACGCGCGCCACTACCCGCCCGACGCCTGGGCTGCGACGCGGTCCGCACTCGCGGCGGCGACGGCGGCACGGGCCGGCCAGTTGGGCACCCAGAACCAGATCGACGCCCCGGAGCGCGCACTCAGCTACCAACTGGCCCGACTCGGCGTGCTCGCGGCACTGCCGGTCACGGCCAGCGCCGAGGTGCGGTGCCTGGCTGGCCGGGCATACCTGGCGGTGCGGGCGCGCAACGACTCGGACGGGCCGGTCGGGATCACCCTGGAGACCCCGTACGGGAACCGGTCGTTCGCGACCGTGGCGGCGGGGGCGAACGTCTACCAGTCGTTCCCCACGCGTGCGGCGTCGGTGGCGGCCGGCTCGGCGACGGTCCGGGTCACCGGCACTGTCGCCGGCCGGGACGTGACCACCGCGCACTCCGCGCCGCACCCCGGCGCCACCTGCGGCGGATAACCCCACCACGAGCCCCTCGGCTCAGCGACCAGCACCACCGGCGACCGGCCGTGCGGCGCGGAACAGCAAACCTGTTCCGCTCCGCCGGCCGCGGTCGAGCCGGTGGTGGCGGTCGACCCTGATGTCCGGACCACCCACCGATCCCCCGTACACCGATGACCGCACGTCAGAGATGAAGGAGGACGTTTCGTGGAACAACGAATGCGACGGCCGACCCGAGGACGGGTCGCGGCGCTCGCGACAGTCGGCCTGCTGCTGGCCGCCGGGTTCGGCGCCGGGGCCGCGCCGGTCCAGGCCGCCGACACGAATCTCGTTGTCAACGGCGGGTTCGAGGACGGCCTGGCCAACTGGTTCGTCAACAACGGAAACGCCAGCGACGGCGCCCAGTTGTCGGCCACCTCGGATGCCTACGCCGGGGCGAACGCCGCCCTCGTGACCAGCCGGACGACGACCGGGTCCGGGCCGATGCAGGACCTCAGCGGCAAGGTGCAGGCCGGCCAGGCGTACACCCTGACGGCCCGCATCAAGTACGAGAACGCGAACGGACCGGCCACCAAGCAGTTCTTCGCCACCATGCACTACGGCGGCGGCACCTACACCAACCTCGTCAGCGTGACGGCGACGAAGGGTCAGTGGGCGCAGTTCAACGGCACGTTCACGATCCCGGCGACGCAGACCGTGTCGACGGCGCGCCTGTTCTTCGAGACCCCCTGGACGGCCACCCCGACCACCGACCCGGACCTGCACCTCATGGACTTCAAGCTCGACGACGTGTCGGTGGTCGGCGCCGCGCCGCCCGCACCGGTGTCGAAGACCATCGAGGTCGTCGGCAAGCTGCCCGGGGAGCACAACCCGTTGATCGGGCACAAGTTCGGCGCCGACGGCTTCGGCCTCGTGCACGACGGCCGGGTGTACATGTACATGACGAACGACACCCAGGGCTACGCCCCGAACCCGGCCACGGGCGTCTCGCCCGGGATCAACTACGGCGACATCAACCAGATCACGGTGATCTCCTCGGCGGACCTGGTGAACTGGACCGACCACGGTGAGATCCAGGTCGCCGGCCCGAACGGGGTGGCCCCGTTCACCGCCAACTCGTGGGCTCCGGGCATCGCCAAGAAGGTGGTGAACGGGGTGGAGAAGTTCTTCCTCTACTACGCCAACGGCGGTGGCTCCAGCAACGTGATCACGGGCGCGTCGCCGCTCGGCCCGTGGACCAGCGAGCGTACGAGCACGCTCATCGACGGTCGTACCCCCGGTGCTGAGAACGTCGCGTGGAAGTTCGACCCGGCCCCGTTCGTGGACGACGACGGCCAGCCGTACCTCTACTTCGGTGGTGGCCCCGCGTCGACGAGCATGCCGCCGGCCGAGCGCTTCAACAACCCGAAGAACATCCGGGCCATCGAACTCGACGACACCATGGTCGCGACCCAGGGCACGGCCGCGGTGGTCGACGCCCCGGTGGCCTTCGAGGCGGGTCACGTCTTCAAGCGGCAGGGAAAGTACTACTTCTCGTACTCGTCGCACTTCGGCGGGAACGACTTCGGTGGCAGCCAGCAGCCGCTCCCCGGCTACCCCGGTGGTGGCCAGATCGGCTACCTGATCTCCGACAACCCGATGTCGTGGCCGAAGGAGACCTACGCCGGCGTGCTCTTCCCGAACCAGTCGCAGTTCTTTGGGGCCGGCACCGGCGGCAACAACCACCAGTCGGTCTTCGAGTTCGAGGGCAAGCACTACTTCACCTACCACGCGCCGACGTTGAACAAGCGCATCAACGGCAACACCACCCAGGGGTACCGCAGCCCGCACATCCAGGAACTTGCCTTCAACCCGGACGGCACGATCCAGCAGGTCGTCGGCACCTACGCCGGCGTGAACCAGGTCCGCGACTTCGACCCGTACCGCGTCTTCGAGGCCGAGACCTTCGGCTGGAGCAAGGGCGTCGCGACCACGAAGATCGACGGCGGCTCCGCCCAGTTCGGCGGCGCGGCACCGAACCTGGTGGTCCGCGACATCGACAACGGCGATTGGACGGCGTTGTCGTCGGTGAACTTCGGCGACAACGGCGCGCGGAGCGTGACGGCGAGGGTGCGGGCGCTCGCCGCTGGCGGGCAGATCCAGGTACGGCTGGACTCCGCCACCGGTCCGGTCGTCGGCACGGCCGCCGTCGACACGCCCGTCGGCCAGTGGGCCGAGGTGACCGCCGAGCTTGCCGGCGTCAGCGGCGTGCACGACGTCTACTTCACCTACACCGGTCCGGCCGGTGTCGACCTCTTCGAGATCGACACCTGGGCCTTCCAGGCGGCCACCCTGGAGCTGCCCGTCACGGTCACCGCGTCGGCGCGGTGCGTGGGCGGCAAGGTCTACGTGGCGGTGCAGGCGCGCAACGACCATGGCGCGCCGGTGGGGATCGCGCTGGAGACCGCGTACGGCGAGCGCTCGTTCGCGGCCGTCGCGCCGGGCGCGAACGCCTACCAGTCGTTCAACACGCGCGCCGTCTCGGTGCCGGCGGGTTCGGCGACGGTCCGGGTGACCGGGGCGATCGGTGGACAGGACGTGACGACCGTCCGCACCGTGCAACACCCCGCCGGCACCTGTGGCGGATAACCCCTTTTTCGACGCGAACGGAGATCACATGAACACAGACAAACGGCGGCGGATGCTCGCGGCCGGTGCCGTCGGCGCGGTTCTGGTCGGCGCCGCGGTGCTGCCGTCGCCCGCCCTGGCCGAGCCCGACGACGACGCCAGCGTGCGGGTGACCGTCGACATCGACGAGGTCAGGGAACCGGGCGTCCTGGCCCTGTCCATCGCCGGCGACGCCGTCGCGCTGTCCGAGGATGGCTCGACCCTGCTGGTCCGCCAGTTCGTCGGTACGCTGCCGACGGTGACGGTCACCGACACGCGCGTCGCCGACGAGGTTCCCGACGGTGCCGGCTGGGCGGTGCTCGGCAGCGCTACCGACTTCGCGGGCACCTCCGGCCAGACGCCGATCACCGCCGACCACCTCGGGTGGAAGCCCCGCCTGCTCGACGGCGGGGACAGCGGCCTGGTCACCGAGGGCGAGGAGGTCGTGACCGCGCTGGACGAGGCGACCCTGCCGGGTAACAACGTCGGCCTCGTCGACCAGGAGCTGTTGGTCTCGGCCTTCGACTCCGAGGCGGTCGCCAGCGACTCGTACTCCGTCAACGCCGATCTGTACCTGCGTACCCCGGCGGAGGTCGCCGCCGGTGCGTACAGCTCGACGCTCACGCTCTCACTGTTCGAGTAGTGGTGTGGCGGGGGCCCGGACCGGGCCCCCGCCACACCCCCCGCCGAAGGGCCATCCGCATGACCGTCTCCCCGCCGCGCCGGGTGCTCACCGTCCTCGCCGTCGTGGCCCTCACGGTTGGGGCCGCGCCGGCCGTGGCGGCGGCGGAGCCGGACCCGAAGGCCCTGACCTGGACGGTCCAGCCGGCCACCCCGAGCGGGCCCGACCAGCGCCGGTGGATCAACGCCAGCCTCGACCCGGGGGCGGTCGTGACCGAGCACCTGGCGGTCCGGAACTTCAGCCGTACCGCTGTCGCCTTCTCCCTGAAGGCCGCCGACGGCTATCTCACCGACAGGGGTCGGTTCAACATGCTCTCGTCCGACCGCCCCTCGGTCGACGGCGGCACCTGGATCGACGTGCAGGAGAAGGTCACCGTCGGCCCGAACGAGACGAGGGTGGTGCCGTTCACGATCACGGTGCCCAGGAACGCCACACCGGGGGACCACCCGGCCGGCATCGCCGCGACCGTCACCAGCACCGGTGGCACGGTCAACGTCGAGAGCCGGGTGGGTTTCCGGGTCATGGTCCGGGTCAACGGGTCCGCCCAGGCGACCCTGCCCGTTCAGGGCCTCACCGCGAGGTACACGCCGTCGTGGAATCCCTTCGCCGGTGGCACGCTGCGGGTCCGCTACACGGTCGAGAACGCCGGCAACGTCTGGGTCGGCGGAACGAGCCGGGTGGTGGTGTCCGACCTCTTCGGACGGACCAACCACGACGCCACAGGTGCGATCGAGGAGTTGCTCCCGGCCGGCAGTCGGCAGGTGCAGACCCGCGCCGACGGCGTCTGGGCGCTGGTGCGCCTCCGGACGACCGTCACCACGTCACCGGCCCTGCTCGGCGACGCAAAGGTCGGTGCCGATCTTCGGCCGGTCTCCGCCACCGTCACCACCTGGGTCGTGCCGTGGACACAGCTCGCGCTGCTGGTTCTGCTCGGCGTACTCCTCGTCGGTCTGCGGGCCGTGGTCCGGCGCCGCCGTCGTCGGCTGGCCGGGCTGCTCGCCCGTGCCCGCCAGGAGGGTCGGCAGGAGGGGCAGGAGTCGGTGCTGGTCGGAGGAGGGCCCTCCGGCGCTGAGCCCGACCCGGGCGACGCCCGCCGGTAGTCCGCCGCGCGCCGCACTCGCGTCGTCGGATCGTGGGCGGCGCGCGCAGGCCGGTGTGGCTGCAACAAACCTGCAAACGCTAACCCTTGCCTTCGGGGAAAACGCTTTCCTACCATTGCTGTACATCGATGTTCTATCTGTGAGCCGGGCGATCACACATCGATCAACGCCACCTCGGGTGCACCGCTTGCGCGGCCGGTTCCCTGCGCCTACCAGGGCGAGGCGGATGCCGACAGACCTTGGGTGCTGTCGAGCGGTCGGCAGGGTCTCCACCGAGCAAGCGTGCGGTCTGACGGGCCGCCACCCGGCGATGGACCTCTCGAATGTGAAGGTGAGGCGAGATGAAGAGACATGTCGCTCTGCGACTTCAGGCAGCGCTGGCCACGGCGGCCGTCGGGATCGCGGTCGCGGTGGCCCTGCCGACCCCGCAGGCGTCGGCGGCGGCCGGCAACGCCACCGGCTACGCCACCCAGAACGGCGGGACCACCGGCGGTGCGGGTGGGCAGACCGTACGCGCCACCACGGGCACCGCGATCCACGCGGCGCTCTGCGGCCGCCCCAGCAGCAGCACCCCGATCACCATCGAGGTCACCGGGACCATCAACCACGGCAACACCGCCAAGGTGTCGGGATCGAGCTGCAACACCACCGCCGGCGTGATCGAGCTCAAGCAGATCAGCAACGTCACCATTATCGGCGTCGGCAGTGGAGCGGTCTTCGACCAGCTCGGCATCCACATCCGCGACTCCAGCAACATCATCATCCAGAACGTGACGGTCCGGAACGTCAAGAAGTCCGGCTCGCCCATCTCCAACGGCGGGGACGCCATCGGCATGGAGAGCACGGTCCGCAACGTCTGGGTCGACCACGTCACGCTGGAGGCGTCGGGCGGGGAGTCGCAGGGGTACGACGGCCTCTTCGACATGAAGGACAACACCCAGTACGTCACCCTGTCCTACAGCATCCTGCGCAACTCCGGGCGCGGCGGCCTCGTCGGGTCGAGCGAGACTGACCTCTCGAACAGCTTCATCACCTACCACCACAACCTGTACGAGAACATCGACTCCCGGACACCGCTGCTGCGCGGCGGCACGGCCCACATCTACAACAACCACTACGTGGGCCTGCACGAGTCGGGCATCAACTCCCGGGCCGGTGCGAAGGCGAAGGTGGAGAACAACTACTTCCGGAACTCCAAGGACGTGTTGGGCACCTTCTACACCGACCAGCGCGGCTACTGGCAGGTGAGCGGCAACATCTTCGACAACGTCACCTGGTCTGGCCCCGGCAGCGACAACTACCCCGCCGGTCCCAACCCGACGTCCAACACCACCGTCACCATCCCGTACGCGTACAGCCTCGACGGGGCGAGTTGCGTGCCGGACGTCGTCCGGCAGACGGCGGGCCCCAACACGGGTCTGCGGGTGTCGAACGGCAGTTGCTCACCGCAGAGCCCGTCGCCGACCACGCCGCCGCCGACGAGCGCCCCGCCGACCACGACTCCGCCGCCGACCACCCCGCCTCCGGGCGGCGGGACCAACCTCAGCCTCGGTGCCGGTGCCGACGGGTCCAGCAAGGCCAGCGGGACCAGCTACGGCAACGTGCGGGACGGCGACCTCGGCACCTACTGGTCGCCGGCCGGAGCGACCGGCACCATCTCGATCAAGTGGGGCTCCCCGACCCGGGTGTCCCGGGTGGTCATCCGTGAGCCGTCCGGGACCCAGGGCTCCATCGGGGCCTGGCAGCTCATCAACAACGACAACGGGGCCGTCCTGGCCTCCGGCAGCGGGGCGGGCTCCATCACCTTCTCCTCGACCTCGCTAAGCAAGATCAACTTCAAGATCAACAGCTCCGGCGGTACGCCGCGGGTCGGCGAGTTCGAGACGTACGCCAGCTAGCTTGCGCGGGCGGGAGCGGCGGAACCCGTCGCTCCCGCCCTCGCGCGAGCACCCGTCACTCGAACACCTCGGCGGTTGCTCCGAGCTGAACGGTCTGCGCTGAGCACCGAGCCTGACCTCGACGCGGCCGGGGCATGTCGTTCTGCTGAGCGTGATGCCGGTGAGTCATCTTGATGACTCAGCGACATCAAGGTCTCCGCGGCATCGCCCGACAAGCATTGGCTGGCTGGCTGGCTGGCCGGCCGGGCCGGGTGCGGCGGGCGGGCGTGGCCGGGCGAGAGCTCTGCTCGGTCTCCGGCGCGCACTCACCGGAGACTGCCCGCCCCCAGTGCCAGCCGGGCCAGGAGCGCGTCCAGGGGCAGGTCCGCCGCGCTGGGCAACACCAGGTCCGCGGCCGTGAAGCGGGCGTGGTCCGCGTGGCGGTTCGGCACGGCAACGCACCGGAGCCCAGCGGCCCGTGCCGCCGCCACGCCGTGCGCGGTGTCCTCGAACGCGACAGCCTGATCCGCGGGCAGCCCGAGCCGATCCAGCGCCAGCAGATAGACCGCCGGATCCGGTTTGTGGGCCGGCACCTCCTCGCCGGTCGCCAGCACCTCGAACCGCGCCCGCAGCCCCGCCTGGTCCAGCAGCGCGCCCACATGCGTGATCGGGGAACTGCTCGCCACGGCGAGCCGCAGCCCCAACTCCGCGGCCCGGTCCAACCACCCCAGGATGCCGGGCGCGGGCGTCAGCGCCGCATTCAGCTCTGCCCGGTACGCCATCCGCAACGTGTGGCTGGACGTGCGGTCGTACGCCGGCCCGACCGCCGCTGCGAGCGCCACATACCGGGCGTCGTTCGCGTCGCCACCGTGGTCGGCGAAGAAGCCCGTCGGGTCGAGCCGCAGGCCGTGCCGTCGCCACTCCCACCGCCAGCTCTCCAGCAGCGTGGTCTCCGTGTCCATCAGCAGACCGTCGAAGTCGAGGATCAGCGCTTTGATCGTCACGGTGGCCAAGTATTCCGGTGCTGGTCGCCGCGCACGTCCCCAGCCCCGGATGGTCGCGGTCGAGCCCGGGCCCTCGTGCCGTGCGTCGGGCCGACGGTCACCGCTGGTTGTGGACGAGAGCCAGGAGGGCGGCGTGCGTCCGCTCGTCGGCGGCGACGACGAGTCCTTTCCCGTCGGGGTGAACCGGCCCACCGTCGATTCCGGTGACCACACAACCGGCCGCCTGACCGAGGGCGATTCCGGCCGCGAAGTGGACGCTGTCGCACAGGTGCTCGCCATCGGTGACGTAGCCGGCGCGGCGACCGGCGGCCACCCAGGCCACGGCCAGCGTGGTGGAGACGACGCGCGGGCGGAACTGTTCGATGAACCCGTCGTCCGCGAGCATCCGGGCGGCCAGGAAGACGTGTCGGTTGGGAAACGGCGGGTCGAGATTGACGTCGACGAGACGTGACTCGGCCGACGGGGTGAGCCGCTCGTCGATGCCGCCACGCCGGGCGTACGCGGTGCTGCCGTCGGTCCAGAACACCTCGTCGGTGAACGGGTCCGCCGAGGCGGCCACGGAGACGCGGGCCCCTGCACGCAGGGCGACGTTCACCGAGGTCAGCATGGTCCGCACGGCGTAGTTCAGCGTTCCGCACAGCGGGTCGACAAGCCATGTACGTCCGTTCGCGCCGGTGCCGGTGTGCCCGCTCTCCTCCGCCAGCACGGTGTCGTCCGGCCGGCCGGCGCGCAGGACGTCGAGGATGGCCCTCTCGGCCTCGACGTCGGCGGTGGTGGCGAAGTCGTCAGCGGTCTTCATGAAACGGGCCAGCGACGATCCGTACTGCGAGCGGACGACCGCGGCTCCGGCTTCCGCCGCCTCGACGGCCAGCGCATGATCGGTGATTGACATGTCCGACATGATGCCGCCCGCCCGCCCGGACGACGGGCGGGCGGCATCACCACCGCATCAGCAGTCGCAGTCCGGTGGCACGACGTAGAAGAAGACACTGCCGGTGGTTGCCCGGTACGTGGCGGTGCCGGACCAGGAGAACTCGTACTGGAACTGCGGGTAGGTGCTGGCGTCCATGGTCGGCAGCGAGTCGCGGTAGGAGAAGGTGCCGTCGGCGGCGGTGGTCACGCCCGGGAGGGTGACCTCGGAGCCGTCCGGGCCGATCCGCCGCACGGTCAACTTCCACCGCCCGCTGATCGACTCGCCGTTGAGATCGGTGACCCTGCCCTCGATGACCGCCTGCTGCCCGTTGAGGAGGGTGCGGTCGGGAGAGGTGGCCTCGATGTAGGTCGGCTGCTTCTGCACGGTGCCGGAGATGGTGCCGGTGGTCCTGCGGTGGGTGGCGTCGCCGTCCCAGGTCACGGTGTAGGCCACCGGCCCGGTCCTGCTCACGGTGTCGTCGAAACCGAAACCGCAGGAGGCGTCGGTGGTGACGTCCGGCAGCCGGCTCGCCGCGCCGCCGTTGACCCGCCGGCTCACGTGCACCACGGTCGGGCCCTGGCACGCGCCGACGTCGTAGGTCACGGCGCCGGAGACCCGGAACGGCAACCCGATGTACGCGGGATCCGCCACCTGACCGGCGACGTGCGAGTCCGTGGACGACACCGTCACCTCGTGGCTGGCGGACGGCGACGCGTACACCGAGTCGCCGTGCCAGGTGACGGTGTAGACGTACCGGCCGCCCTGGCTGGGCGTATCGAGGACGGTGAAGGCGCCGCGGCTGTCGGTGGTGACGTTCGGCAGTTGTTCGATGGCACCGTCGAGGCGGTTGTTCCAGATCGTCCGGGTCACCGCCAGGGTCTGCGGTTGCGTGGGAGCCCTGCCGTCGAGGCCCAGGACGCCGGAGAGCGACAGTTGCCTGCCGTCCCTGCCGTTGCCCGGCCCGCCGAGGGTGAGCGTCGCGGCGCGCCCGGCCACCGGAACCGTCGCCGAGGCCGTGCTGCCGTGGTAGTCACCTGTCGGATTCCAGTAGACGTCGTAGCGGATCTGCCCGCTCAGCGGGGGGACGTCGGTGAGGGTGAAGGTGCCGTCGGCCGCGGTGGTGGCCGAGAGGGTGACCCAGGTGCCGTCCGGAATGGTGCGGCTGACCTGAAGCTCCTGCACCCCCGGGTCGGTGCCGTCGGCGAGGGTGAGCCGGCCGGTGACGCGCAGTGGGTCGAGCGCGATGCCCGAGTCGGGCGCGGTCAGGGTGATGGCCGACGTCGGAAGCGTCGCGTCGACCACGTGCCAGAGCCGGAACGCGCCTTCGCGCTCGATGACCGTGAAGATGTCCCTGCCGAGGACGGTCACGGTGCCGAGCACCATCTGACCGAACTCGGTGCTGGCCGTGTTGATCACCCTGCCGCTGGCGGTGTCGTAGATCATCAGCGCTGGGCCTTCGCCGACGTAGTGGCCGGCCGCGAGGTGTCGACCGTCCGGGCTGAACGCCACAGCCGTCGGCCATCCTGAGGAGCCGCCGTAGCTGTGCACCTCGGCGAGGGTGGCGGTGTCGTACGCGAGAGCCTCGGACCTCCCACCCCAGGCGGCGACCAGAAGCGAGCCGTCCGGGTTGAGCGTCAGGTCGCCGAGCACCGGCACCTCGATCGTGCCGCGCTCGGTGGCCTGCTGGCCGTCGACGGCGTAGACGTGGACCGTCGACGGATGCAGTTCGGTCTCGCCGAGGGCCAACACGCCGCCGGCCACGGCCAGGGCCGGAGCACCGAACTTGTTGTCGGTGATGCTGACGACGGTGGGGGAGGCCGCGGCGAGGTCCAGGGTCAGTGCTCCGCCCGCCCCGCTGCGCTCGCAGCCGTAGCCGACCCAGACCCGGCTGCCGGAGAGCGCGAGGTGCTGGGGGCAGCGCTGCCCGATGTCGATCCTGCGGACGACCTCCCCGGTGCTGGTGTCGATCTCCGCCACCGCACCGCCGTCGTACAGCGCCACGTAGAGGCGGTCGCCGCCGGGTGTGATCGCGAGGCCGCGCGGGCCGGCGAGCCCACGCACCGTGTCGGTGATGGCGCCTGTCGAGTCGGCGACGATCACCCGGTCCGTCGCGGAGACGAAGACCCGGCCTCCTGCGGCGGCGGTGTCGAAGACGGCGGTGACGTCCGGCAGTCGGGTCACGCTGTCCGCGGCGGCAGTCGGTGCGGCCGCCCCCGCCGTGGCGAGGGCTGGCCCGGCCACGCCGACCGCGGCGGCGGCGGCCAGGGTCACCACGGCGGTCGCGCCGGCAACCCGGCGTGACAGTGCGGCGCGGGTGCCGACGAATGATGGTCTGTGAAGCATTGTTCTCCCCGTCTGGGGTGACGGGTCGTCACCCCGCACGGGATCATGGCTGGCCCTTCCGACGGGAATCCACCCGTCTCCGCCAGGCGGTGGGGCATTTTCACATGTCGATAACTGCGACATCGCTCCGCTGCCCCGCCGGACCTCGTGGCACGGGGGACGACGGTCAGGAGATCGCCGCCCGGACCAGCTCGACGACCTTCTTCTCCACCGCCGGGCTCCACTTCTGTAGGGCGTACGCCACCGGCCACAGGTCGCCGTCGTCGAGGTTGGCCGCGTCCTGGAAGCCCAGGGTCGAGTACCGGTAGTTGAACTTGCCGGAGTCCTGGAAGAAGACCACGATCTTGCCGTCGGCGTTCGCGTAGGCGGGCATCCCGTACCACGTCTTGGGCGACAGATCCGGGGCGGCGGCGGTGACCGTCACGTGCACGCGCTCGGCGAGCGCCCGGTCGTCCGGCTCCATCTGCGCGATCCGGTCCAGGATCGCCTGTAGCCCGTCGGCCTTCTTGGCGCCCTTCTTGCCCTCGGCGCGCAGCTCGGCGGCGCGCTCCTTCATCGCGGCCCGCTCCTCGGGGCTGAAGCCGTCGGACTCGGTCGTGGCGGTCTTCGCGGACATTCGCGGGCTCCCTCTCGTCGTCCAGTCTCGGCGTGCTGCCGGTGACCTGGGAAAAGGCTAGACCGGGTGGTACCGGGCGGGCTTCTCGATTCCTGATCGACCAGCCGCGTCCGGACCACACCAGCGCTGACCGCGCTCAGGCGGCGGCCACCTTTCGGTACGCCCACGGCGTGCGGGGGGAGCCCGGCGACTACGACGCCGCTCGGGCGGCGGCAATGGTCCGGCCACGCTCGGACTCCGGGAAGCGGTCGAGCATCGCACGCACCTCGTCGGCGCTCACGTTGGCACCGAACAACTCGCTGCCGGGTTCGAGTCGTACGCCCTCGGCCAGGCGGCCGGCGACGACCGGATCGAAGCCCAGCGCGTCCACCAGCGCCGCGACCGTGGCGAGGTCCGTGGCGTCGTCGCCGGCGATCGCGATGGCCTTGCGGCCGGCCGATCCCGCCGGCCGCGCCTCGTCCTCAAGATCGTGGTAGCCCATGTGGTTGAACGCCTTGACTATCCGGGACCCGGACAGGAACGCCTGGACGATCTCGCTCGACGAGGTACGCGGGTCGGTGAGGTCGTCGCGGATGCCGTCGATCTCCCACCAGTAGTTCATCGCGTCGACGACGAGCTTGCCGCGCAGCGCCTCGGCGGGAACGCTGCGGTACTTTCCCAGCGGCAGGGCGAGGATCACGATGTCGGCGGCGGCCACCGCGTCGACCGCCGTGGTGGCCGCCGCCCCCGGAGCGAGCACCTCCACGGTGAGGGCGATCTTCGCCGGGTCGCCGGAACCGGCGACCAGCACCCGGTAGCCGGCGGCGACGGCGAGCCGGGCGAGCACCGTGCCCACCTTGCCGGCCCCGAGCACGCCAAGGGTCTGGGGCCGATCGTTGTCGAACATGTCGTCCTCTCGGTTCTGACGTGCTGATCAGGCCAGCAGTTCGCGGACCATGGGGATCACCCTGGAGCCGTACAGTTCCACGGCCCGCATCCGGGCACTCACCGGTTGCGCGCCGGCCGAGTAGATGAGGTCGAACCGGCCGACGCCGAGGCTGCGGATCGCGCGGGCCATCCGGCGGGCCACGGTCTCCGGCGAGCCGATGTAGAGCGAGCCGTTCTCCACCTCGGAGTCGAACTCCTGGCGGCGGATCGGTGGCCAGCCCCGCAGTTTGCCGATCCGGTCTCGCATGATCCGGTAGTGCGGCCAGTAGATCTCCTTGGCCTGCTCGTCGGTGTCGGCGATGAAGCCCGGCGAGTGCATGCCGACCGGGTGCGCGGTCGTCCCGAGTTGGTCGGCCGCCCGGCGGTACAGGTCGATGTAGGGCGCGAAGCGTTCGGGGGCGCCGCCGATGATGGCGAGCATGAGTGGCAGCCCGTACTGGGCGGTGCGGACGACCGACTGTGGTGAGCCACCGACGCCGACCCAGGTGTCCAGGTGACCCGACTCCGTCTTGGGAAAGACGTCGGCGTTCTCCAGCGGGGCACGCAGGGTGCCACTCCAGGTGACCGGCTTTTCGTCGAGCAACTTGACGAACAGTTCGATCTTCTCCTCGAACAGCGTGTCGTAGTCGCGCAGGTCGTAGCCGAAGAGGGGGAACGACTCGGTGAACGAGCCGCGACCGAGGATGACCTCGGCTCGGCCGTTCGACAGCGCGTCCACCGTGGCGAAACGCTGGAACACCCGGACCGGGTCGTCCGAACTCAGCACGGTCACGCCGGAGGCCAGTCGGATCCGCGAGGTACGGGTGGCGATGCCCGCCAGCACCGTCTCCGGTGTGGAGACCGAGTACTCCGGCCGGTGGTGCTCGCCCAGCGCGATGACGTCGACGCCGAGGTCGTCGGCGAGCACGGCCTCGTCGACGACCTGGCGGATCGCCGCCGCGTGGGAGACGAGCTTGCCGTTGTCGTCCTCCGGTACGTCGCCGAACGTGTCCAGGCCGAACAGCAGATCAGACATGGGTGGGCTCCTTCGCCAGCAGCTCCCGGACCCGCGGTGCGACCGCACTGCCGAGCAGTTGGATCGTGCGCGCGCGTGCCTCGCGGGGCAGGTGCATGATGTCGTACTTCAGATCGAAGCGGCTCAGCCGCAGGTCGCGGGCGACCGTGGCGATCTTCTGCGCCACCGTCTCGGGCGACCCGACGAAGAGCGCACCATGGTCGATTTCCGCCTCGTAGCGTGCGCGGTCCGGTTTGTAGAAGCCGCGTTCCGCGGCGAGCGCCGCCGCGACCGGCTGCCAGTACCGCCACCACGTCTCCACCGCCTCCTCGTCGGTGTCTGCGACAAGGCCGAGGGAGTGCTGCCCGATTGGCTGCGGGGTATGCCCGAACTGTTCGAGCGCTTTGGTGTACAGGTCGACGTGGCCGGCGAACCGCTGGGGGCGTCCACCGATGATCGCGAGCAGGAGCGGAAGTCCGTGCCGGGCGGCCCGGATCACCGAGTTCGGGCTGCCCCCGACGCCGATCCAGGTCGGGATGCCGCCGGGCCGCATCCGTGGATGCAGGCGCTGGCCGGTCAGGGGAGTTCGCACCGTTCCGGACCAGGTGACCGATTCGTCGCGTTGGAGCCGGAGGAAGAGGTCCAACTTCTCCTCGAACAACCGCTCGTAGTCGGCCAGGTCGTAGCCGAACAGTGGAAACGACTCGGTCGCCGACGCGCGTCCGAGGACCATCTGGGCGCGGCCGTTGGACACGGCGTCGAGGGTGGCGAACTCGTGGTAGAGGCGTACCGGGTCGTTCGTGCTGAGCACCGTGACCGAGGTGCCGAGGCGAATCCGCTCGGTCGCCGTCGCGGCTGCCGCGAGCAACACGGGCGTGGCCGAGTCGTTGTGGCCCTCCCGGTAGTGCTCACCGAGGCTGAACACGTCGAGTCCGACCGACTCGGCGAGTTGTGCCTCCTCGACGAGCAGCCGTACGGTCTCGGCGTCGCTCAGGACCCGGTCGCCGTCGGTGGCCACCTCCCCGAACGAGTTGAGCCCCAGTTCGAAATCTGCGGCTGTCATCGTGCCCTCCTCGGTACTCCCCGTCGGCGATCCGCGGAAGCGGACCTACCGGTTGACGTGTCAATGATGCTAACTTGGCGATTGACACGTCAATTCCCGGGAGAGTGGCATGACGGAGACCACACCTGTCCGGCGGGGTGGGCGCCAGCTACCGACAGCGGAGGAGCTACGGATCTGGCGGGACTTCATCGAGACGACGGCGGCGCTGGGTTCCCGGCTGGAATCCCGTCTCCAGGGCGACTCCTCCCTGTCGACGGGGGACTACGCCGTCCTGCTCGCTCTCAGCGAGGCACCGGAGCAGGCAATGCGCTCGTCCGCACTCGCGTCGCACATCGGCTGGGAGCGCAGCCGCCTCTCCCACCATCTGGGGCGGATGGAGCGGCGCGGCCTCATCCGCCGCCAGGAGTGCGCGACAGTCCCCCGAGGGGCGGAGGTGCTGCTCACCACGGCCGGCGCCGAGGCGTTCGGCAAAGCCACATTTCCCCACCTGCGCGCCATTCGTGAACTCTTCGTCGACGCCCTCACACCGGACCAGATCGTCGCGGCGGGCGAGATCGCGGCGGCGCTCCGAGCGCGCCTCGACGCCCTGCGCGAGGATTGATCACCCAACTGGTGGTCAACTTCGGCCTCGGGCTCTACCTCGCCTTCAACCGTTGACGCGACGAGCCGTGGCCAGCAGGAACGCCTGGTCGTCCCGCTCCGTGCCCCGAGCGCGTCGCACCAGGCGGCACTCCTCGCGCAGGCCGGCGGCCTCGATCTCGGCGGCGACCCGATCCGGCGGGTAGCGGTGTCGCGCCAACCGGATCTCGTGCCCGAACCGGCGACGGTAGGCCGCGGACAGGTCGCGTGTGCCGTCACCGGCCTGGAATCCGACGAGCAGGTGGCCACCCGGGCGCAGCACCCGGGCCGCCTCCGCGAAGACGCGCGCCTGCCCGGCGGGAGGTGTGTGGATGGTGGAGTACCACAGCAGCACGCCGGCGAACCGGGCGTCCGGGTAGGGCAGGGCGCTCAGTGAGCCCACGGTGAACATCAGGTCGCGGTGGTCACGCCGGGCGCGGGCGATCATGCCCGGCGACAGGTCGACGCCGTGCACCAGACACCCACGGTCGGTGAGGTACCTGCTCATCCGGCCCGGGCCGCACCCGGCGTCGAGGACCCGGGCGTCACCGCCGGACGTCACCGCCTCGGCGAACGCGTCGACCATGGCGAGGTCGACTGGTGCCTCGGCGCGGGTGTCCGGCAGGAGAGTGGCGTAGTCCTCGGCGACGGTGTCGTAGGCACGTCGTACGCCGCGCAGGTCGAGCGGATCGGAGGCCGGGGAAGTCACGGGCCGCATCATCGCACCGGGGAACCACCGCCGGTCGGGGACTACCCCTGCCAGGCGTCGATGGTCCGGACACCCTCACGCAGGGCCCGGTCCACGACGGCGGGGTTGCCGCTGGTGCCCTCCCAACCCTGGTCGTCGAACACGGTCACCACGGTGTCGACGCGTGCCACCGCGATCTGGCTGGTCGCCTCGCGGCCGGTGTGTTCGCCGTTCAGGCTCGTCTCGGGCCACGTGCGGGTCAGCAGCAGCGCCTCGTCGCCGACACCGGGCACGGCCTTGCTCTTGACGGTGGCCCGGTTTCCGAACTGCTGGTAGGTGGGGCATGCGTCCAGGGCGGTACGCAGACGTGTCATGTACGCCGTGGCGCCGTCACCCTCGAAGGTGAAGATGGTCTGGTGGATCGTCCCCTGCGCCACATCGGCGGCGGTGGCGCCCGCCGACTGGTACATGACGGTCATCGCGGCGCTCGCCGTCACCTGCCGGCCTCCGGTGCCGAACTCGTTGGCACACAACTTCGGCAGGGCGTCCTCGACGGACAGCGTCCGACGGGGAGACTTTCGCAGCTCGGCGGGCAGCTCGAAGAAGGCCGACGTCGGGATGGTCGTCGGGCCGCTCGCGCTCGGCGAGGGCTGGCCGGTCGGATCCACTGCGGCCGACGCGGACGTCGGCGCCGCGGTGGACGGGGTCGACCCGGGCTTGTCCTCGGTGCTGGTGCAGGCGGCGGCAACGGTGATGGTGCCCAGTAGCGGGATCAGCGCAAGCACGCGTCGCATACGGGCGGGCGATGGCGGTGTGTGTCGGCTCATGATCACCTTTCGTCGATGTGGGGGCAGTTCCCGATGGGGCACCGTCCCAAACGACGGTTCGCGGCCGTCGGACGCTCACCCGAGCGGTGGTAATCGGGATGTCGACACATCCGTGGCCGGCTAGGCTGCCCACATGACCAGCGTGATCGCCAAGTGCACCGGAGCGTCTTCTGACGTCCAGGTCGGTGCGCGGCGACGCCGGCGATCCGTCGCCCGCCCGCGCTGACCTGTTCCCGCGACCGGCGGATCGAGCCGCCGGTCGTGCGCCTGTCGTCCTCGGTCCGCCCCGCATCTCCTGTCGTCAACGGCTCGCGTGACAGCGCGGGTCCGAGTGAGATCGGCGTACTCATGGATCTTGAAAGATTGTTGTCCGACCGGCTGGCGCCGGCGTTCGCGGCGGTGGCCGGCGGCCCGGTCGACCCGCTCGTGCGGCGCTCGCCGCGGGCGGACTTCCAGTCCGACGCGGCGCTGGCGCTGGCCCGGCGGCTCGGCCGCCCGCCGCGCGACATCGCCGCCGCGGTGCTGGAGCACGCGGTGCTCGACGACGTCTGCGTGTCGGCGGAGGTCTCCGGGCCGGGCTTCATCAACCTCACCGTCGCCGACCCGGCACTTGCCGACCTGGTCGCCGGGTTGGCCGGCGACGCCCGGCTCGGCGTGCCGGCGACGGCGGCCCCGCAGACCGTGGTGGTCGACTACTCGGCGCCGAACGTGGCGAAGGAGATGCACGTCGGGCACCTGCGCTCCACGGTCATCGGGGACGCGGCGGTCCGGCTGCTGGACTGGCTGGGGCACCGGGTCGTGCGGGTCAACCACCTGGGCGACTGGGGGACACCGTTCGGCATGCTGATCGAGCACCTGGCCGACCTCGGCGAGGCCGGGGCGGCGGACGAGTTGTCGATGGGTGACCTGGACGGCTTCTACCGGGCGGCGCGGGTGAAGTTCGACGCCGACGAGACGTTCCGGGAACGCTCGCGGCTGCGGGTGGTCGCGTTGCAGGGCGGCGACGAGCGGACGCTGCGGTGGTGGCGGCTGCTGGTGGCGCAGTCCGAGCGGTACTTCCTGACCGTCTACGACCTGCTCGACGTGACGTTGTCCGCTGACGACTTCCGGGGCGAGAGCGCCTACAACGATCTGCTCGCGGGGGTCGTCGACGACCTGGACCGGTTGGGCCTGCTGGTGCGAAGCGGTGGGGCCGACTGTGTCTTCCCGGCCGGGTTCAGCGGCCGGGACGGCGATCCGGTGCCGCTCATCGTGCGCAAGAGCGACGGGGGGTACGGCTATCCGGCCACCGATCTGGCCGCGTTGCGGCAGCGCGTCGGTGAACTGGGCGCGACCCGGCTGCTGTACGTGGTCGGGCTGCCGCAGCGGCAGCACTTCGCGATGGTGTTCGCGGTCGCCCGGACGGCCGGTTGGCTGTGCCCGCCGGCCCGGGCCGAACATCTGGGCTTCGGGTCGATCCTCGGCGCCGACGGGCGGATGCTGCGCAGCCGGGCCGGCGAGTCGGTGAAGCTGGTCGGCCTGCTGGAGGAGGCGGTCGCCCGCGCCACCGACCTGGCCCGCAGGAGAAACCCGGAGCTGGACGCCGAAGCCGCCGCCGAAATCGGTCGCGCGGTGGGCATCGGCGCGATCAAGTACGCCGACCTGGCCACCGATCGGAGGAAGGACTACGTCCTGGACTGGGAGCGGATGCTCGCCCTGGACGGCAACACCGCGCCGTACCTCCAGTACGTGTACGCCCGGATCCGGTCGGTGTTCCGGCGCGCCGGAACACCCGCGCGGCCGGACACGCCGATCGTGCTCACGTCGCCGGCGGAGCGGGCGCTCGCGGTCGAGCTGCTCGGCTTCGCCGCGGTGGTCGGCGAGGTGGAGCGAAGCCTCGAGTTCCATCACCTCGCCGGGTACCTGCATGGGCTCGCCACCGCGTTCAACGCGTTCTACGAGCGCTGCCCGGTGCTGCGGGCCCCCGACGAGCTGCGGGAGAGCCGGCTGCTGCTGGCCGAGCTGACGGCCCGGACGCTGCGGCAGGGGCTGCACCTGCTCGGCATCCGGACTCCGGAGCGGATGTGAGGGGTCAGCGGGTCTTCTTCGTCGCCCGCTTTCGGGGCGGCGTCAAGAGGTCGGCGATCTGGGCGATCGCGGCGGGCACCAACCGGTAGTAGGCCCACACCCCGCGCTTGTCGCGTTCGAGTAGCCCAGCCTCGGTGAGGATCCTCAGGTGATGACTCACCGTCGGCTGGGAGAGGTTGAGCGCCCCGGTGAGGTCACTGACGGACGCCTCACCTTCCGGCGCGGACTGGATCAGACTCAGCAGTCGCAGTCGGGCCGGATCGGCGAAGGCCTTCAGCACCCCCGCGAGCCGTTCGGCATCGGCCCGCTTGATTGGATCGCCGGTCAGCGGCGAGATCGCAGGCATGGCAGTTTTCGCAGTTCCCACGCCTGCCATAGTGACACCAACTCGATCGATAAGCCGGTAGAACCGGCATCAATACTCCGATGGCGTCCGTACGGCCGCACGGGGACGACCGAACGTGGACACGTAGCGGCCGTGTGGGGCTCCGCCGCGCCCCACACGGCCCTACGCCGACGGACAGGCCGTCGAGTCCGCCGCGACCGGAGGTCAGCGGCGAGGTCGGGGTGTCAGGCGCGGCAGGACGTATGGTGGGCCAGCGAAGATCAGATCCGACTTCACCTCGTGGTACGCCCGCTTGGGCTGGTAGTTCTCGTCGTAGATCGTGGCCAGGCCCTCCGGCGGGTCGTCGAACCAGCCCGGCACCCAGGAGTGGTTGTCGCTGAAACCCCAGACCGTGTACGACAGGCAGCTGCGCACGGCGAGGCACGCCTTCATCAGCACGCTGAAGTTGGCGGCCGACGCCTGCAACCGCGGGTTGATCTCCTCCGCGTTGCCGGCCCGGACGGCCTCGGTCAGCTGACTGCGGACGTCGACCTCGGTGAACGCGGTCGCGACGCCGAGCCCGCTGAACTTCTTCAGCGCGGCGGTCACCTGGAGGGTGTCGAAGTTGCCGTACTGGGTGCCCAGGTGACCCTGGGCACCGACGCCGTCGATCGGCACACCCTGGGCGAGCAGGCCCTTCGTCATGTCGTAGACGAACTGGGTCTTGTCGTCCGCCGGGTTGCCGGAGCCGAACGCCTCGATGTTGTAGTCGTTGTAGAACAGCAGGGCCTTGGGGTCGGCGGCCCGCGCCCAGCGGAACGCGTCGGCGATGTAGCCGGGCCCGAGGTTGTCGGCCCAGAAGCCCTTGTAGTGCAGGGTCGACGGGGTGTCCCAGGGGTCGCTGACCGCCTCGTTGACCACGTCCCACTGCCAGATCTTGCCCCGGAAATGGTTGACGACAGTGGTGATGTGCTTGCGCAGCAGCTCGCGCAGCTCCTGCTTGCTGATGGAGCCGTCGGCGACACCACTGGTCAGCCAGCTGGGCAGCTGGTTGTGCCAGACCAGCACGTGCCCGCGCACGCTCTGCCGGTTGCGCTTGGCGAAATCGATGAGCTGGTCGGCCGCCGCCCAGTCGTAGGTGCCGCGGGTGGGCTCCAGGACCTCCCACTTCATCACGTTCTCGGCGGTGACCGAGGTGAACTCGGAGGAGGCCAGCGCGCGGTACTGCGGGTCGCCGGCGTCGTTGAGGGCATCCGTGTTGACCGCGGTGCCGACCTGGAGGCCGTGGCGCAGGCCGAGGGCGCCGAGGCTCTGCGCGGTGGGGTCGTACGGCCGACTCGCGGTGGCGGGCACCGTGTTCAGCGCCGCGACGGTCGCGACGGCGACCACGCCGACGGTCGTCCACTGTCTCAGCTTCATGTGCCTTCCCTTCCAGACCTTTGATCGACAAGCATCGATCAATTAGGGTGCGGGTCCGGTGTTGGCGGATGGGAGCGGGTTCGGGGGCCCGGGTGCGGGACCAGGGGGCGGTAATTCCGGCCGGTGACCGGAAACCTGCTCGAAACGTTAAGGCCGTCGATGTCCGGGCGTCAACGCTGAAAACTTCCGGAAATTCGTCATATGACCTGCGCCGGCTAGTCGAAGATGCCCGCGAAACTTTCGGAGGTCGACGACCTGCGGGCACCGTCGACCCGGGGGCCGACGATGCCCGCCGTCACTTGCCGGAGCTGGCGTACGTGGTCAGCGCAGGCCGGCGAAGAGGTCGTCCTCGGGGGTCGGCGCGTCGGTGCGGTCCCGGACCCGGACGAAGGTCTCCACACCCATCAGCTCGGTGAACCGCTCCCGGCCCAGTTGCAGGAAGAAGATGTTCTCGGTCTGGCTGGCATGGGTGGCCAGGGCGTCGAACTTCTGCGCTCCGAAGGCGCTGGTGTCCACCCAGGTGCTGATCTCGTCGTCGGGCAGGCCGAGCTCCGGCATCGGCTCCGCCTCCGGGTCCGGTGCGTCCCACTCGACGCCGAGCTCCCGCATGATCTGGCCGAACTGCTCGAACGCGGTACGCGGCACCGTGGTCCAGTACACCTTCGCCGGGGTGTCGGTCTGCTCGACGGCGGCCATGGTGATCCGGTGCGCCTGGATGTGGTCCGGGTGGCCGTAGAAGCCGTTCTCGTCGTACGTGACGATCACGTCCGGTTGGTATTGCCTGATCAGCTCCGCGAGGCGGCCGGCCGCCTCCGCCACCGGCGTCGTCCAGAACGCGCCGGGCTGGTCGTTTGTCGCCCAGCCCATCATGCCGGAGTCGGCGTACCCCAGGGTCTCCAGGTGGCTGACCTTCAGCACGGCGCAGCTGGCCTCCAGCTCGGCCTGGCGCATGGCCACGACGGCGGCCGGGTCGTGCCCCGGGTCGCCCGGCTTGACCCCACCGGGGCCGTCACCGCACCGCCCGTCGGTGCAGGTCACCAGCACCGTCGTGATCCCCTCCGCGGCGTAGCGGGCAAGGACGCCACCGGTGCTCGTCGCCTCGTCGTCGGGGTGGGCGTGCACCGCCATCAGGGTCAGAGGTCGCTCAGCCATGCCATCACCCTACGGTCGGTGCCCCGCCCGCAGGCGCGGAGGGCGGCGAAGTCGCTGGCGACGGGCGCATCATAGCCAGCCCGGAACGGGTGCCGCCGATCATGTGTGAACCCTGCTCACCGGCCTGGCCCCGGCTCTAGGTTGAGACGTGGCCAGCACATCCGAGAGGTCGGGACGCGGGGAGAGGTGCGATGGCGGGGGCCGGCATGGGGACGTCGTTCGATGACGTGAGACAGGTCGACGCGGGGGTCCTGAGCGTCGGGTACGTCGACGCGGGGCCGCCCGACGGGCCCGCGGTGATCCTCCTGCACGGCTGGCCGTACGACATCCACAGCTTCGTCGACGTCGTGCCGCTGCTCACCGACGCCGGTCACCGGGTCGTCGTGCCACACCTGCGGGGCTACGGCACGACCCGGTTCCTCTCCGACGACACCATGCGCAACGGCGAACCGGCAGCCCTGGGGCTCGACCTCATCGCCCTCATGGACGCCCTGAAGATCGACACCGCGAAGCTGGCCGGGTTCGACTGGGGCGCGCGTACGGCCGACGTCGTGGCCGCGCTGTGGCCCGAGCGCTGCCGAGGGCTGGTGTCGGTGAGCGGCTACCTGATCGACGGCCAGGCATCGGGCAAGGTGCCGCTGCCCCCGAAGGCGGAACTGGCCTGGTGGTACCAGTACTACTTCGCCACCGAGCGCGGCCGGGACGGGTACGACCGAAACCGACGCGACTTCGCCCGGCTGATCTGGCAGACCGCGTCCCCGAAGTGGTCCTTCGACGATGCCACCTTCGACCGCAGCGCGACCGCGTTCGACAACCCCGACCACGTGGACGTCGTGATCCACAACTACCGGTGGCGGCTGGCCCTCGCCCCCGGCGAGTCGCAGTACGACGAGGTGGAGAAGCGGCTGGCCGCCAAACCGAAGATCACGGTGCCCAGCATCTCGATGGAGGGCGACGCCAACGGCGCGCCGCACCTGGAGCCCAGCGTCTACGGCAAGCAGTTCGCCGGGCAGTACGAACACCGGACCGTCGGCGGCGGAGTCGGGCACAACCTGCCCCAGGAAGCGCCCCGGGCCTTCGCGGACGCGGTGCTGGACGTCTGACCGGGCCGCTATCCCCGGCGGACCGGTCGCGAGGGCTCCGGACGTTCCACCCGCACCGGGTCGCCGCGAACGAGGTCGTCGTGCACACGCCACCGGGCGGTGGTGACGGCACGCCGGGCCGCCTCGTCGCCGTGCTCGATGCGCTGCCGCAGCAGGTGCAGGGCGATCCGGCGGTTGAGGCTGAACTGCCGCTCCTCGTCCACCACGACGACGATGCCCGAGGGACGGTGCGTCGCCCGTACCGCCGTGCTGGCCTTGTTGCGGTGCTGACCACCCGGGCCGCCGGTCCGGCAGGGCACGATGTCGACATCCGTCTCGGCGAACGTCGTCGGCGTGGCGTCGGGTTGCGGTGGCTGAGCGGTGACGTACCAGTTCTTGCGGCCCGTGCCCGCCCGGTAGGGGCTCGGGGCCTGCCAGCACAGCGTCCCGGTCCACGAGGCCGCGAACGCGTCGGCGTCCGGACCGGTGATCCGGATGAGCGCCGACCGGTAGGTGCCGGGCCGATCACCGGGTGACATCCGAAGCTGGGCGATCGTCAGACCTCGGCGGGTGCCGTCCCCCGTCAGGCGGTGCAGGAGCTGGGCCACTGCCCAGGCACATTCGGCGGGGCCGCGACCGGCGGACAGCAGCAGGAGCACGCTCACGACCGCCCCCGTCCGCCGCGGTGGCCGCGCCGCTCGGCACGGGCGGTGGGCCCGAGATCGGGCGTCTTGTAGGTGACCAGGGGAGTCGTGCTGACCACCGGGGTGGCCAACCGGTGCTCGACCAGATCGGCGATCACCTGCTCGATGCGCTTGTACGCCGTGGGCGCCTCCTCGAAGAGCAGTTGCCGGTCGCCACACACCACGAGCGAACCCACCGGAGTACGGCGAAGCTCCTCGACCGTGTGCTTGGCCCGGCCCCGCCGCAGCGCGTCGGCGCGCGACATCTTGCGGCCGGCGCCGTGTGCCACCGAATGGTTGGCCTCCGGCCCGGCGTGGGCGGCCACCAGATAGGAGGCCGTGCCCCGGGTGCCGGCGACGAGGACGTCCCGGCCGTCGCCCGGCGCCGCGCCCTTGCGGTGCAGGTAGACCCCGTCGGAGACCTCGACCAGGTTGTGGCACTGGTCGACGATCGGTGCGGTGGGCTCCGCCCCCAACGCGTACGCGACTCGGGCCGCGAGCACCCGGCGGTTGAGCGAACCCCAGCGCACGGCCTCGTCGTGCATCGCCAGGTAGGCGGCGGGATCGGGAGCGGCACCGGCGCCGTGCACCTCGGTGTGCGCCCGCAGGATCCGCTCGCCCAGACCACGGGACCCACTGTGGACGATGAGCACGAGATCACCGGCGTCGAGCCCGAGACGACCCGCGTGGTTCGCGTCGAGGATGGTGTCGACCCGGGCCAGTTCGACGAAGTGGTTGCCACGGCCGACCGTCCCGAGGCCGTCCAGGTGACCGGCCGGGACGTCGTCGGGCACGTGAGCCCAGGCCGGGTCGTCGGCGTCCCGCTCCGGGTCCAACGCGCGGTCGAGGTCGGGGAAGCGGGAGGCGAGCCGCTCCGGCACGGCACGCTTGAGCTTGATGGGGAACACGGCGATGCCGCAGCCGATGTCGGAGCCCACCAGGAACGGGTACAGCACCGTCGAGGCCATGGCCGCGCCGATGGGCGCGCCCTTGCCGGGGTGCAGGTCCGGCATGGCCGCGACGTGGATCATGCCGTCGAGGGCGGCGACCTGCTGGCACTGCGCGAGCGCGGCGGACTCGATCCAGCTCGCGGGTGAGGCGAACACCGTGACGGTGGCCGGGGTGGACGGGGGCAGGGACTCCCCAGGGGAGTGGTGCTGGAGCAAGGAGGGCTCACTTCTCACGCAGACGCGGGAACGGACGACGGCACGGCCTCCCGGGCGAGGTCACCGGAGGCGGGTGCGTGGGGGCGGTTCCGTCAGTACGTCATGGACGCCACTCTCGTGCAGTCCGTCGCGTCCGACAAGTTATTTTCCGGCGCACCGGGCGCTGCCGTGCGGGCTCGCCGGGCCGGGCACTGACGGTAGCGCGACAGGTGTCGGATGACTGATCGCCCCTGGCCAGTCGCTCGTCCACTATCCGTTCATGCTGACTGGGCGTGACGGCCTGCTCGTGGAGGCCCGTGCCGCGCTGGTCCGGGCCGCCGGTGCGGTGCTTCTCGGCCCGGCCGGTGTGGGGCGCACCGCCCTCGCTCGGGCTGCCGTCGCCGACCTGCCGCCCCGACTGTTCCGCGAGGTCTGGATCACCGCGACCGCGGCGAGCAAGGAGGTGCCGTTCGGTGCGCTCGGTCAACTCCTCAGCGGCGGTCACCCGGCCCTGCACCCGGCCCTGGTGCACAACACAGTGCTGGCCGCCCTGCGTGAACGGTGTGGCTCCGGCCGTACCCCGGTGTTGGTCGTCGACGACGCCCACCTGCTCGACGGGCCGTCCGCCGGCGTGCTGCTCTCTCTGGTCCAGGCCCGTGCGGTCCGCGCGCTGGTCACCGTCCGGGCCGGGGTCCCGGCCCCGGACGCGGTGGTCGCGCTGTGGAAGGACGTCGGGCTGCCCCTGCTGATCGTGCCGGCCCTCGCCGAGGACGCGGTCGCCACCCTGGCCGAACAGCGGTTGTCCGGCCCGGTCAGCCGCTCCACCACCCAACTGCTCTGGCAGTGGACGGGCGGGCTGCCGCAACTGGCGACCGCATTGATCGACCACGGGCGGGAGGTCGGTTCGCTGGTGCGCGACACCGACCAGTGGCGGTGGCGCGCCCCCCTCGTGGTGCCGGCACAGGTGGCCGACCTGCTCGACCGGGAACTGGACCGCGTCGGCCGCCTCGGCGAGGACGCCCTGGCCGCGTTGGCCCTCGGTGGGCCCCTGCCGCTGTCCGTCGTGGAGGCGGCCGCGTCACCGGAGTTGATCGCCGATCTCGAACAGCTCGGCCTGGTCCGCAGCGAACAGAGCGACGACCAGATCCTGGTACGACTCCGCCACCCGATGCTCGGTGCCGTGCTTCGTCGCCGGATGTCGCCGGCCCGGCGTCGCCGGGTGTCCGCCGCTCTGCTGGCCAGCACGCCCCAGGGCACGACCCGGGGCGCATCCGCGATGGCCAGCGCGCTGTGGGCGGTGCACGCCGGCCAACCGGTCGGATCGGCCGAGCTGCTCAGGTCGGCCAGCCTCTGCCTGTACGCGGATCCGACCGCCTCGGAACAGTTGGCCCGGCGGGCCCGGGAGCGCGGCGGCGGGGCACCGGCGGCGGTAGCGCTCGCCGCCGCCCTCGTCGAACAGAGCCGCACCGCCGAGGCGTACGAGACGCTGGCCGCCGCACTCCGCGATGCCGAGGCCGCCGGTGACCGAGGCGCGCAGGTGACCGTCCGGGTGGCGTTGGCCAGGCACCGGGCGTGGGTGGGGCGGGAGCCTCGGCAGGCGTACGACGATCTGCTGCGCATTCGCGCGGACGCCGAGGCCGCCGGTGACGCGGCCGGTCGGGCGGAGGCGGCGGCGGTCGCCGTGGTGGTCCAACTCTTCAGCGGTCAGGCGGCGCGGGCGCTGCACGATGCCCGCGAGTTGCTGGGTGCGACACCTCCGCCGGCCGGGCAGCTGCGGGTCACGCTGGCGTCGGTGGCCGCGCTTGCCCTGACCGGGCGCACCGCGGAGGCGGCGCGGATGGGCCGTGCGGCGGTGCGCAGGTCCGGGTCGTCGGCACTGCCGTTCGCCCGTGGCATGGCCGCGGCGGCGCTGGCGTTCGCCGAACTGTGGCGGGAACCCATCCCGACCGGGCCGGTCACGGACCCGGCGGCGGGACGGTGGCCGATGCCCGACGACCCGCTGGTCTCCGGGCTGTCCCACACCGCGTGGCCGATCTTCGACGGCTACGCCCAGCGGGTCAGCGGTGACCGGGTCGGCGCGATCAGCCGGCTCCGGGACGCCGTCGCGCAGCAGGCCGACGGGGAGGGGCTGTTCCGGTCCGAGGCCACCGGCTGGCTCGCGATCACCCTCGCCGAGGACGGCCGCCCGGACGAGGCCGAGGCGGTGCTGCGGGAGCACCCCGTCGACGCGGTCGCGTTGGTGCCGGGTCTGCGGCCCTGGGCGACGGCCGCGGTAGCCGCCGCGGCCGGTCAGCGAACGCGGGCGGCCCGGTTGATGGACGAGGCGATCGCCGTCGCCCGGACCTCCGGGTGCTGGCTGGTGGAGCTGGGTTACCTCATCTACGCGGCACACCTCGACCCGGTCACCGGGCCGACCAGGTACGCGGGTCGCATCGCCGAAGCGATCGGGCACGTGGACGCCGAACGCCTCGTCACCGCCGGTCGGGCGGTGCTCGCGCTGGCCGGCCGGAACCCGACGGTGCTGCTCGAACACGCCCACCGCCTGCTCGACGTCAACATGAGCGGTGAGGCGCTGAGACTCGTCGACGAGGTCACCCGGCGTACCGGCACGTCCGACAGTGCCCGGCTCTTCGCCGACCTGCGCACCCGACTTCGGGCCGCGGCACCCGGCGACCCGGCGGTGGCGGCGGGGCTGACCGCACGAGAGACGCAGATCGCCGGGTTCGCCGCCCGGGGCCTGTCCGACCGGGAGATCGCCGACCAGTTGGTGCTGTCGGTGCGGACGGTGCAGACGCATCTGGGTCGGGCGTACCGCAAACTCGCGGTGACCTCCCGGCGTGAGCTGTCCGACGCGTTACGCCTGGTCGGGTGACGGCCGTGGGGGGGGCCCCCCCCCCCCCCCCGCGGCCCCGAGGCTAACATGATGTGGATTTTATGTATAAAGATGGAAAGCCGGGTGTGGGGGACTGACAGTCCCCCCCCAACGCGACCACGCCGCGAA
>NZ_JBEZDJ010000039.1:0-66835 GCF_040648275.1 Micromonospora sp. NPDC049171
CGGATACCGGTGTCGTATCCGGACGAAGCCGCAACGCCGCCGGTCGTCGTCCGGGCCCGCCGCAGGCCGGCCAGTCCTGGTGAAACAGGCCCTAGGGAAGCCCAGGGGCCCGAGGCGCACGGAGCGTCCAGGCTGCGGCTCGGGCCAAGCCGGCCCTGGCCAGTGTTGACCCCCGCGTCGGGCCCGGAGCGTCCACGCCATCGCGGCCACCGTCGTCCGGGTGAAAGGCTGAGCGCGTGGGGCTGAACAAGGAGACAGCGGCAGCGCTTGCCGATGCGCGCCTGATCGAATGGCAACGCCTCGGCTATGGCGAGTTGCGCGAGCTGCTCGACGAGAAGGACGTACGCCAGGTCGTCGGCGAGGACGGCAAGCGCTACAGCGTCGTCAGCTACGCCCTCGACGACGGCGACGGGCGTATCCGCACGTCGGTGGCCGTGGATGACGGGGCCGGATCGGCGTTCGTGCCGCTGGTGCGAGATCAGGTCATGAATCCGGATGGCACGTTCGTCGAGTGACGGCTTCGGCGTCAAGGCAACGATCGGCCGTCGTTGAGCTGCGCGAGTCGTAGGCCTGGTCGGCGTCTTGCTCGTGGATCAGGCGGCGAGATGACGCTGTGACCGCAACCCCGATTCGGCTGGCGACCGGCTGCCGTTATCATCGCTGACGAATCGCGGCCGACGTAGATCAGCTTCGCTGCTCTGGACCCGGGGGCGGACATCAACCCGGGCACCGGTGGTCGGGTAGCCTGAAGCGCAGAGGGCTGTTAGCTCAATGGTAGAGCTGAGGACTTTTAATCCGCAGAGTTCGTGTTTTGGCAAACGACGGTCAGGCGCCTGAGCTGCGGAATTTGCCCCGGTCAACAAACCACTGTAGATATCAGGTGCTCGTAGGGTGCTCGCTTGTTGTGTGCAGGATTGTCCGCCACCCGCTTGAAAGGCGGAGACGACCGCCGGACTGGTCCCACAGATTGATCAAGTGGTCACTACCACAGTGGCACCTGTTGACTGTCCTCGGCCCGGCCTGCCACTCGGCTCGGCGGGGAGGACCTGGCGGCGGATGCACGCCACGAAGGACGTCGCCCGGTTTCGTCGCTAAAAACGCCGACGCTTACGGATTTCCCTTGCTGCAGGGATAATTCGATCTCCCGTGCGACTAGTGCCGTCGCGGAGCCACTGGTGCCGACACAACCCAAGGCTACCAACTGAGCAAATAGGGTGCTGGTCAGGTAATCCCTGACCGTGCGGAAGTCAAGGTACTGCAAGGCACCCGGGCGCTCGAGGTGCTTCTCGACCTGCTCGCGAGGCATGCACATCCCGGAGATCATCGAGGTGCTGTCGATGTCCAGAGTGTCGAGCTGACAGATCTTGACGAAGCTGGGCGTCGAAACCATTCGGTAATCACCACTTGGTTCTCCCTGTCCGCACTTGTTGTCGAGGGCCCGCATCACGTCGAGCTGTTGCCGGAAGTGATCGTCGATACGACAACGCCAGGATGAACCGTCCGGGACCATCCGCTTGTACTGGACCAAAACGAAACTGCGTCGTTGCTGGTGGTAGTAGATGAGGTCGGTACCGAGCCGGGTTTCGATCGGCCACCGGTTGACGTTCATGATCTCCAACGTGCGCCCATTACCGTCCGCGAACTTCCGAACGGCCAGCCGGTCGCTCTCCTGAGGGGTCCAGCCCAGAAACGTGTTCGCGTCGTGCTCGACCATTGGATCTTCTCGTGGCGTGACGTTAGGCCCGGAGGGGAGGAAGGAGTCACGGTCGGAGATGCTGCCGATCTCGTCATCAGAGAGGAAGCCGCCAGCGGGCGGCAGGTCGGGAGCTCCGGTAAACGCACACAGAGATGCGACGGAGTCCCGCTCCTCTGCCAGTGCCGCCTTGCGCGGCGCCGGCAAGTCGATGTCCCTGATGCCGAACAGTGATTGAATCAGCGGATCAAGCTCAGGTTCCTCGGCCAACAGGACCTCGAGCACGGCTTCGCTGGCCTTGTCGGTCAGCTTGCCCTGACGCTCCAGCGGCGGTCGCTGGTCCTTCCGCAGTGCGGCTCGCAGCCGGCTCATTTCTAATGGACGCTTGAGTTGAGTCAGTTCTCGCAGCCGAAACGCCCAGCGGATGTCATCGGCCCTACTGTCGTCATCGACGCCCGCCATGAAGTGTACGGCTTGTCGATATGAGATCAGAACTACGCCAGCTCCGATCCGCGACCGGACCGGGAAGGAAACTCGGCAGTCACCCGAACCTGCGCCTCGTGCTCGCCGGTCAGCCACCTCCTGCAGATACGACATACACGCGTCGTCGGCGAAAATTATCCCCAACTGGCGGCCACCCACTGCGCCTCCCTGCGATCGGCCGAGGTACGACTTCCGTTGCGGTTAGTTCGCGGTCGCTCGGGGCGACCAGTCGTTCGCGAAGGTTTCCATCTGTCGGATGACCAGGTCGACGGCGGCACGTTCGTGGTCCGGCGGATAGTCGTAGCGGGCCAGTAGGCGGCGGATGTGGCTGCGGAGCTTGGCGCGCACCGGTTCACGGGAAAACCAGTCCACCGTAATCGAGGTCTGAATTGACTTGACCAGCTCCCGGGCGATCTCCGCCAATGTGCCGACGCCCATGAGCTCCGTCGCCGCGCCGTTCTGGGCGACGGCGTCGTAGAAGGCAAGCTCGGCGTGGTTGAGCGGAGGATCGAACTGCTGGCCGCGCCGGGCATCCTCAGACACCTGCTTGGCCAGCTCGACCAGCTCAACGATCAGCTGCGCGCTGGTCAGCTGCTGGCGCATATAGCGGTTCATCAGGTCTTCGAGCTGGGCGGAGAACCGCTCCTGACGAACCACGTTGTGCTTGGTGACCTCACGCATCTTCCGCTCGATCAGCCGGCGCAGCGCCGAGGCGGCCAGGTGCGGGGTCTCCGAGTTCTGCAGACGCTGCAAGGCGACCGAATTGAGCTCGGTGATGTCGAGTTTGCCGAGGCCAGCCTCCTCGTAGATATCGGTGATGTCGGCGGCGTCGACCACCTCGGCGGCGAGCTGGGACAGGTAGCGCTCAACCTGAGCCGTGTTGGGAAGGCCCTTGGCCTCCCGGTCGGCGGCCTCCTCCTTGACGATCCAGACTCGGACGTCACGGAAGTAGTGGATGTCGCGGCGCAGGCGCTGGATGTCGCCGGCACGGTCGACGAAGTCGCGGCTGGTGGCGCAAAGCGTGTAAAACCGTTCCAGCCGGCCCGCCGAGTCGCGGAAACGCTGGTGCAGCGGCTTTGCGCCGGGCTCGACGACGTTGCCGGGGGTCCGCGGGTCACGCAAAAAGTTCGCGGCCTTGCGTACTGCCCGCAGCCAGCGGGTCGGGTTCTTCTCGTCGTCGAGGATCGCCCGCCACTTCACCGGGGCCAACATGGTTTCGATGACGGAGATCTCGTTGTGCACCTCGCTGATCGCCCGGTCGATCTCCCTACCGAGGGTCTGGTCCTCTTGGTCGCTGGAGGTGTACTCGCTGAGCGCCTTCCGCAGGTTCTCGGTTAGTGGGGCATAGCCAACCAGCAGCCCGTCCTGCTTCTCCCGGAAACGACGATTAACCCGGGCTAGCGCCTGCATGAGGTTGGCGCCCTTCATCGGCCGGTCCATGTACATGGTGTGGATCGGCGGCGCGTCGTAGCCGGTGAGCAGCATCGAGTGCACGATGAGCAACTCCAGCTCGTCGTTCGGGTCCTTGGCGCGAGCCTGGACCGTCCGCTGCTGTGACGGACGCAGGTGATGCGGACGCAGTTCCGCCTCGTCGCTCGGCACCCCGTGGAAGACGATCTTCATCTTGCCCTTGTCGACGGCCGATTCCGCCCAGTCGGGCCGCAGTTCCTTGATGGCGTCAAAGGTACGCACGCAGATTTCCCGGGTCGCACACACGAGCATCGCCTTGCCCGGCCCGCCGAGCTGCGGCCGCACGAGCTCGCGTCGATTCTCCCAGTGTTCGACCAGGTCCTTCGCAAGAGTCTCGACCCGGTCGGGGGCACCGTAGAGGTTGTTCATGGTCGTCGCGTACGTCTCGGCCCTGCGCCGTTCCGCGTCGTCCAGACTGGCGGTGAGCGCCGCTACCTGATCGTCGATGCTGTCCGGATCGATGTCCGGTGATAGCGACAGCGGGATGATCCGGGGTTCATGGTAGACCCGTACGGTCGCCTGGTCATCGACGGCACGCTTGAGGTCGTACAAGTCGATTCTCTCGCCGAAGACGGCGCGAGTGTTAACTTCGGTGGTGGCGATCGGGGTGCCGGTAAAGGCTATGAACGTGGCGTGCGGCAGCGCGTCGCGCAGGTGCCGAGCGTAGCCGTCCAGGCTGTCGTAGTGGCTCCGGTGCGCCTCGTCGACGATCACCAGGATGTTGCGCCGGTCGGAAAGCAGCGGATGCGGCCTCCCGGCCTCCCGCTCTTCCCTCGTACGTCCGAACTTCTGCAACGTCGTGAAGATGATGCCGCCGGAGTTCCGGTTCGACAACTCGTCTCGTAGTTCGGCGCGGGAGTCGACCTGGATGGGTTTCTGGCCGAGCAAACTCTGGCTGTCCTGGAACGTGTCGTAGAGTTGATCGTCGAGGTCGGTGCGGTCGGTGAGCACGACGATGGTCGGGTTCTTCAGAGTGGGGTGGCGCGCGGACAGCGCCGCGGTGCACACCATCTCCTCAGACTTGCCGGAGCCTTGGGTGTGCCAGACGAAGCCCGCCTTTCCGTCGCGCTTCGATGCTCGCACGATGCACTCGACGGCGCGGATGACCGCAAAGTACTGGTGTGCCTTGGCGATCCGCTTGCTCTTCGACGTGAAGTTGACGAACCCGTCGGTGAGCTCAAGGAAGCGCCGTTGGTTAAAGAGTCCGTAGAGAGCGACGATCAGCGCCTCCGGACCGTCGTAATCGGGAGCGGTAGCATCGACGGGCTTACCCTCGTCATCGATGTTCCACGGCGCGAAGTGCTCGTACGGGGTGAACGGGGTGCCGTACTTCGCGGTGATCCCGTCGGAGATCAGGCACAGCACGGCGTGCCGGAAGGCGAGCGGAAACTCCGCGAGGTATGTCTGGAGCTGAGCGTGTGCGCCAGTGAGGGTGGCGTTTTCGTCGGCAGCGTTCTTGAGCTCGATGATGGAAACCGGCAAGCCATTCAGGTAGAGAACGATATCGAGCCGGCGCCGGAAATCGCCGTCGACGATCGTGACTTGATTGATCGCCCGATAAATGTTGCGGCCGGGGTCGTGCAGGTCAACCAGACGCACGGTAGGGCTGTGTTCGGCGCCGTAGACGTCGGTGTAGGCGACCGATCGCATGCCGTCAACGAGCCGCTCGTGCGCAGCCCGATTCTCCGCGAACGCCTCCCTCGACGCCACGTTTGTAGCGACCCGGACCGCGTCAACGACTGCGGTCTGCGGTAGATCGGGGTTGAGCCGCTCGATCGCGGCCCGCAGGTCCTCCATGAGCACCAAGTCCGCCCAGTCACGCCGCTGCCCGGAGCCCGGCGCGAACTCCTTGCCCTCGCCCGGTTCCCAACCCAGGTCAGCGAGGTGCTCCGTTGCCAGGTTCTCCCAGTCGGCCTCGTTCATTCTTCCGCCCGGTCCCATAACAATCCTCCCGATGACCTATTCGACCTAGACCGCGTGCTCGATAGCCTTTTCGGCGTCCCTCACCTGCAACTTCCCCGACATCAATTCCGGCAACAACGTGTCGCGCAAGCGTTCGAGGGAACGTGACTCAGCCATTAGGGACTTTAAGTGGCGGAACGCGGCGCCGGCTTCGGCACCGAAGGCCGACAGTTTGCCGGGGTCGGGCCGCCGCACATGGAAATCCGCCGCGTCGGCGGCGCTCACTCGCTGACGCCCGGAGGAGCCGACCATCTTCCGGATCGCGTGTTCCCGAAAGCGCTCCTCGCGGGCGAGGAAGTAGGGGAACTGTGGCGGTGCATCACCTTTGGGTCGCATAACGATAAACTCGGTTGAGCCAGTACCGATCTCGCCGTCCGAAAGGAAGTCCACATAGCCCGTCTTGCCGTTCTCTAGGCATGGAGTGATGCGGGCCAGTAGCGTGTCGCCGTTTCGAAAACGGCTGCCGCTCTTTGGTGCGCGGCGCGACCACGTGCGGATGGAGGAGTGCTGCGTGGGTAGCGCCGCCATGTCGACGTAGACGGCGTCGTGCCGATCGGCGTGGGCAGTCTTCGGATTAAACTCGACCAGATCGGTGATCGGGTAGTCGCCGTCCTCGTTCGTTCCGAGAGCCGCGAACTTGGCCCGGAGCAGGTCTTCGTAGGTCTCGGCGATACGCTCGTTGACCGCAATCTTATCGTCTAGAGCCCCTAGGAGGGATGAGATCCCTCGCTGCGTTGAAGGGTCGGGGATTCGGATTGGCCAGCGCGGCAGATCGACGAGCGGGATCCGGTTGACTGTTGCCCCGTGGATCTGCCGCTGGTGGATCACCTCCTGGAACTGCGGGGACAGGTACGCCATGAGCAGGAACCTGGGCTCAACCAGTTCCTGCCGAGGCCTGAGAAGACCCATGCGGCGCCCAAGAGCTGCCCTGATTCCGGCCGGCATAAGGGCCGCCTCGCCGAGCCTGGTCTCGTAAGAGAAGAGGACATCGCCTGCCTGGGGTATGACCCTCCTGGTCCAGCGCTCGAAGTCTGCTTCCGACAGGTGGGCGGACTCAGCTAGTTTCAGGCGGCCGGATACAAGGCTGGAAATGCTGAGGAACCATGGTCCGCCCTCGGTCTTTGTCGGTGTCGCGTGCGGGCCGTCGAAGACTTCGGCGACATCGTCGACGGTGTAGGTTTGCCATCTAGACATCGATCCCTCCGAGCTGCTCGCGGATGAGTGCCTCGAGATGCGATGACTCATCGAATGATGTGTACAGATCCTTGGTCAGGCGCTCGATGCGTTCTGTCAAAGGCTCGGCGTCGGGATCGTTCTCGACTTCGGCGGCGCCGACGTAGAGTCCTGGAGTCAGGACGTAGTCGCGGGCAGCTACCTCATCTAAACGGGCGGAGTAGCAGAAGCCGGGATCATCTCGGTACTCCTGGTTATCGTTCTTCGCAGACTTGGTCCCCCGCCATGCGTGATAGGTACCGGCGACCTTGGCGATGTCCTCATCAGTGAGGACGCGCTCGGTGCGATCCGTCATGGTGCCCAACCCGCGAGCATTGATGAACAGGATCTCGCCCCGCCGGTCGTTCAGGGCCCGGGAACCCTGCGGCGACTTGTCCCTGACGAGGAACCAGAGGCACGCTGGGATCGCCGTGGTGCGGAACAGGTTCGGCGGAAGAGTGACCATGCATGCCACCAGGTCCCCCTCGACCATGGCGCGTCGGATCTCGCCCTCTCCCGACTGCCGGGAGGCCAGCGAGCCGTTGGCCAGAACGACGCCGGCGCTCCCGCGCTCGCCCAACTTGGCGGCGAAATGCTGGAGCCAGGCGTAGTTGGCGTTGCTCTGCGGAGGTACACCGTAACGCCAGCGCGGGTCGGTTTCTCGACGGAACCAGTCCCCATCGTTGAACGGCGGGTTGGCGATGATGAAGTCGGCTCTCAGATCGGGGTGCTTATCCTCGTAGAACGTGTCACCCCAACGGTCCCCGAGGCCCTTGGGATCCATGCCGTGAATGGCCAAGTTCATTTTTGCCAGGCGCCACGTGCGCTCGTTGCTCTCCTGGCCGTAGACAGCAATGTCATGTGTATGATCGCGGCCCGCATGTGCCGTGACGAACTTTCCCGACTGCACGAACATGCCGCCTGAACCGCAGCAGCCGTCATACACCCGGCCCTCGTAGGGCTCGAGCACCTCGACGAGAAGTCGCACCACGCTCGCCGGTGTGTAAAACTCGCCGGCTCGTCTGCCCTCGGCACGGGCAAACTTCTCCAGAAAGTACTCGTAAACCTCGCCAAGGACATCTTTCGCCTCCCGACCGTTGTGACCGGTGAAGCGGGCATCGCTAATCAGATCGACGAGCTCCTTCAACCGCTTCTGGTCAACGTTGTCCCGGTTGAAGATCTTCGGAAGGACGCCGGTTAGCGCAGGGTTCTCTCGCATGATCGCGTCCATGGCGTCATCGAGCAGCGCGCCGACGCCGCCGGGTGCGTTCTCCACCAGGTGGTCCCAGCGAGCGGTCTCCGGGACCCAAAAGACGTTGGCGCTCGTGTACTCGTCGCGCTCGTTGAGGAACTGGGCGCGGCGGTTCTCCGGGATGCCGGAAAGGCTGTCCTCGATCTGCGTGCGGCGTTCGGCGAAGGCGTCCGAGACGTACTTGAGGAAGACCAGGCCGAGGACGAACTCCTTGTACTGTGCGGCGTCCATGGAGCCGCGCAGCTTGTCGGCAGCCTTCCACAGGATATCCTGGATTTGCTTGGTGCTGGACACGCCAAACAGCTCGGCCTGTCCGTTGGCACGTTTACGTTGGGGCACTGTGTGTTCCGTTCTCTCGCTCAGGAGTTCGTACCGTACAAAGTCGTGAGCGTGCCGTCGGCAAAGCCGGTCACGACGAGTTCGCGCAGCTTCGCCAAGAGATCGGCTTGCCGCTCCAGTAGATGCTCGCGTTCGTCCAGACGGCGAAGCACCTCGTCGAGGCGGGCCGCCTCGTCGCGGGCCAGGTCGGGGATCGTGGCTTCCCTCAGCCGCGGGCCCCGCACTGCACCAGGGCTGCGTGCCATGTTGCGGGCAGTGCCCAGGAGTGCCGCCAGCACTCGGGGAGTAAGCGGGTCGCCAGGGGAGATACGCAGGCCGCTGGCCGGGAACTCGATCACCGAAAAGCCGTCGTCGTCGAGGAGGACCCCGAACCGGGGGGCGCTTGTGACCACGAGGTCACCTGGTTCGGTGAGGGCGACCTGCGGGTACCCCGCAGCGAGCGTGAGCCGGTCCATCCAGCGCTTAGACGGCTGCGCGAGAACCTCCGCCGGGCCGATGACACGGTGGTGACCCCGCGGTCCGACATGCTCGGGGTTAAGGCGGTGCCCGGTGAGGGGGCGGACTCGGCGAGCGGTTCGTAGCGCCTCGCAAGAAAGCTCCTTCGGCCTGATTCCGTCGCGCTGTACGGCGCCGGTGTTCAGGAAGCCGTTCTCCTTCCCGTACCGGATGGCCTCTTGCTCAGCGTCGGTTAGACGGCCCTCAACCTCGCCGACGAGCGCGGGACGGTCGGCGGCCAGGCGGGCACGCATAGAGACCGACGCTGGACCCGGTGGCCGGAGTGCGGCGGCTCGGCGCAGGTCGAGGCTTTCCAGCGGGACGATTCGACCGGTCCGTGGATCGTGACCGTCATTGCGGTGCCCCTCGCTGCGCCAGAGGAGAATGTCCTCAGCTGCGGATTCAACAGTGGGTTGGTCCAGCGCATGACCATTGAGGTCGGCGAGCAGCACGCGGCCCTTGGTTGCGGGGATCGGATCCCGGGTCAGTAGCCATAGGGCAGTGGGATGGCCTGGCCGGGCCGGGTAGACGCCGCCCGGTAGCTGCACGATTGCCTCGACGATGCCGCTGCTCAGCAGCGCGGACCGGCGCAACGCCGCTGGCCCGTCTCGCAGTTGGTCGACCAAGCTGCTCGCGGGACCGACGACGATGGCCGTGCGGCCCGGACCGAGCAGGTCGGCGATCGCCTCGACCCGGTTGAGGTCGGCGAGGGCATCCCGGCTCTCAGCGGGCTGGTAGGGGAGCCGGGTGACGATGAGGTCCGGCTCGGCGAACTCCTCGTTCAGCTCGTCGGCGCGCACCTCGAACTGGAACTCGGACAGTTCGGCGAGGAGCAACTGCCGGCGCACCAGGCGGGCGATTTCCTCATCAGCAACGAACGCATTGACCAGCAGACTGTCGCGGTCCTGGCCGCTTACCAGCGCTGTCAGCAGGTCGCCAGTGCCCGCATTGCCGTCGGCGACGGTAACGGCACGGTGACCCCGGAGCCGGGTCGGCACGTCAGCGACCCGACGGATCAGGGCGACCGTCTCCGGGGTGAGTGCATCAGCCGTCAGCTCGGGCCAGCCGAGGCGGTTGGCCGAGCTGAGCAGGAACTGACAGCTGCGCCAGGGGTCGAAGGCTCCCTCGATCAGTTGCTCGACCAGTTGGGCCAGCCCAGCTGGTTCAGGTGCGTCGGCCAGTTCGTGCAGCAGAAACTCGTCTTCGGGATCGAGGCGGCGGGCCAGCGGCAGAGGGTCGGCTGGCAGCGCCCGGCCGGCGAGGTGGCGGAGGCAGAGCGCGGCGCCGAGAACGACGATGGCACGTCGGCCGCCGTGCCGCCGGGCGTACGCCGTCAGCGTGTGCATGGACCGCTCGGCGCGCAGAGTGTCCGGGTCAGCATGGCCGAGCCCAGTCCGGAGTAGCCAAGCCACGACCGAATCTGCGGGAAAGAGGGGCTGGCCATGGTTGCCCGGCACGGGTGCAGGGAAGTCGGGGTGCCGCCGGCGCCAAGCCGCGACCGCCGGCTTGCTGACTCGCGCGAGCAGCGCGATCTCGCGCTGCGACATCAACTCCGCCTCCACGGCTCACCTCCTTGCTCTGGCGATCACGGTACGAGCCATGAGGTTGGGAAGACGACCATGAGTCTGTTATCCCGGGATAACAGTGTGTAGAGCAGTCTAGGCGACGGATCTGCGGTTCCCTCGGTGCGACGACGACATCAGGGGGTCTGATGAAAGACACACTCACGCTCTACCAGGAACTCACCGATCGCCTTCACCGGTCCCAGGTGCCGCGCGCGGTCACCGACCTAGTTCTTGCCGCCTTCCATGGCGAGCAGGTTCTCGATGCCGTGCTGCGGGGTGAGGCCCTTCCGCCGTCGCCCGAGCGGGGCGAGGCGGGCGGCGTCACGCCACAGGCATTCCTGGAAGAGATCCGGGTCGCCGGCTTCCGCGGGATCGGCCAGCAGGTCACGGTCGGGCGGCTGCCCAAGACCGGGCTGACACTGTTCGTGGGCCGCAACGGCTCCGGGAAGTCCAGTTTCTCGGAGGCCATGGAGTACACGCTGACTGAGGACTCCTTACGCTGGGCGCGGCGCCCGCTGGCCTTCCGCGAGGGCTGGCGGAACCTGCACCACGACGGCGCGTCGGAGATCCGCCTTGGCCTGCGGCTCGACTCCGGTCAGCAGGTGACGACTCACCGCACCTGGCCGGCCGGGGCGACCGATCTGACCTCCGCAACGGTCACCACGACCATCGGCGGCGCCGCGATGCCGCCCGGTCAGGTGCCGCAGTGGATCGGTCAGGCCGCAAGGTACCGGCCGTTTCTGTCCGCTCGGGACCTCGAACGGGTCTTCACCGCGAAGCCGGCCGAGCTGTACGACGCGATCGCGCCGATCCTCGGCCTGGGCCCGCTGCGCGACACGGACAGCTGGCTGCAGCAGCGGCGCAAGGTCTACGACGACCGGGTCAAGGCGCTCAAGGCGGCCTTCGCCGAGCTACGCGAACAGCTCGGCCAGATCGACGACGACCGCGCCCGCGATGCCCTGAACGCCCTCGGCGCGCAGGCCGGTCGGGCGAATCTGACCAGGCTGGCCGACCTCGCACGCAGCGACACCGCCGCGTCCGAGGAGCCCGCCGCGGCGGCCGCACAACGGCTCATCGAGCAGGACCTGCCCGACCTCGGCCAGGCACTGGTTGCCCTGAACGAGTCCGCGGCGGCGGTACGAGAGGAAACCGCCAGCGGCAGCGGTACGGCGGATCGGAGCGCTCGGCTGCTGCGGGCCGCGCTTGACGTGCACGACGAGCGTGGGGACGGCCCCTGCCCGGTCTGCCGCGCCGGAACCCTTGACCAGGACTGGCGTACGCAGGCACAGGCCGAACTCACCGGGTTGGCTGCAGCCGCCGCGGTGGCCCGCGCTGCACAGCAGGCGTACGCGAAGGCTGGCCGCACGGTCGACGGGCTTGTCCGCGACGTACGCCAGCTCCTGGCACCAGCAGCCACCGCGCTGGCACCCCACATTCCCGCGGAGAGTACGGCGATGGGTGAGGCTCTCGCCGAACTCAGTAAGGACCCGGCCGCTTGGGATGGTGTCGTCGCGGCACGCGCCGCCCTCGCGACGGCGGCAACCGAGTGGCTCACCCAGCGGCACGACACCTGGCGTGAGCCCGGCGCCGCGATCCGCAGGTGGGTCGACGCCGCGACCCTGATTCGCGCCGAAACGCCGACCCTCGCCCTACTCACCAAGGCCCGTGCGGCGCTCGACACCGCCGCCAAGGCGATGCGTGCCGAACGGCTGGGCAGCTTCGCCGCGCAGTCCGACCACATCTGGCGGAAGCTGCGGCAGGAAAGCAACGTCGAGCTGCACCACCTGCGGATGGAGGGAGCGAACAACACCCGGCGGCTCCTCTTCCCCGTGGCGGCCGACGGGGTCGAGACCAACGCCCTCGCGGTGATGAGCCAGGGTGAGCTGCACGCCCTCGGCCTGGCGGTCTTCCTGCCGCGCGCCTGCGCCGAGACCAGCCCGTACCGGTTCGTGATCATCGACGACCCGGTGCAGAGCATGGACCCCACCAAGATCGACGGCTTGGCCGAGGTGTTGCGGGAGATCGCTCTGACCCGGCAGGTCATCGTGTTCACCCACGACGACCGGCTGCCAGAAGCGATCCGCCGCCTCGACATCGAGGCCGACGTCCGGGAGGTCACTCGCCGCGAAGGCTCGATTGTCGAGGTCCGTAAGGTCTGCGACCCGGCAGACCGCTACCTCGACGATGCCCGCGCCCTCGTCGCTGCGGACATCTCGGACGAGGCGAAGTACCTGATGGTCGCCGGGTTCTGCCGGTCCGCGATCGAGTCGGTAAGCATGGATCGCTTCCGGGCCGCCGAGCATCGGCGCGGCACGCCCTACCAGCAGATTCTGGAAGGACTCAGCCGGGTGCACACCGTCAAGGACCGGCTCAGTCTCGGGCTCTTCGGCCGTGTCGTACCCCGTCCGGAGCTCTTCGCCCGTCTCGACCGTGACTACGGCGCGCAGGCCACCCCAACGGTCCAGGCGGTGGCGCAGGCCGTCCACGGTCATCGGAGCATGCCGGTCCGGACGATGGTTGCGAATACCGCCGCGCTCGTGGGGCGGTTGCGATGACGGCGTCGCCGTATCTCGCCACCGCAGACCGGATGCTCACCAGCGTCATCCGCGGCGCCCGCGGAGCCTGGCCCCGGGCATGCGCCTGGCTGCTGCGCCACGAACTGGAAGCGGCAATGGACCGGTACTGGGCCCGGGTCTGCCCGGAGATCGGACGGACTCGGGTGCAGCGGCCGAAGCTGCTGCTGCTCGCCCACTACGCCGGCCCCGACCTCGGGCACCGGGCCAGCTACCTGTGGTGGGCTCTGTCCCGCGCCGGTCACCACCACCACTACGAACTCGGCGTCACCGCAGCCGAGCTCACCCGGCTCCGCGCCGAACTCATCGACATCGTCGCACTCCTCGACCACTCGGAGGCATCCACATGCTGAAGCGGGATTACGCCATGCTGATACTCGGCGTGGAAGCGCTGGCCATCGTCGGCGTCGTCTACTACCTCGTCACGCTCGACCTCGTCAGCCTCGCCTGGTCGGCGTCGATCGCGATCGCCATCCCGGCCTGGCTGCTCGCCGTAAAGGCACCGACGACATGCGCCGTGACCACCCAGAACGGCGGCCGGTGCGGCCGGAAGGTCAACGGGGTGATCTTCGGCTGCGGCCGGTCGAACCACACCTGGGTCAAGTTCTTTGCGCGTTTTGGCTGGCACCGTCAGCCTGATCCGAGCATTCGACGGGTTTGGTCTACCGAGGCTGCAGAGGCCACCGAGGTGGTGACGGTGAAGATCGCCGAGGACTGGAAGAGCACTGTGGCGTTCTGGCTCGCCCTCACCGCGACGACATGCGCCCTGATCAGTGCCACCGTAGATGCCACCAGCTTTCTTCGGGAACAGGAGGCGTCCAAGTCGCCGGCCGTCGTCTCCCGTTGAGGGTTCACCTTCATCGCATGCTTTGACGGTCCTGCCTCCGTAAGATTCGCCTGGTGTGGCCCTTTCTGCGCTAACGTCTCCACGCTGCATCGCCGGGATCACGGCGATGCAGGCTGAGGCGTTCACGAGGCATGGTGAAGTCCCTTTCGTCGACGGCCACGTCGACCGGCACGAACTACCGGACGGACGGTGGACACGATCGACGCTCACCTTTGCCCAAAGATCAAGTCGTCCGGTCTCTTCGGCTTTCCGACTGGCAGCGCGAAGGTTGTTGTGACGGTCAGCTACCACTGTCACTTTCAGCGATAGTTGTCACCGCGGCTGATCCGCCGCTCCGGGCGGTGGTAGGAATTCGCTTAAGATTGATCGCCGGGTTCCGCCGGCCGGAGTCGGCGGCGGGTCGCGTGAAGACGTTCGCCACTCACAGCAACTCACAGCGGCGTCCGCCGGTGTGAGTGCGGGCGCGGGCGCTGTCGCCGGACAGCGTGGCTGACAGACTCTGACAGCTTCCCGATCGAGGCGCACTCCGCTTCCGGTCGCCTCGGATCGCGCCCGTACGGCGGGTGACGGTTACCGGCCCGGCGAGCTGGCGGGTGGGGGTGGGTGCGGCGGCCTGCAGGCCGCCGCACGCGCCGTGTGTTCCGCTCCCCCCCATTAGGCGGCCCGCTCGTCCGGGGTGGGCTGGTCGTGGGTGGGGTATTGGTCGTCGTGATGGGCGTCGGTGTAGGGCAGGTCGATGAGGCGGTGACGGCCGGTACGGCCGGGGAGTTGCCAGATCTGGTGGGCGGGGCTGGCGGCGAGGACGGTGCGGAGTTCGGCGGTGGTGGTGGCGATGACCGCTTCCAGGCTGATGCCGGCGATCCGGTGGTGCAGGTTCGCCTCGCGTCGTGCGGAGGGTAGGTGAAACAGCACCGGCCATGCCCAGGTGCTCAGCATGTACAGCCGCTCGTATTTGATGATTTTGTCGGTGAGGACCTGCAGGTTCTCACCGCTGGTGTCGTACTCGAGGAAGAACGGCACGGACCGTTCGTGCTCGGTCCATATCCCGGCGCCGTCGGGGCGGGGGAAGCCGGTCGCTCCGGCGATGATGTGCGGGTCGTCGCCTTTGCGGTAGAGGGTGCCGGGTTCGTGGTAGGCCGACGCGGGTTGCCAGCGGGCCAGTTCGGTGTGGGGGTGGGTGCGGGCGTGGGCGGCGAGGTCGATGAAGACCTGGTTGCCGCCGAGCAGGTGCGGCAGGTCCGGTCGGTTGGTGAGTGAGTGTTTGCGGCGGCGGGCTTGGTCGCGGCGGCCTCGTGGGAGTCCGCGTTGGGCGTGGACGTGGTCGTAGCCGAGTTGGTCTAGGACGTAGTGGTAGGGGTAGGAGCCGCCGTCGGCTTTGTTGGGTCGGAACCGGTCGACCGCCCGCAGGGCGGTGAGGCGGCGCAGGCGGCGTTGGGTGAAGTCCAGGGATGGGAACAGGGCGGCGGCGACTTGGTCGGTGGTGAGCACGCCGTGGTCGTAGAGCCAGCCCAGGAGCCGGTCGTCGCGGGCGGTGATGCTGGCCTGCAGGCGCAGCAGCGGGTCCGCGGCGGGTAGGTGTTTACCCATGGGCACCAGCCCTGGGGGAGAGACCCGAGACTGAAGGGTCTGTCTGGAGTGGTCCCAGACTCCTGACAGCGGGGCTGACCTGGGCTGTGAGCGGCCGTGAGGGGTCAGGTTGGGGGTCAGGATCAAGACGGACGGTAGAACGGCGATCGGCACTGACTGCTGAAGCACCGGGCACAACGGGTTCGGCGTGACAGTGCGGTGAGGGTGGGTGTGATTCGGGCCGTTGACGCTGGTGAGGTTCGCGGCGCGGGGTGATCATCTTTGTTGCTCCAAGGTCAGAGGTGCGAGCGGGTATGAGGTTGGTGCGCCCCGCGACTGCAGCGGGCGGAAGCAACCGGAGGTCCGCAGTCGCTGTACGGAAGCCTGGTTGGACATGCCAACCTGCCTGGTCTCGCGCGTGTGGCGAACTTCCGGTGATACGGGCAGTCAGTCGCCCGTCGATCGAAGTTGGTCTCGGCGGCTGCGGCCTAGGGTGTGAGCCGACGGCGTTGCCGTTCGGGTTCGAAGCGAACGGCAACTTCCGGCAGTCCCCCTGACAGCGGCCGGGTGGGCGCTTCGCTGGGGCGCCCCAGGTCTGCTCCTCGACCGACCAGGGTGGGCCGGTCGAGGAGCAGCGGTCGGTTGGTCAGGGGCGCGGCGGGTAGTGGTACTCGCCGTTGGCCACGGATTCTTCGTAGGGGCGTTCGGGGTCGTAGATGGGGTGTGGGGCTCGGGGCCGTACCTCCTTGAAGGTCACGGTGTCGGGCGGCCACTGCTCGGGGGTGTGGGGAAGGTCGGTCAGGGCGAGGCGGTGTGTATCGCCGATCGGCTGCCAGACCGGGTCTGCCGGGTGGCCGTGCTCGGGGTTGCTGGTGACGACGGTGAGGTGCCGCGTGTTGCGGCGCTCGAGGTGGCGGCGTAGTTCCTGCTCGCGCTGCGGGTCGGCGGCGTGGAACAGCAGGGTCGCCAGGCCGGTCTGTTCGGCCAGCCGCCGGTAGGCGTGGACGTGGTCGGCGAGGTTGGCGGGACGGATCTCGCCGGGGTCGGGCTGGTACCAGAACGCGTGGCGGTTGCGGTCGTGGATGTACTCGCCGTGCCAGGCGGCATGTCGCGCCGCGGTGACGTGTCGGCAGGTGCGCGGTGACCACCAGGTGCGTAGGTCACTGCCGGGCTTGGTGAGCGCGTGGGTGGCCAGGTCGACGAAGAAGTCGTTGGCCTGCAGCATGCCGGGCAGCCCCGCGTGTTCGCGGAGCCGGTCGCGGGCCCGGTACACCTGCACCGGTGTGACATCGTGGTCTTCGCCGATCGGGGTGAGTTGGGTGCCGATCGGGCCGAGGCACCACGAGGTGTGGGCGGTGGCCGCGGCGCGGGTGTTCCAGAGGCGGTCGATCCAGCCGCGGCGGGCGAGGATCGCCAGACGTCGGGTTGCCGACGCCGTGGTGGTGGCGAAGCCGAGTGCGGTGAGTTGCGCGGTGGTCAGGACGCGGTGCTCGGCGAGCATCTCGACGGCCCACCAGTCGGGCAGGCGCATGCGGCCGCTCTCAGCCAGGAGCAGCTCCGCCGGGATCGGTCGGGTGGACGGGACAGTGAACTGGGGATGGTAGGTGGTCGTCACGACCGGTACCTCCAAGATGGGGCCGTCCCCGGATAGGGGTGGCAGGGGTGGATGAATGCCCGTGCGACCGCGTCGGTACGGCGCACCTCGGGCGGATCACGCCACCGCGGTCGTGCATCGCGGTGGGTGACAGTGCAACGGCTCGCCGGTTCCGTGCCCGGACGGCCGCCCGGGCACGGAACCGGCCGGTCCGCGCGGCCGGATCACCGGCCGGTCATGCGGTACGGCGCGAATCCGAGCGCAGCTTCTGGCGCCGTCATTAACAAACCGCCGCTTGTGTGCTCTGGCGAACGCCTGCCCCACTCACAGCCACTCACAACAAGGGGTTCTCAGTTGAGGTGATCCGTCCCAGGGGCCCTCACCGAGGGAAGGCGACGGCGCCGCGAGAAGAGGGCTCCCGGGACAGCCGACCTACGCGACTGCCGTCGACGTGGCGGCAGTGGTGGAGAGGCGACGGCGGCTGGCGGCGCGCAGACTGGCCCGGCGTTCGGCTCGTGCCGCCAACGCCTTGGCGGCCTGCGGGGACGCCGCGCCGGTCAGCATGCCGCTGGCGAGGGCTTCGGCGAGGCGGGTGTCGATGCGACCCAACCGCATGCGCAGGGCGTCGGTGCTGATGCCCATCCGGGCCGCGATGGGGTCCATGGCCCGCCGTCCCAGTCGCACGTCGATGTAGGGCTGCTCGTCGTCAGCGTCGAGGATCCCCAGGCGCACCGCGCGGCGTACCAGCACGTCCGGATGCCCGTAGGGCACCTGCGGGGTCCTCGGTCCCGTGACGCGCTCCACGTCCTCGACCGGAACGAACTCGCCGGCCTGCTGGCGCAGCGCGTGCCCGGCGCGCCACCCGGCCCGGCACAACGACGCGTACGGCGCCCGGCGGGCCACGTCCACGTGGTCCCGCAGCGCCGCCAGGAAACCCGCGAGGATCTCCGCGCCGATGTCGTCGGGGTCACCGCGGTAGCCGTCGGACAACCGCCTCGCGTAGCGGCGCAGCGCCGGCATCGCCATACCGACCGCGGCGATGACCCACTGCGGCCCGTCCAGTCGGGCACGACGGATCAACTCCCGCCACACCGCGTCGCGGGCCGTGTAGACGCGCGGGTTCGCCAGCAGCCAGTCCCGCAGCGCCGGCAGCGCCACGACACCCCTTGGCAGGCCGTCATCCGGACCGAACATGTCGAGGTCGAGGGACAGGGGCGCCGGGCCGCCGCTCAGCGCCGTGAACGCGACGTCAACGGCGTCCAGGGGCGCGGCGGGCCAGATCGTGTCGGAGACACTCATGATCAACACTCCTGGGTCAGGAAGACCATCGAGCGTCGCCGTGTTTCGGCGACGCTGGGAATGCCGATTACGCCACGACCGGCTCACAACCGCTCACAGCGCAGGTCACGGCCGGAATGCCACCACCATTCGCACCGTGGCCGCGACAGGCGCCGGCGCGCTCGATCGGCCACGTCGGCCGGTCGACCGGCGAGGGCAAGTGCGCCTCTGAGCAGGACTGTGAGCGGTCAGCCGACCATAAATCCCACCCGTCGGCACCCCAATGGCCTACGCCCTGGTTCCCATTCCTTGCGGGTCTCCGCGCCGTCCACAGCCGCTCACAGCGACTCACAGCCGCTCACAACGGCCGAAAGCCGGGACCCAGCGGCCGCGGGTGAGCAGCCGATCTCGCCACCCGGCGTGCCGGCGGTCAGCCGGTCGGGCGACCCAGCGGCCAGAGCAGGAACGTTCGGCAGCCGGTACGGGCCGTCTTGGTGTCGACGTGGCAGCCGCGAGGCGGTGGCATCGAGGCGGCGTCGATGGGGTGCGTCACTCTCGCCGGCGTCACCCGTGACACGTTGACAATCTCAACGAGGCCGGTCGATGCGTCCGGACACGATGACACCGCCCGCGGTCACGATGGCCGCGCCATCGGCGCGGCGTCGCCTGTTCTGTCATCGTGGCCAGCGGCGCTGCGCCGTGATGACAGTGTCAACGGCGTTGTCGATGCGTTCGGACATGGTGGCACTCCGCCAGTCATGACGGTCGTGTCATCGCGGCCTCCGTGCCGGTGCCGCCGCGCATGACGATGTGCCCGCCATGCCGTGACACCGTGACATCGGCGGTCTTCGTTGACATTTTGTCCGGGCAGGCCGCTGAACAGCTCTTTGACATCCGCCGAGTCCACGCCGCGGGGGTGACACGCAGGCGCGACGGCAATCACGGGCGGCGGGCAGCGGTTACGGCGAAGCCGTCGCGGCCACGCCTTCAGCGGGCCCTTGCGGCGAGCGGGCCGACGACGGTCACCGCGTGCGTCATGACACTGCCGCCCCTGCGCCACGGGCACGATGTCACGATGTCACGATGTCACGATGTCACGATGTCATAGACATTAATTGATGACACGATGACATTTCGTGGCCGCGCCTGGCGTCCATGACTGGTCACGCTGCTCAGGCAAGGGGCGTGCATCTGAGCGGATCATTTCGCCGGGAAAGGTGGCAGGCCGGTCGGTCTCCCGCTGATCTGTCGCGCGATAGCGTCCACGGCCGGGGGCTGGCGGCTCTTGTCCCGCGCGCAGCGGTGTGGCCGAAGATCGGGGCGTAGGCGTCGCTGCGTAGGGCACCTGGATCCGACGGCTTGGTGGCCCTTGGCCCGGATGCTCAGTCAAAGGTGGGCGTGAGCGCCGGCCGCAGCGAAGCGCCTCGAGTGTGAAAACCGGCCCGTCGGATCACCTCAGTTGCTGAGGAGTAGCAGGTCAACTGAGAAAGAACACCGGTCGATCGGCGGCTCTGTGAGTCGCTGTGGGCGGCTGTGAGTGGGAGCAGGCGTTCGTCAGAGCACACAAACGCGGGTTTTTTTGATGTCAGCGCACCATCGGCGCGGCGTGGAGCCGACATCCAGATGATCGAGTATCCGCCGCACCACCACGAAGCCGTTCGGCCCGCCACCCCGCACCTGGTCGGCCCGACCCTGACCGGCCGAGTCGCCGGCCGACGATCCACCGGCGTCGGCGCACCCTGTGACGCGCCGCCGGCAACCCCGGTCGATCTCCGTCGCCTCGGCGCCGGAGCGCGTACCGCCACCGTCGTCCCGCACCCAGCCCCGACGCCGCCCTCCTCCAACGCCGGGAGGACACGTCGCGATGACCACTCCTGACCACCAGCGTGACCATCGGCCCCCTGCCGGCCCGGCCGGCGACGACACGTGGACCGCGCAGCGGATCCGCGCCCTGGGCGCGGTCACTGACCTGGGCACCACAGCCCGGATCTTCGGGCTGTCCCGGTCCGTCGCCTACGACCTGGCCAAGCGCGACCAGTTCCCCGTCCCGGTGCTGCGGTTCGGCAGCCGCTACCGGGTGCCGGTCCCTGCGATCCTGCACGCCCTGCACCTGCCCGCCGCCGACGACCCCGAGCCCGCGGCCGAGCCGCCCGACGGCGACTTGATCGCGGGCCGAAGGCACGCGTGGATCATCCCGGACCGAATCCGCAGCCGCTGGCTGCCGCACACCCCGGCCGAAGGGAACACTTGATCATGGCGGACGGATCCGTCTTCAAACGATGCTCCTGCCGCGACGTCGACGGCCGCAAGATCGGCAACCGCTGCCCCCAGCTGCGTCGGGCCGGCGGGGCGTGGAGTCCCACCCACGGGCGGTGGGCCTACCAACTCGAACTTCCCGTCCACCCCGGCCAGGCACGCCGGCAGTTGCGCCGCAGCACCTTCGACACCCGCGACGCCGCCACCACCGACCGCGACCACGCGAAGACCCTGCTCGCTCTCGCCGGCGACGACATGGCGGTGGCCGCCGAGATCGCTGACCTGCTCCTGGCCACCCGCGTCGGCGCCCCTCTGCCGGACCGCGACACCATCGCCCGGCGGGTCCGGGCAGGGTTGCCCGCCACCGCCACGACGACCGTCGGCGAGTATTTGCACCAGTGGCTGGCGTCGCGGCGTGGCATCGAACCCGCGACCGTGTTGGTGTACGCGTCGCACATCCGCATCCACCTCGTGCCCCACCTCGGCGCGATCCCCCTGGTTAAGCTGCGGGTGGAGCATATCGAGGCGATGTTCACCGCCATCGCCGACCGCAGCACCGCCATTGAGGTTGCCCGCCAGAGCGACGATGCCGCCATCCGGGCTAGCGTGCGCGGCCAGCGCCCCACCAGGCCGCCCACGATGCACCGCATCCGCGCCACCCTACGCAAGGCCCTCAACGACGCCATCCGCCGAAGCAACAATCGGCTCATCGACTTCAACCCCGCCGCCCACGTCGAACTGCCAACCGGCGTGCGCCCCAAGGCCAGGGTGTGGACCGCCAAGGCCGTGCAGAAGTGGCGCGACACCGGCGAGCGGCCCAGCCCGGTGATGGTGTGGACCCCGCAGCAGGCCGGACAGTTCCTCGACCACGCCGAGGACCACGACGTCGCCCTCTACCCGCTGTTCGTGCTCATCCTGCACCGCGGCCTGCGGCGCGGGGAGGCCATCGGACTCACCGACACCGCCGTCGACCTCGACAACGCGCTGATCAGCGTCACCCAACAGCTGACCACCCACGGCTACACACCCGTGATCAAAAAGGTCAAGTCCGAATCCGGTAACCGGGTGATGGCCATCGACAGCTTCACCCACGCGGCGCTGCGCGCCCACCAGACTCGCCGTGCCCAGTGGAAACTGGCCGCCGGCGCCGCCTGGCCCGACACCGGGCTGTTCTTCGTCCAACCCGACGGCAAGCCCTGGCACCCCCACGCCGTCACCGACCGGTTCGAAGCCCTCGTCCACGACGTCGGGCTACCCCCGATCCGGCTGCACGACCTACGACACTGCGCCGCCACTTACCTCAAAGCCGCCGGCGCCGACCTCAAGGACATCCAGGAACTGCTCGGCCACTCCTCGCTGGCCATGACCGACACCTACACCTCGGTCATCGCCGAACTCGATGTTGAGCGCGCCAAAGCCGAAGCCGCCGCCAGACTCGTCCCCCGCCGCCGCCGAGCCGCGTAACGCCCACACGCCCCAGCCGCCGCCGCGGCGATGCTCCGCGACCCCCGGATGCGGTCGAGCCCGAAATGGCCGGCCGCATCCGGGTCGTGACCAGGCGCACCCCGGAGTCGGGCCCAGCCCGCGCCGCCTTTGGCTGTGGCGTGCCAACGACCTGTCGCCGCGTGCGAGGACGGGTCACGCCTTGAACGGCGGCGGCACGGGGATCGTCCCGGGCGTCAATCCCGATGCTGGGTGCTCGACGGTTGCTCGCACACGAGGCCGCAAATCCGACAAATATCGACGCGAAACAGCCGAGGGGTAACGATGAACAGCTATCTTCCCAGCTCAGTGGTGGGCCGCCTGGGACTCGAACCCAGAACCTAAGGATTAAAAGTCCTCAGCTCTACCATTGAGCTAACAGCCCTCTGCGCTTCAGGTTACCCGACCGCCTGCGCCCAGGTTGATGTCCGCCCCCCAGTCCAGACGAGCGATGCTGATCTAGGCCCGCCGTGACGCGTGAGCGGCGATACCCTCCCGCCGATTGCCGTCTGCCTCGGGGTTGCGGCGCATCGGGTGCAGGCTCGGACCGTCCGGCAGGATGATCGGGGGACGGGGTGTGTAGCCGTGCCTGCTGTAGAGGTCACTGGCCGAGGTGGTGCTGGTCCATGGCGGCAGGCCTAGGTGATCGAGGCGACTGCGGTGGTGGGCGAGCATGGCGGTGCCGTAGCCGGCGCCTGCGCTGCTGGGCCGTACCGCGAGAAACGCCAGCTCGTAGTGGGGCTCGGTGGGCCGCGCCTTGGCGAGCAGCCGATCGAGAGTGTCGAAGCGGTCGGGGTGCGGGCCTGCCGCGTCGGCCAGTCGCATCTGGTACTGCGCTGGTGGGGGGATGCTGCGGTATCGGTGGAAGCCGACGGTGGCGGCGGTGGCGTCGTCGGTGAGGTGAATGTCGCCGTAGAACATGGCGTGTTCGACCCAGATGCCGAGAACGTCGGTGAGGATTCGGCGGCGTGGGCCTGGGTCGGGGATCAGCCAGGTGGCGAGAGGGCTGGGATGCAGTGCGTCGGCGATGAGTGCGGCGACGTGGTCTTTGTCCGCCCAGCGGGCGGCGCGGATCAGCGTTAAAGAGTCCATGGCGAGATGTCCCCTCGATGTTGTTGGTCGCGCAGGTCAGGAGTTGCCGCTGCTGGTGGCACGGGTGTGGACGAGGAACAGGTGGTAGTCGTCGACCAGGGGGCCGGTCCGGTCGCTGCCAGGTGGCGGTGTGAGCGCGGCTCTTTCGTAGGCGAGTAGTTCGCCGGTGGCGGGGTTGAGGATCAGCAGGAAGCGGATGGCGTGGGAGGTGGCGCTGACGCCGACACCGGTTCGGCCCGCCCGGTCGGTCACCGAGCCGTGGTACGCGATGCCGGGGGTGTCGCGCAGGACGGTGAGGACCGCGGTGCGGGCGGCTTGGTTGGGAGTACGCCAGCCGAGCAGGCTGGCGAGGCCGCGGATGACGGCGGTGGGTCCGCGGAATCGGGGCTGGGTGGAGTCGATGTGCGCGGTGAGCACTTTCGGGTCGGCGGCGACCGGGCCGATGGGTCCGTCCAACTCGCCGGGGTGGTAGGTGCTGTCGTCGGTGGGCTGGTTGCCGCCGGGGTAGCGGCTGCGGATGATGCGCCCGGAGGCGTCGTCGGCGCGCCAGCGTCGCTCTTCGAACAGCACGATCCGCGTGGTGCTGCTGCCCGCGATCGCGGTGTCCGTGGCCCATTGCAGCAGGTGGACATAGGCGAACCGACCCGGGATGGAATCGCAGCCGGACGGCCCAACCGTCACCGCTTCCAGAGCCTGCCGCGCCGGGGCCGACTCCGGCAGATGCGTCGGCGATGGGTCGAGTTTCTGCTGCGCGCGTGCCTTGAGCTGTGTCGCGGTCAGGGCGGCAGTTGACGGACACGGAGACACGGCCGACTGGGACGCGGCGGTGGTGGAGGGCGAGGGTGGGGATTGGGCTGGCCCGGCGGTGCCCGTCCAGTCCGGAATGGCTGTGGCGGTGGCGAGGAGGCCGAGCGCGCAGGCGGCGGCAGTGACTCTTACGGCTCGGCGGCCCACCGGGTGGGGCGTCTCGGCCACGGGTCGCGCGTGGGGCAGGTTGTTCACGGCCAGCTTTCTTGAGGTGAGGTGAATTGGGGCTAGCGGTAGGTGGCCGTAGCGAGGTCACCCACGGCGGCGTCTACGGCGGCGGTGATGTGGCGCACCGGCTGGTAGTGCTGCGCGGCGACGGCCTTCAGGCGAGCGGCCAGGACGGTGGTGTCGTCGTCGAGGTAGAGGTGGTGCGTGAGGCCGAGATCAGCGACGAGGCCGGCGAGGGCCGCGGTGTGGTTGTCGGGTTGTTCGCGGCCGGCGGCGAGGTAGCGCAGGCGGGAGCGAGCGATGACTGCCCACTTACTGTGGGTGGGCAGGTAGGTGTCGGCGCGTATGAGGCCGCCGAAGCGCCGTCGGGTGTGGCGGCGCAGGATTCCGCCCGCGACGAGGCCGTTACGGGTGCGGTCGTAGAGGTCGGCGGAGAACCCGCGCAGCCACCCCCGCAGTAGCGGGTGGGTGTGGCGGATGGTGGCGGTCGCGGCGTCGGCGATCAGGTCTCCGACTGGCCGGTCGATGTGCGGGTATATCCGCAGGTGGCTGACCGGGCGGGTGTCGTCGTTCGGGTCGAGGATCACCCGCCCGGCCAGGTACAGGTCGATCAGGACCGCGCCCGCGAGCCCGAGGGCGAGGGTCTGCCGGTGCACGTGGGGGTGTCCGGTGTCGTCGTCGTGGCCGAGGAGGAACAGCTCGTCGCGCAGCGGCAGGCGCGGGATCGACGCGGTCATCGGCGGAGCTCCTACCGCAGCCCGGCGGTGAGCCGCCGCAGCCGCTCGTGTGCCCCGCCGTACGCGGTACCGGGGGCGGGGAGCAGGTTTTTGTCGATGGCGGCGAGGACGGTGTAGTTGGGGTCGCAGACGTTGCCGACCGGCGCCCGCCCGGCCTGCGACACGAGCTGGTAGGCGTCCAGGGTTTCCAGGCCGGTCAGGGCGGCGGCCCAGCCGACGAGGTCGTGCTGGGCGATGCGGTAGGCATCCTCCAGCGGGCGGGCGCAACCGATCGTCAGTATGTTCCGGTCGGTCTCCAACCGCGGCCAGCGTGTGGTGACGCCTTTGATGACGTCGATGGCGAGGGTGGTGGTCGTGGCGATCTCCACGCCGACGCCGCAGGCCTCGCCCTCGCCCTGGCGGGCGTGTCCGTCGCCGAGCGCGAGCATCGCCCCGTGGACGTTCACCCCGAGGTAGAGGGTGGTGCCGGCGCGCAGGTGTGGGGTGTCGAGGTTCCCGCCGTGGGTGTCGGGCACGAGTGTGGATCGGGCTTCGAACCCGCCGGGGGCGACACCGATCGTGCCGATCATCGGGTCCAGCGGCAGGTCCACGGTGTGGTCGCTGCGCGTGGCCTCGAACCGTACGGTCCCGGCCCGCCGGTCGATGCCGTACACCCACACCCGCTCCTCCAGCGGCGGTTGCAGGGTAGCGGTGTGGGAGGTAGAGGTCAGTGCGCCGAAGTGCGGAAACGTCGAGGACACACCCCAGTCCCGGGCCGGGGTGATGGCGGCGAGGTGGACGGCGAGGGTGTCGCCGGGCTCGGCGTCCTCGACGAAGAACGGCCCGGACACCGGATTGAGGTACGGCATGCGGCACACCTGCGACGGCAGGTCCGCCGGCCCCCTCACGAGGCCACCGAAGCAGTCCTGCGTCACGACGGTGAACACGTCACCGCCGCGCACGTGCGCAACCGGCATCCGACCGCCGAAGGTGTAGGCCAGCTCGTCGCGGGCGGGCCGGTAGGTGAACCTGTCCATGCCGGTCACACCCGCTCCACGTGACGCGCCTGCGGCTGCGCGGGCGCCAACCCCGACAGGGCAGGCCGACGGCCGGACAGGTACAGACCAGCCAGAACGATGACGCCGAGGGCGAGCCATGCCAGGCCTAGGCGCTGGGCGGCGATGTTGGCGTTGACCACCACCCACACCAAGATGGCGAAGCCAATGCCGGGCATGACCAGGTGCGCCCACCAGTTCCCGCTGCGCGCCCGGATGAGGTAATGCACCACGACCGAGACGTGCAGGACGAGGAACGCGACCATCGCCCCGAAGTTGATCAGCGATGACAGCAGGGTGATCCCATCCGCACGGGTGGCCATGTACAGGCCCAGCGCCAGGGACACCGCGCCGGTGAGCAGCGTCGCGTTGATCGGCACGTTGCGCCGGATCGACACCTTCGCCAGGAACGCCGGCAACTGCCGGTCACGGGCCATCGCGTACAACAGCCGAGACGTCGCGACCTGCGCGACCATCGAGTTCGGCAACCCCCACGCGATCGCCGTCGCCACCGCGCACATCGTCGCCAACCAACCCCCACCGGCCACGGCGGCGGCGTCGTAGAAGGCAGTGCCGTTTGGATCGCCCTCCGCAAGAAGGCTGCCGGGGTCGGGGACGAGCATCGCGGCCAGCCACGTCTGCGCGACGAACAGCACCCCCGCCAAGACCAGAACGGCGGCCATCGCGCGGCCGATCTGACGGGAGCCGCCCTTGGTCTCCTCCGCCAGCATGGAGATCCCGTCGAAGCCAAGGAAGGACAGCACCGCGAGCGACACCGCCCCCGCCACCACCGACCAGGTGAACGTGTCGGAGTTGTAGAACGCCTCCCAACTGAACCGGCCCTTCCCGGTCGCGAGAGCCCAGCCCGCGACGGCCACGAAGACCGCCAAGATGATCAACTCGCCGACGAGCATCACCCGGGTAACCACTGCGGTCATGCGGATGCCGACCGAGTTGACGACCGTGTTGACCGCGACGAACCCGAGCAGCCACAGCCACACCGGCACCGCCGGGACCGTGGCGTGCATCGCCACCGACGCCACCAGGTACAACAGCCCCGGCACGAGCACGTAGTCGAGGAGGATCACCCAGCCGGCGAGGAACCCGACAGGCGGGCTGATGCCGCGCCCTGCGTAGTTGTAGACGCTGCCCGACATCGGGAACGCCTTCACCATCTGCGCGTACGAGAACGCCGTGAACACCAACGCCACCACACCGACCGCGTAGGCCAGGGCCACCATCCCGCCGGAGCCGGCGTAGACGCTGCCGAAGATCGCCATCGGCGCGATCGGCACCATGTACACCAACCCGTAGGCAAGTAGATCCCGGAACCTTAGTTGACGGCTCAATTCTTGCCGGTAGCCGTAACGCTTCAATTCCTCTTTCAATTGCATCGCAGCCCTTTCGATCAGCTCGCGTTTGTCTGGGCAGGCAGCCATTGCCGGTCCGGCCTGCGGGCCTCTCCCAGTCGAAAGGGTCGCTCGGAACGAATAGCCGGGTCGATACCGGAATTGCGGACAGAGAAGTTGTCCGCATGTAGAGAGCTATGACGCGACGACCCGGCCAGCGGCCAGTTCGGCACAAGAAGTCCGGCGGTCGGGACAGGCAAGTCCGGCGTAGAGTCGCCGGTGTCCGAGGGACACTCGCCCCGGCCGGTCCGGCGGCGGGCGGGGCATGCCAGAGTTGTTCGAGGAGGGCCGTGCAAGTGGCGGATTCGGTCGCCGCCGTCTCGTTGGCCGACGCTGTCAGCGCGTCTGTCAGCTACGACCAGCTTCGGGTCTCTGACGGCACGCTCTATTGGTTGGAAACCCGTCCGGACGCTGGCGGGGTCACGACATTGACGCGCTGGCGGGCTGGCGAGGGCAAGTTCGATGCCAGCCCTGCGGGGTTCGACGTCACCAACAACGTTCACGCCTATGGTGGCGGGTCTTTCGCCATCGCCGGGGAGTCGTTGTGGTGTGTCGGCGAAGGTGGCCTGTACGAGGGCCGTCAAGGCGAGGAGCTCGACCTGGTCAGCCGGGCATCCTTGGGAGATCTGACGCTCGGCGACGGCGAGTTGCTGGCAGTGCGAGAGTCGGACCACGGCGACGAGCTGATCGCGCTTCCACTCACGGGCGCACGACAGCTGAGAACCCTCGTCGCGAGCAGAGGTTTCCTGAGCGCACCAAGGCCAGGTACGAATTCCCTGGCCTGGTCTGCTTGGAGCGAGCGTGACATGCCTTGGGATGCCTGTGAGGTATGGGTGGCACCCTATTCATCGCACGGTCACATTGAGGCACCGGTCAGGGTCGCCGGCGGTGCCGACGAGTCAGCGATCGAGCCTCGGTGGGGACCCGATGCCGCGTTGTACTTCATGTCAGACCGCAGCGGTTGGTGGAATCTGTTCCGCTGGGATGGAGACAGGGTCGAGGCGGTGGCATCCATCGCCGGCGAGTGCGCCGCAGAGCCGTGGGAGCTGGGTTACGCGTCATACGAATTTCTCGACGACGGTCGAATCGTCGTGGCAGTCCAGGAGGGGCCGCGACACCGACTCGTTGTCATCGACGCTCTCGGCACCGTCCGCCAGGTGAATCTGCCGTACACGTCGATCAAGCCCTACCTGGCCGCGCTTGGTACGACGGTGGCGTTGATCGGTTCGTCACCAACGGCGGCGCCCCAGATTGCGCTCGTTCACCTAGCCGGTGACGACCCGCAGGTGGAGGTGCTTGCACGATCGGAGCACGCCGGGCTTGCCCGGGTTCAGGTGTCGACGCCGACTGAGCTGCGGGTCCGCGTCACTGATGACCGTGAGGTCTTGGCGCTGGTGTATCCACCGACGGGCTCACCGACGTCGTGGCGGGCTCCTGTGATCGTTCGGGCGCACCCTGGGCCAACAGCATCCTGCCTGCTGCGCCTGGACTGGCAGGCGCAGTTCTTCACCAGTCGCGGATTCGCTGTCGTCGACGTGGACTACCTCGGCAGCACGGGGTACGGCCGAGCCTTCCGGGAATCTCTGTATGGCCGGTGGGGCTTAGACGACGTCGATGACTGCGTAGCAGTGGCGAACCAGCTCCTGACGGCAGGGCAAGCCGTCCCAGGACAGGTCTTCATCCGCGGTGCCAGCGCTGGCGGATACACGGCGCTGCACGCGGTGGCGCAGGATAGTCCGTTCGCTGCTGCCACCGCCATTTCAGCGATCGTGGATCCTGACCGGTGGACGAAGACTGTGCCCCGATTCCAACGTGCACATGCCATGCGGCTTCGCGGCGGTGCCGGGCGAGTCGATGCCGCCGCCGTCCAGCGACCTGTGCTGTTCATTCACGGCACTGCCGATGAAGTGGCCGTGGCCGAGGACGTACGGGAACTTGCCGATCAACTGGAGGCTCGCACTGTCCCTCACGAGCTGCTGCTCCTCCCCGGCATCGGACACTACGTGGCAACTTCCAAGCGGGCGGGTGCGGCACTGGAGGCGGAATTGGTCCACTACCGCGCAGCGATAGCAGCTGCCGTGACCAGTCGAGGCGGTCACACTGCAGCGAGCGGCAGCTGATGGCGAACGTATTCGCCGAGCTCACGAACCTCCGGCTCGCATCGGTAGGGCTCTAGGTCGGCTTGGACCTCGACGACGCGCTGCAAGCAACGGTGCGAGGCGGTCTTCGCCGCATGATCTACCGCCTCCCGGGCGGCAACGCAGGCTTCGTCAATGCGGCCGGCGGCGGCCAACGACGAGGCCAGTAGCGCGGTGTCGATGGCAAGACGACGGACGTGCGTGGGACTCAACGCGGCAAGAGCGTCACCCAGGTGCTGTTGCGTCTGCTGCGGTCTGCCCAGGTCATGGAAGCAATGGGCCATCTCGTCCGCCAGGTACGCCGACGTGAAGTACCTAATCCATGTCGGCTCGTCCTCAGGCCGGCTGCGGGCCAGATGTCTCTCCGCGATGTCTAGGTGGCTGAGGCACTCGCCTTCACGTCCGAGTCGGGCGTGCGAGCGTGCCACCACGGCGTGCAGCCCTGCCTTCACGGCTGGCGTCGCCAGACCCTCACCGCCTCGCACCGCCGTGAGCGCCATCCTCAGGGCCGGCTCGGGGTGACCGCAGTGCAGCGCGAGGTGGCCGATGTTCACAGCCAGCAGGTAGCTGCCGTAGAGGCGGTCCTCGGCGGCCTGCGTCAACCGCAATGCACGTAGGTAGCGGCGCTGTGCGAGACCATAGGCACCGGTATCGACCGCCTGGTAGCCGCACAGCTCGAAGAAGCCAGCCGCCAGCGTGTACAGACGCCGACCGATCGCTTCCGAGGCGGGACTGTTCGCCAGCAACCGGTTCAGCTCATCCTCGACGTATCGCTGCACCTGGGCGTGGATCCGTCCAGCGCCGTGCGTGTGGTCCAACTGTCGGAACATCTCCAGGGCGGTCTCAGCGGAAAAGAGGTCCTCATCGCAGACCTGATCAGACGAGCCGGGTCGCGCGTGCAGGGACAGGAGCGGGCCGGATGGGGCATTCAGCCAGTCCAGGGCGGCACGATCAAGGACCCCCGGTTGAAATGGGACCCGGACGACCATCTCAGATATCACCGACGGCTGCGCCGAGTAGGTGGGCAGCAACTTGGTGCCGCCCGCAGGGCCGGCCGGCGGCGGGCCCTCCTCGTTCCGCGTCTTCTCAAGCAGCGGTAGCAGTCGAATCAGGGCTCCGTCGGCCGCCAGCGCCTTGTCACATGCCTCGACGAATTCCCGAGAGGGGAATCGGTCCGCGGTCTCGACCCGACGAATCAGATCAGCGCTAAATCGGATCATGGAGCCCAAGCGAGCCTGGGAGAGATCGGCCCGCTCCCGCCGCTGTCGGAGTTCGGCACCGAAGAAATGCCGCTCGGACAAGGATGGCTGTAGCGCCCGCGGGGCCTGACCCATGACACCGCCTCCTCAGGCCACTCCGGACCAAGCGAAATCGAGCGGCGTGGACATCGCACATAGGGTCGCTCACCGTCTGGCGGGATGCAACCAGGATCGCCTGAATCGCTGCCGATTGACAGCCCCACACGTTGGGCACGCGGATGCGGACAACCACTTCGTCCGCATGCCCGGCGTTCACCCAGAGGACTCGAAAGGTGAGTGTGGAGATACCGGCACCACGCCGCACGTCGATGGAGGTTGGGGCCTGCGATGACGACTACCCATGGCGATATCACCGAGATCGACTACGGGGCGATGATCCGCTCCTTGAATCAGGCGCACTACGCGGGTGAAACCTCGTTCTACGACACAGCGCCGCTGCGTACATGCGAGGAGGCGCTCTACCACGGGCTCGGCACCGAGGCGCGGATCCTCGATGTCGGGTGCGGAGCAGGTCGTGTGACCCGGGCGATCACCGCGCTCGGCGGCAACGTCGTCGGCGTCGACATCAACGAAGCAGCTCTGACCGCAGCCCGAGTCGCGTGCCCGCACGGCACATTCGTGCACGGCAGCATGAGCGCACTGCCGCTACCTACGGCCAGCTTCGACCAGGTGTGGTGCCTGCGTTTCTCCTTCAACGCCCTCGCAACCGAAGCCGAACGGCTGGAAACCCTGCACGAGCTGTGGCGAGTGTGCGCCCCGGGAGGCCGCGTCCTGGTAGAGACGTTCAACTGGCACTATGCCGGCCGCTTCGGGCTTGTCCGCATCGCCAACGTCCTGGACATGACCGCACGCGCCGTCCGTTGGCAGGGCCAACGCCGTGCTGGCTCTAGGCCACTGCCCGCGCGCGACATCATCTATCTGGCCAACAAGGCCAGCGGTGCCGCGCCCGGCTACGCCCACCTCACCACCGCAACCGAGCTGTACCTCCTGGCCTCGGCCTGCGGCATTCGTCAGCACGCGATCGTGACCTCCGAAGCTGGTGTCTTGTCGACACCTTCGCCCCCGATTCGCAGCAGACACCGTCGCTACTCCATGTGGCTGGTCCTCAGCAAGTCCCCGGAGCAGCCATGAGTCTCCTGACCATCGGCAACCGCTCACTGGAGCTGCGCGTCGCGAAGTCGGCACCGCCGTCGCTGCGGCACTTCGTCACCCGGATCACCCGCGCGGAACGCCCGACCGGGCAGGCAACCCAGTCCATGCACGTGTGCGGTGGCGACCGGACCCGGTTGATCGTCGACACATGCAAAAACGAAGTCCTGCTCGAACTCGCCGCAAATCTGCCCGGTGGCCAGGCCACGCTCGAGATCGGGATACTCCAGGCCGCCGCTCGTTCCATGGCCGTTATGGGCAATGACGACCTGGCGCTCCTTCACGGCAGCGCGATTACCACCGACGAAGGAAAGTCGGCCGTGGCGGTGCTGGACGGCGGTCGCGGGCAGGGTAAGACCTCCCTCGCGCTGGGCCTCGCCGCGCGCGGCGGAAGCCTACTTGTCGACGAATTCGCATTCACCGTCGTCCGCCACGACCAGCCGTGCATCGTGCCGATGCCGACCATGCCCTGGCACCTCCGAGCCGACATGGCGGCACTGCTGGTCCCTGGGGCCGCAGAGCGGCTTCTCTACCCGGTGGATCTGCCCGCCGGGGCGCTAGCCGAGCACCGGCCTGTGCCGTTGAGCCTCATCGTCATCCCGGACCACGGACTGCCGGCGGGCGAACTGCGGGAGGCGCCCGCCCCAGCGGGCCGCGACCTGCTACGCGCCGCGGTGACCGACCACGAGGCCAAGCTCCGCAACCCAAGGCTTGACCACGTCTCGATTTTCGACTCACCCGACGACGTCAGCATCGGCCGCAATCTCTGCGGAGCCAGCCGGGATGAGAAGATGATCGAGGCGCTGAGCGCCGTTCCGATCGTCCGTGCCGGCATCGGCAAGCCACACGACCTGCCCGCGAGCGTCATGGCGGTCAGCCGCCGGATAGCGGGAGGCACCTGATGCCGATGCTGCCCACGCCACCACCGATGCTCCTCCTCGCGGGCACCAGCGAGGCCGGAAAATCGAGCGCGGGCGAGTACCTGGGCGCTCTCGGCGCTCGACGCATCAAGATCCGAACAATCCTAGTGCAACTCACCACGGGCCGGGAGGCCTACCACGAAGGCGCGGAAACGCGCGAAGACTTCGCGTACGAGGAGTTCATCGCGAAGCTCATCGAGCTGTCGATTGCCAGTGAGGCCCCGTTGGTAGTCGAGAGCTTCATCGACGCCGCTCTCACGGCCGAACTGAAGCGGGCATGGCCAGCACCATGCGACATCATTTTCATCACCGCGCCGCAGGCCCTGCGCATCAGACGCTTGGCAGCGGCTCGAGGAATGAGCACCAAGCAGGCGCAACAGATCGTCCGTCGCAAGGACGACCGCAAGCGAGTTCACGAACAGTTACCGACCTGGCGCGCTGTTGCCGATCATTGGATCGACAACAGCGCCGACATCACCAGCTTCAGGGCTCGTTTACGTGGCGCGCTCGAGACCATCCAGACACCCCCGGGAGGCATCCCCTCATGATCCGTCGCTACTCCTCGGCCGGCGCCGTCGTCACGACCGATGACCTGAACGCCCCGTCCGTCCTGCTCCTCGACCAGATTCGGAAGACCGGCGAACGACAGACCGTGGCCCCGAAGGGTCGCCTGGAGCCGGGCGAGGCCCCGCTACAGGCAGCCACGCGGGAGGTGACCGAGGAAGCTGGCTTGACCGACACGCACTACAGCGCCTACCTCGGACAGGAGGGCTACACCTTCGTCGACAACGACGGCACAACCGCCGCAAAAACGGTCGACTGGTTCCTCTTCAGGGCGTCATCCACGGCAACAACCCCGAACCGAGACGAAGGCTTCGTGGAAGCCCGCTGGCTCGACGCCGACTCCGCCCGCCAGGCTGCCAGTCATCCGCAATTCCAGCAGATACTGGACCGCGCCCTCGCCATCATCGCCTGGCGTTCCGCACGGCCTCTACCTTTCAGCAAGGACCTCAGTCGCCTGATCGCGGAGGTGGCAGCGGGGGCACAAGCGGCCGTCGCCGAGCATCCGGAAGCCGGAGTCGGGCTGTGCGGATCTGCCGCACGTGGCGACTTCGTCGACGGGTGGAGCGACGTCGACTTCATCGCCTGGAACCTGCCCGGTGCATCGAGCGCGACAACCGAGCTCGAGGGAACCGTCACCCGAGCCGCCCACCGCCTTGGCCTGCGGGCATCACTGCACCTTGCTGACGACAAGGGGCGCGACGCACGTCGCCTTGGCGACCTGTACGACATGAAGATGCGCGCCGTACTGCGTCGTGTCGGAATCGACACCGCCGTGATCGCGGGCACCGCGCCTACTCACGCATTACCGGAAGAAACCGACCTCGCCGGTGACATCGGTGTGCTGCACAAATTTGCTCTCCTACGTCTCAGCAGGAGCCGCGACAGTGTTCCGGAGCGCGAGGACGCGGCGCGCCGGGTGCTGTCCGTACTCTCAAGCGCCGCCCGGCTGCTTGTGACACACCGGCGCCCGGATGCGCCCCTGCGACTTCCCGACGTCGCAGACGCCCTGCATGACTGGCCCGGTGATCAGCTCCGCGCGTTGCTGCACGACTACAACGCCTACCGACGCGCTGGCGCGGGCAACATCGGCCAGGCAGAACAGCTCGCCGCGCGCGTTCCCAGCGTGCTCATGGAATCACAGCGACTCGCCGAAGAGCTCTCACAGCGATGATCCTCTTCGTCGACGGCATCGACGGCAGCGGCAAGACAACACTTGTCCGCCACCTTCACGAGGCACTCAACTCCGCAGACATCGACACACACGTCGCTGAGCCGCTTTGGCAGCACCTCACGCCGATTACCGCTCCCGAACAGTTCGGCCCCTGGGTCACCAGCAGCAGCGGGACAGAGGTGGCCATAGCGCTGGTGAGAGCGATGATCGGTCGGATCGACAGCCTGCGGCGGGGCAGCGAAAAGCAAACCAGCGTGCATCTCGTTGATCGAGGGCCAAAGACCGTCTACGCCTCTGCTCTCGCACACGCCGGAGGACATCACACGAAACTCGGCGACCTGCGGGAACTTCTCGCCAACGCCGTCCGCGCGCTTCAGGAAACCCAGCCGTGCACGGCGGTTGAACTTGGCGCCGAAGATGCGCTCGGGGTCGCCCTGCCACGCCTCGAAAAAGTTCAGCCCGTAAGTCCGCGATACCTGGGGTACCTACGGACGTTCGCGGAGGAGATGCGGGTCGGGCCTGATTGGCCAGGGCTGCCAACGCAGCGAGTGAACTCTTTCGCCTCAGCCGACGATAGTTGCCGAGCCGTCCTCGCGGCGCTCCACCACGGCCTACACCCAGCCGCGCCCAACTGATTGGACGTCCACCCGTTTCCGGCGTCACGTTGGGGCTCACTTCCGTGAGTACACAAGTAGGTGGTGGTTCCACCGCCAATCCACGTCATGCTCCGGGCCCAGGTCTTCGACTGCCGATGCCTGGTGGGCCTCCCAGATACCCCGGTAGTTTCGGCTACCGGACATCATCACAGTCTTCGATTGGGGAATCGACCACGTGTCGCACATCGAGAAGATCACCGCTGAACTCCGGGCACTGGCGACGGGCGTCGAGCGCGCGCAGGGACTGGCAGCCGCGGCCGACAGTCAGGCACAGGAGGTGGCCCTGCGGGCCGCGGGCGCTGGCTTCGCCGCGGTGGCGGTGGGCGTAACGCGAGTGCGGAGTGCGATCACCGATATTCAAGGTGGCCTGGGCAGCCTCGGCGGTTCGATCGGTGAGGCGACGAAGGCAACCGCGGCCGTTCCGCACGAAGCGACTCCGCAGGAGACGATCTCCGGGCTGACACCCGTCCACGCGGCGGTAGACAGCACCCGAGACGCGACGGCAGCGACGATCGCTCAGGTTGGTGAGGCACAGCGGCTTGTCACCATGATCCTGCAGGGCGGGCAGCCCGGGCCCCTGCTACAGGCGCTGGAAAGCATCAAGCAGGTCCTGGTACTGGTAGTCCAGCGCACCAGCACCACTCGGCAGCTCATCGAAGCCGCGATCACTGAAGCACGGCATATCGGGTCCTCGGGAAACTGATCGGGGCTGGCAGTCCCAGACCGGCCAGCCCGCCCCCTCTTGCCACCAGCAATCCGAACCCGCCGCCTCCCGCCTCCGGCAGCGGTGCCTCGGGTAACCGCAACCACACCCCCTGGAGCCGGCATCCCACCGGCGTCCTCGGCGGATCACCTACCGGGCCCCGAACCAGGATCCCGCCCCGGGCGGATCAGAGGGTGCAGCGTGCGTTGGAGTTGGAGAACGCGTGTGCCGACACGGTCGCCGGCAAGGGTTACCGCTTGCACCAGAACCCGACCAGGCAGGAGCTCGCCGAGGCGCGGCGGAACACGGGCGACGCCGGGAAGCCGGACAAGGACCCGGACTACCTGATCGAAGGCCATGTCTTCGACTGCTACTCACCGACCCCCGCCAAAGCCGCACGCGGCGTCTGGACGGAAGTCTCGGGAAAGGTGGCGAGCCAGCAGACCCAACGGATCATGCTCAACCTGCGGGACTGGCGTGGCGACCTCGGCACCCTGCAGAAGCAGTTCGACGACTGGCCCATCCACCACCTGAAAGAACTCACAGCGCTGACCCGCAGCGGTGAGATCATTCAGATCGTCCGACGAGACTGAGAAGGCAGGCAGCACGTGGGTATCGAGTACCGACTGACGCTGGCGGGCGACATCCCGCTGGAACACGTGGCCGAAATCGTGGCTCCCGGGAACGTCGAGGAGTCAACTCTGCCCGGATACCCCCGACTACTCGGCGCTGACCTCGGTGACGAGTCCGGATACACCGTCAGCATCTATGCGGGCAGAAACGGTTACTACGACGCCGAGGACGACGACGGCTCCCAATGGGAATGGGAACCCGACACGTACGTCAACATCGTCTTCCACATGCACAAGGACGACACGTCCGGCAGGGCGGTCCCCGACATGGTCTCGGCCGTCGACCGGCTGCTCGCCAGCAGGCCGGAGGACGCGGCACTGACACTGAACGGTAACTGGCTGCTACTGACCCGAGTCGCAGGAGCCCTTCGAAGGCACCGACCGTCGTGGTGGAACAACTATGGCCTCGACCATCGTCCCGCCTGAGTAGAAGCCCGCGAGTTGGGATGACCGCCTGAGGGCGCAGGATCGTTTAGCTCGGCCCCACGACGCGCTTGAATCCAGGTAGTTCCTCCGAGGAACCCCGCCGTACGGCAGGAACAGGAATCGCAGCGAGTGACCGCGGTGATCGAGACGAAACGAGCGAAGGGGCAACGACGCCGCCGCCGTTGCCCGCTCCCGACGCGTTCACGCTCCTGACCAGCGTCGGCGTTCTGGATACTGGTGGCTTAGGACGGAACGCCACCCGCAGGCACCGCAGCACGCGGCGCAACTGCCGGCGCAGACGAGCGAGGCAAGCCAGGAGCTTGTCCACTGGACGATCACCGGCAGTCGCGAATCGGGGTGGCCGGGTGGGTCCCGTCGGGACTGATGCTGAGGCGCGCAGGACGAGCGCATGAGAGTTATTCGACGCTCTTACCGCGAAGCATAAGTAGCGCGAGGTCTATCGTCTCGATTACGGCGCTTTCGGCAGATTGGGTCATGTGTGCGATATCCGAAATCGGGAGATGGTCATGAAAGCGCAAATAGATGATTTCACGCCACTCGCTGGGCATAGCTTGCAATCGTCTTGAGTAATCGCTTGCAGCCGTGTCGCCCGCAGCGTATTCGATGCCCACACCCTGCTGCTCCAAGAAATCGGGGTGATCGATGCTTACATGAGCGCAGGCAGTGTTCGCGCGACGCACTTCGGCTACTTTGTGAACGGGAACATCAAGGTGTCTGGCGATTTCCTCCTCACGGGGCGACCTCCCGAGTTGTGCGTACAGAGAGTCCCCTGCTTCACGAACAGCTGAGCCGTAGTCCTGCAGCACGGTTCGGGTCCCGGTCTGAAGATCCGCTCTAACGAGACCGTGCAACAGCCCGGCGATACGAGATCTGAGATACGAGAGGAATAGTCCGCGCCTCGGGTCTTGGTATTTGATCGCCAGAGCGACAGCCTCACCCCACACTTCTTCGGCGTATTCTGGACGATTCATCTTCCAAGCCGCACTCGTGGCAATCTTTTCGGCGATTGGCTTGAGTTCGATCGCCAAAGCGTTTTCGAGTCGACGACGGTGTGGGTCCGAATCTGGGTACAGCCGAATTCGATCAAGTGTACTACGAATTTTCAGCTCGTCTTTGGAGGGACGTAGGGTCGGGAAGGCGGCGATGATGTCGTCGACGGTCGTGGTAGACGGCAGGAAGGTCCGGGCGACACGCAGGAGATAATCCCGATCCGGAATAAGGCCACGCTCCACATCCTGGACCCTCTGCACACTCACACCAAGCTTGGCCGCGAACTGGTCTCGCGTCCGCCGAACTGCCACCCGAACTGCGGCAAGAAAGATGGATGGCGGCTCCTGGCGAAACCGGGAGAGTTCAGCCACGCCTGATCGAGGTATACCGATTATTGGGCCGATTTGCTTAAAATCGGGATCAGCAAGGGGGATCTTGTCGATCAGGTCCAGTAGGAAGTTCCACGACGGCACTCGTCGCCCGACCCGATAATCATGGACCGCGCTCGGGCTGTACCCGGTCAGCCGCGCGATATCGGCCAGGGACATATCCAGCTCCGCACCAGCCCACTCCAGGTACTTCCTTGCCGCACCGCGCCGGGACTTTCGATCCCTACCCTGCACATTAGACTTCACAGCTCCAGCCACGACAGCGGATCGTAGGATGCTCTGTAGGGCGCCAACGGACCAACTGTGCGACGTGTTCACCGGTCGGGGCCGCAGCGGGCGCAGTCATGGACGACCAGATCGGCGGTCCGACCTGAAGACGCTGGCTGACCGGGACAGCGACGCCGAGACTTTTCGGGGCGGATGCGGCTGTCGCGGGAGCGGCACGCACGCCTCGACGCGGCACCGCCCCGAGCCACCGCCCCTGGCCCAAGGGGCCGGTTGCCTTCTGCTTGCTCTGCGCCGCGAGGGCCTCACCATAATCGGTTATCCGGTAGACGCGCCGTAGCCGAGATTTGAAGTGCTTCCTGCCTCCTGGCGCCCCTGACAGCGGTACCCGTTTGGCGTACGCCGGAAGGCCGCCCGTCAGGCCAACACGCTTCGCACGCTGTGATTCGGATCCTGCGCGAGACGATCGTGAACGGACCGCCGGACCTCGTCTGTCTCCACACCGCCGAGCGCCTCAGCCAAGGCCCGCCGTACCCTGACGTCGGAATCGGTCGCAAGCCGCATCCCGGCCTGGACGGGCGTCCCGTGCCTGGCCCAGAGAATGGCGGCGAACGACCTCAGCGCCCACCCTTGGATCAGCAGATAGCCGACGTCCTCGCGCATCGCGTCGCCCAACTGCTGGAGCGCTCGCGTGACCCAGTAGCCGGACTCGCCGCCGCCGTTGACGAGCAACTCGTAGGCATGGTCGCGCACCGCCGTCCGCTGCCCGTCGTCGCCAGCCATGCACGCGGCGAGAAAGAGCGCCCGCTCGCGGCTGTCCATATCGTTGCGGACCACCCGCATGCCGCCGAGGCGGTGAGCGAAACCCCGCTCCAACTCGTCGTGCAGCGACGGCTGCGGTTCCGAGGCGATGCGCATCGCCGCCGCGAAATGCTCGCCACGATCCTCCGCGGACAGCTGCGGGGCGAGATTGGCGGCCGCGATGAGGTAGTCCCCCCGATCGGCGGCGCCTACGTGTGTGTCGTCTGCCCTCTGCAGCAGTTCCGACACGGCCGAACCGAGCAGGTCGCCCGGCAGACCCCGCACGAGCAGCGAATCCCCGACGGCGCCGGTTCCTTCGGTGAAAACACCCGGTTCGTGGACGAGCGGGGTCGTGAGCCTGGCCAAGGCCGCCTCGGCTTGCTCCGGCGACACACTCTCGGTGTCGTGGAACGCCAGCGTCTCCCGCGCCCAGTGGTTGCCCTTCGCCGCGAGCTCCGCGAGGAGCGGCCGCGTGACGTCGATGAACCGGTCCACGGCTTTCTGCACAACCGGTTTACGCGCAGATTGCGACCGGGCGAGCAGGTTTACCAGGTGGGAGCAGGCACGTTTCGCGAGTTGCGGCTGGGCGAGGGCGATACGGGCTACTGCGACGGCCTCATTCTCGTCGTGAAACCGGTAATGCTCGTCGTCCAAGGGCGGCTGCCGCTCGAAGTGCGCGAGCGCCTTATCGGCGTGCTCGGGCGCGAGCCGATGCGCGAGGCCGGCTAGCGCGCCGACCGCCCCGTTGTAGCGCGACACCGCGAGCATGCGGATGTCCGGCAGCTCGTACGCCTCGGCAGCGGCGATCTCGATCAGGATTCGGTCGGAGATAACCTCCACCAGGTCGTCCGGCACCAAGTCGGCCTGCTGCTCGATCAGCCGAAATGCCGTGCCGACCGTCCAATAGTTCAGCGCCGACAGCTCCGGCGTGACGTCAATGAACCTGTCGGCGAACTGTTTGCCCAGCTCTTTGATCTCCTTTGCAGCACCCGCCCGTGCGAGGTGCCGTGCCGCGAGGCCGGGTTCGTCCGCCTTTGCCAGCGCGGCCGCCAAGACCCGCCTCGCGTCGCGTTCGCCCGCCCAATCACCAGCCGAGACGGCGTCCCGCAGGGCTCGCTGGGCGGAGATCGTCGCCGGGCGCAATCGATCGACCCGCAGCGCCTCCAGCGCCGACTCGTAGGCCGACTCGGCGATCGAGAGGATCCGCGGGGAAGTTCCCAGCTCACGTAGGGCCTTCTGCAGCGGCAGCAACTCGTCCGAGGTGAAGGGATTCCAGTACTCGCGGAAAGTCCGGCGGCTGAGCGTCCAGGTCGTCGCGTCGGCCCAGCGCCGCGCCAGGGAGGCGTCGCCGGTGGCGTCGTCCCACAGTGCCTCGGCCTCCTTGAACTCCTGGTGCAGCGCCCGATGCCGTGCATAACGGGCCGTCACCAAGGCGAGCAGGTCGTACCCCAACTTGAGCGTTCGTGCGTCGGTGAGAATCGCCGTCCAGTCGCCGGTCGCCTCGGCGGCGAGTAGGCGCAGCCGCGTCCGGAGAACGGGGTCCCGGAAATCGCCCTCGATCGCGGCCGCGATCGTGTCGCTCAGCGATGAGAGCGCGGCCGAGTCGTCATTCGCGAGGGCGACCTCCCCCGCGAGGGCCGCGAGGCGCGCCCTATCGATATCCTCTCCGACACCCGCGACGTCGTTCACAGCACCGAGTGGGTTGAAGTAGAGGTTCGACGCCGCGCCGGCCACCTGCGTAAACCACGGTGGCGCGCCAGCACTGACGAGTTCGCGCAGTCGCCGGTGGGCGACATCGGCGGTGGAAGTCAGCCCGAGATCGAGCGCCGCCCAGAACTCGTCGAGGCACTGGCGCGCTGCCTCATCGGCGCGGCCGACACGCGCGAGTAGCCGGCCTCGCTCCGCGTCGTACAGTGCGGCGTAGGCGCCGAACGGCGTCGCACGCAGTTTCCCTTGCGCCTCCTCAAGCAGGCCCAGCGCCCGCTCAGGGTCGTCGGGTAGCGCTCGCGCCTCCCGTAGCAGGTCGGCCGCGCCGGTCGTCTCCTCCGGCGTCCTCGCCAGGGCTTCACGGATAGCGACCGTCTCCACGGACGGCACCACCACGGACTCCAACTCAAACGGAAGACAGAACGCCCGAGCCGTCTCCTCACCAAAGAACTCGACGACGATGTCCGGGCGCGTGCGAAGCAGCAGCGAAAACTCTTGTCGGTCCCACAGGTCCAGCTCGATGGGACGGAGATGCTTGCGGAGATCGGCCAGCACCGGCGGCACGGTCTTGCTCTTGACATCGATACTGACGCCGATGATCAGGCGGTCGATCGTGAAGGGTCGCTCGGTGTCCCGGAACTTCTTCACGGCGGCTTTGAGGTCGGCCGGGCCAAAGCGCTTGTACTTCTTGCTCTGCAGGCCGACACCGCCGCCGTCCGGCGCCAGCGCGACAACGTCCAGGCCCTCTTGTGCCTGACCGCGCTCGCCGTAGATCTGGGCGTAACGCAGCCCCTCCACGTCGCGCAGGATGCGCCATTGGATGCGCTCGAAGTCCTCCCACGACAGCTCGTCTAGGGGCAGGACCTCAAGCTTTCCGATGACCCTGGCCGGCGTGACCTGCGACGGGCCTTGGTAAAGCGCGGAATCAAGTGGTACCGGGTTCCACAAGACGGCGACTCCTAGATTTGATGCGCTGGATCCTCTTCGACTACGGCAGCTACCTCCGTCAGGTCGCCTCGTCGGTGACCGCACCGTAGCGGATGCCCGGGTACGTCTTCGGTCGACGAACAGCGCCGCAATCGACAGCGGTCAGTTGCAAACCTCAAGCGCTGCTACACAAGGGTTGCGGAATTCCCCTGTCCCACCCTCGCCGTCGTGGATCTGCACCCGGTCGTGTGCCGTGCCCTGTGCGCCGTCACCTGTGTGCTGTGCTGGGCATGCGATGTGTGCCGGGGAATCGAACCCCAGCGCCTACCCTCGGCGCGCCAGAAGTGAGCCGGAATACCCGCCGGCTCGCGGGTTCGTGCACGCCTCCACGTCGGCTACCTGCTCCGCAACCCCCTTAGTCCAGCAGCTCGACCTCCCAGTTCGTCCGCTGGATCAGCGTGTCGATCTCGCGCAACTGCCGGGCGAAGTCGTCAGCCTGCCGGCGCAGCTCGGCCACCGGCAGCGCCGGGATCATCTTCAACTCCGACCGCAGCTGCCGATATCCGCGCTGGCCCTCACCCGCGGCGGCGTCCGCCGCCGAGTTGACCACGCTGTGCCGCAGACGGAGCACGTCGCGACGCGCCAGCGCGTCAGTAAGCGTGGCGCCATCGACGGTGGTGGCGGCGTTGGTGCGATTGATTCGCCGGATCAGCGACTCCAGCTCACCGAGGGCCTCGCCCACCTCAGTCAGGAGAGCCGAGGCGTCTTCCGCGGGTGCCTCGCCCTCCTGGTAGCGGGCACTGGCCGTGATGCGGGCACGGAGTTGTTCGGCGCGTCGCGCCGCGTCCGCGCGCAGCGCCAGGGCCTCAGCAAGCTTCATGGGCACCAGTATGGCCAGCGAAGATCAACGCCGCGCCCCAATTTCTACCCAGTCCTGTCGACCCCCTTGGGCTCGCCGCAGGGGTAGACGATCGGCTCAAGGAGACGGGCGGAACCGTGTCGTATCACCGATGGGCCGCTCCCCGGGTGCTCGGACGTCCCCAACCCAGGACGGACTCATCACGCAACCCCCGGACATCACCACGAGGCGGGCCGCACACCGTCGCGTCGTACACCGCAACCAGGCCCTGGACCAGCGCGGACACAACGGGACAGCACTGCCGTTGCTCGGACGGCAAGCCAAGGTCACGACGGCAAAAAGACTTCATAGCGTTTTGTCGTTCCCTGGCCACTTTTAATCCTTAGGTTCTGGGTTCGAGTCCCAGGCGGCCCACCAACGGTTCGACCAGCCGGCGAGGGGTCCCAACCGCACCTGCGGCTCGGACCCCTTCCGCAGTCAGTCCGACGGCTGCTGCTGCTCGGGCTCGATATCGTCAGAGCGCCAGCGGTCGGCTGGTCACAGGAACTCGCTGCGGTAGGTCGAGGCCAGTTCGGTGGCGCGGCGGCGGCGTTCGGCGAGTTCGTCCGGGGAGAGCTGCGGCGGTGGTGCGTCCTTGCTTGCGACTACGTCACCGATGCGGGTGAAGTACTCGTCCTGCCCGGCCGGGGTGCACATGCAGAGCATGTGGGCCGGCGCACCGGAGTTGTTGCGGAAGTTGTGCGGTGCGTTGGCCGGAATGTTGATCGTGGAGCCGGCCCGCACGAGGTGCTTCTCGCCGCGGAAGGTGAACTCGATCTCGCCCTCGATGATCGTGAACATCTCCTCGAAGTCGTGCCGGTGCGGTGGCGGGCCGCCGCCGTCGGGGATGCGCATGTCGATCAGGCAGTACGCGCCGTTGGTCTGCTCGCCCGTGATCAACATGCCGTAGTTGTCTCCCGCCAGGGAGATATGGGTCGTGTCGGGATCGTCGGGATTCGCCACGGTCAGCGAGCGAGTGGGATCGTCGTCGGGAATCATGGAAATCGTCTCCTGGAGTGTGCTGTCGGTTGGTTCGATCGGCCGGGCGACGACGCGTCCCCCGGAGGCAGCTCGACGGGCTGCTTGTTGATCCTCATGGAAAGCACCGTCACGTCGCGTGCTTTCCGGTGGCTGGCCGGGACTGCTACAGCCGCGGCTCCTGCGCCTCGGCCACCTGCACGCACCGGTCCAGGGCAGCCGCCAGGTAGCGGTGCCACAGGGGGCGAAGGGGCCGGCGAGGATGGGGCGCCGGCCGGGGAGCGGCTTGAACTCGTAGGTCCAGCGGATGAGGGTGCCGTCCCCGTCGGGGTTGAAGTTGAACTCGCCCCGCACTCCGGACGCAAGGCGGGAGAGGACGTTCGTGAACCCGGTCAGCTGGTACGCGAAGATCGAACCCTCCGTGTACTCGGTCAACTGCTCGCTGGCCTGTGACCCGTCCTCGAACTGCGGGTTACGGGTGGGGCCGACGTGATCCCAGGTCTCCGTCTGGTTGGCCACGCCCTTGACGCCGGGGAACGGCCCGACCCGGTGGAAGACGCTGGGCAGGTCGATCGGCGCGATCACCCGGAACGCTGTGGCGGGCGCCACCCGGGTGCGTTGCTGGACCGTGATCGAAACCGCGCGGTCGGTCCGGCTGATGAGCAGCGGTATGGCCGGAGTGCCTGACGGGTTGGTGCGGCTGTCGGTCATCGGGTGTCAGGCCGTGGGCGCGAGGACGACGGTCTTGCCCGGCAACTCGCCCGCGCCGGCCCGGGCGTGGAGTGTGGGCAGGTCGGCCAGCGCCACCCGCTGGGCGACGTCGACGACCAACTCTCCGGTGCTGATCCGAGCGGCCAGGTCGGCGAGTTGGTCGGCGTCGCTGCGGACGAACAGGTCGATGCCCCGCACATCGCGCGCCTCGTCCGAGGGAGCGGGCATCCAGACTGTGGTGTTGACCAGGGTGCCGCCGTCGCGGATCAGCGTGACCAGCGCGGCCAGCTGTTCCGGGGAGACGGGCGCGAGATTGAGTACGAGGTCGACCGGCTCGGTCACCGCCGCGGTCACGTCGGTGGTGGTGTGGTCGATCACCTCGTCGGCGCCGGCAGCCTTGACCCGCTCGGCGCTGCGTGGGCTGGCCGTGGCGATCACGTGGGCGCGGACCTCCTTGGCCAACTGCACCGCGTATCCGCCGACCGCTCCGCCGGCGCCGTTGATCAGCACCCGCTGGCCGGCGGTCAGCTTGCCGTGGTCGAACAGCGCCTGCCACGCGGTCAGGCCCACCAGCGGGAACGCCGCCGCGTCGGCCAACGGGATGTTCCTGGGTGCCCCCGTCAGGATCTCCGCCGGCGCGATCACATATTCCGCGGCCGCCCCGGTCCCCGTCATCGGCAGGAAGCCGACGACACGGTCGCCGACCGCGACGTCGTCCACGCCGTCACCGAGCGCGTCGACAGTGCCGGCGACATCGAGACCGGGAGTGTGCGGCAGCTCCACCGGGATCGGGCCCTGCATGTAGCCTGCGCGGATGTTGCCGTCGACGCCGTTGAACGACGTCGCGGCGACGCGGATCCGGACCTGCCCGGCGCCGGGGGTGGGCTGCTCGACGTCCTCGTAGCGGAGGACCTCAGGACCGCCGAACTCGTGGAAACGTACTGCCTTCATCGCTGAACCTGCCTCGGTGAGCGCCGTCGATGGACTCCGCACTCGAAGCGCTTGCGACGCAGGGATGCTCCCTGCGGTCTGCTTCGAGTTGCGAAGGCATCCAGCCCCGCCTCACCGGAGCCGCCCGGAGGCAGCGACTGGATCCGCGTTCGCTGGAGACGTCACTTACCTTCACAGGATTTGGTGCGGTTAACCTGGGCCGGGCTGGCCCACCTTGATGACTGTCGGTGCCCCGGCGACGCCGACGATCTCCGCGAGACGCGCCGCATCGGCCGAGCCGGGAGCCGCGGTGAGCAGCAGAGCCGCCAGATCGTCGCCCGGGATGGCGAGCAGGCTGCCGACGAGCGTGACGGCGCCGCCGTCCGGATGAATGAACGCGGCACTGCTCTCGTAGGCCGCCACCGGTCGTGGCGCGCGCCACAGGGTGTCGAACAGGCGGCTTCGGCTTCGCATCTCGTCCACCAGCGTGGCGAGCGACGCGTCGGCGGGGTAGCGCAACAGCGCGCTCTTCAGCCGGGCAGCGAGGATCGATTCGTGATCGGTCGCGTCAATGGTGGACTGCTTGAAGCCGTTGAACGGATCGCAGAACGTACGCCACGCGATGTTCCACTCCCAGGGTTGCCCGGTGAGTTCCCAGTGCCCCAGAGCCATGAACGCGCTGTTCACGGCGACGAGGTTCATCGCCGCGTCGGAAACGAACATCGGAGTGTCCGTGAACCGTTCCAGCAGCCGCATCGCGCCCGGACCGATCTCGTTCGGCACCTGGCCGTCCGCGGCGGCGTACCCGGCCAGCGCGCAGAGCCGCTCGTACTCCGCCCGCCCGATCCGTAGCGCCCGGGCGATGGCGTTCACCACCCCGGCGGACGGGTGGCTGCGCCCCTGCTCCAGCCGGCGTACGTAGTCCGCGGACATCCCCGCCAGCTCGCCGAGCTCCTCCCGGCGCAACCCCCGCACCCGCCGACGGCCGATCGGCAGCCCGACAGCCGCAGGCGGCGTGCTCTCCCGCAACTGGCGCACCGCGGCACCGAACTCGTGACGTTCCACAGCCCAATTGTGCCCGGGAAATCCGGACGTGCCCGAGCGGTGTCGACGGGTCCTGCCCGCACCCAAGCCCTGCGGCCCTTACCGGGTGGGCGGTTGAGCGGCTGCTGGGCGGGTACGGGGTCGAGCATGCGGATCGTGGTGGTGGGGGCGAGTGGCAATGTCGGTACGGCGGTGCTGCGGCGGCTCCGTCAGGAGCGGGACGTGGAGCTGGTCGGGGTGGTCCGACGGTTGCCCGCGCCGGATGCCGGTGAGCCGTACGACCAGGTGCGGTGGCACTCCTGCGACATCGGGGCGCCGGGCGCGGCGGGGCAGCTCGCCGAGATGTTCGCGGGTGCGGACGCGGTGGTGCACCTGGCCTGGCAGATCCAGCCCAGTCACGACCAGCGGGTGCTGCGTCGGACCAACGTCGAGGGCAGTCGAGCGGTGTTCGACGCGGTGCTCCGGGCCGGTGTGCCGGCGGTGGTGTACGCCTCGTCGGTCGGCACCTACGCCCCCGGCCCGAAGGACCACCCGATCAGCGAGCGGTGGCCGACCACGGGTGTGACCGGCTCGTCGTACAGCGAGCACAAGGCGGAGGTCGAGGCGCTGCTGGACGGGATCGAGCGTGATCACCCGACGCTGCGGGTGGTGCGGATGCGACCCGGGTTGATCTTCCAGCGGGCCGCGGGAACGGAGATCACCCGCTACTTCCTGGGTCCGCTGGCGCCGGTGCGGCTGCTGCGCTTCGGCCGGATCCCGCTGGTGCCGACGAACCGTCGGCTGCGGATGCAGGCGGTGCACGCCGACGACGTGGCCGATGCGTACACCCGGGCACTCTTGAGTGATGTGCGCGGTGCTTTCAACGTCGCCGCGGACCCGGTGCTCACCCCGGAGCTGGTGGCTCGGCACTTCCACGGTTGGACGGTGCCGGTCGCCGCGCCGGTGCTGCGGGCGGCGGCGGCGCTGACCTGGCGGGCGCGGCTGCAGCCGGTCGACGCGGGCTGGGTGGAGTTGGGCCTGAACGCCCCGCTGATGTCCAGCGAGCGGGCGGAGACCGAGCTGGGTTGGCAACCCAAGATCAGTGCGCTGACGGCGCTCAGGGAACTCTTCGCCGGCATGGCCGACGGCGACCACACGGCAAGCCCACCGATGTCCGGCGCGCCGAACCTGCCCGGCCGCCCCGCCGCCCTCATCCAGGCCCGCCCTCCGGGCCAGGGAAACCCCTACTGACCTCCGATCAGCTGAGCTTGGAACCGGTGACCGTGGGGTTCTGGGCGCCCAGGAAGAAGATGCCGGGGAAGCCTCGGGTCTCGAACTTGCCGCTGGGGTTGCGGCGCAGGGTCGAGTTTTCGATCCGCATCGTGCCGGTGCGGTTGTTGCTGACGAAGAAGACCGCGCCGCCGCCCTCGTTCGCCCGGTTGCTCTCGATGATCGTGCCGGCGATCCGCACGGTGAACTCGTTGCCGTCGCAGTAGATGGCGCCGCCGCTGCCGCCGCCGGGCGTGCCGGACTTGGCCGGGTTGGCACCGCTGCCGATCGCCTCGTTGTGGCTGAGCACGCTGTTCAGCACGACCCAGGAGACGCCGATGCTGCTCAGCGCGCCCCCGTTGGAGCAGGAGCCGCCCTGGCCGGCTGCGCCGCCGAAGGTGCTGCTCACCACGTACACGGGCTTGTTCTCATACTGGCTCAGCACCCGGATCGCCGCGCCGCCCAGGTCGGGGCCGGTGCGGTCGCAGCGGTTGCGGACGAAGCGCGAGTTGACCACCTTGAACCGCCCGCCGCGTACGAAGATGGCACCACCGCCACCACCCTCGGCCTTCTCGCCCGTGGAGTTGCCGTCGGCGAAGGTCAGGTTCTGCACGGTGAGCTGCGGGTGGTCCTGGTTCTGGCAGTGCGAGGTGGTGAAGCCCTGGGCCTCGTCGCAGGTGTTCAGGTAGAGGATGCGGCGCTGCCCCTGACCGCTCAGGGTGACAGTGCCGCCGCCGTCCAGCACGACCTTCGGCCCGTTGGCGTTGCGGACCTTCGCGGTGGCGGTCATCTTGATCGTCACCGGGGCGGGCCCGCAGTTGAACGTGATGACACCGCCGGCCGCGACGGCCTGCACGACCGCCGCGGAGGTGCAGCTCGCCGGGGTGCCGGTGCCGATGGTCCGGGTCGGCTTCGAGGTGTCCACCGCCCGCGCCTCGCCCGGCACGGTGGCCCTGCCGTTCGGGTTGCCGGCCGCGAGCACCTTTCCGGCGGGCTTCGGGCTCGCGCTGGCCCCCGGGCCGCCGAGACCGTCGCGGGTCTGCGGTGCCTCGGCCTGGGCACTCGTCGGCGGGGCCACCGGCGCGGCGGACGCGCCGGGCTGGAAGGCCGGGGTCGGGTCGTCGGCCGCACAGGCGGGCAGGGTCGCCGCGGCGACACCGAGGACGAGGAGGGCGGCAACCGACGTCATGCGCACCCCGTGATGCTAAGGCCTGTTTCACCCGAGCTGGCCAGCCCGGGCCGGGGTGGGCGCTCAGGCGTGGGAGAGGGCGAAGGCGGTCAGGAAGCCGGCGACAGTGATGAGACCGACGAGCAGATGGGCGTTCTCGAACGCCTCCGGGACCATGGTGTCGGTGATCATGGCGAGGATCGCCCCGGCGGCCAGCGCCGTGATTCCGGCCAGCACCTCCGGCGGTGCCCCACCCAGCACCGTGTTGCCGAGCAGTGCGGCCGCACCACTGATCAGCGCGATGCCGATCCAGAGCAGGAAGACGTACCGCCGGGACCGGCCGGCCTGGCGCATGCCGGCCGCGCTGGACAGGCCCTCCGGCACGTTGCTGAGGAAGACCGCCGCCACCGTGACCAGGCTGACCGTGCCCCCGCCGAGCAGGCTCGCGCCGATCACCACGGACTCCGGTACGCCGTCCAGGAGCGCGCCCACCGCGATCGCCGACCCCGAGCCGGGCTGCTCACCCTCGGAGGGCTGCTGGTCGCCGGAGCGCTTCCGGTGCCGCGCGCCGTGCCGGGCGAGGGCCACGTTGGCCAGGGTGTAGACGACCGCACCGCCGCCCGCGCCGAGCGCCGTGGGCAGCAGCCCGCCCTGCGCGTGCGCCTCGGCGATCAACTCGAACGACACGGCGGAGAGCAGCACACCCGCCCCGAACGCCATGATCGACGCGATGACGCGCTGCGGCACCCGGGCGAACCAACCGACCGCCGCCCCGACCAGCAGGGCCGACCCGGCCAGCAGCCCCCACCCACCCGCCTGTAACCACTCCGGCATTCGCGGGACCGTACCCACGGCCGCCGGGACGACAAACCCAGTTGTGAGGAAGGCTCAGAAGTCGGCGAAGACGTACGGCACCCGGCGGGGAAAGACGTCCCGCAGCTCCGCGGCGGCGTCCACCGGCACCTCGCCCAACCCCCGCAACGGCAGCTCGGCCGGATCCAGCACCCCGTACGCCAGGGCGGAGAGCCCGGCCGCGGTGAGGGTGGCGGTCGGCGCGCGGCCGGCGGTGTCGGCGACCAACTCCAGCGCGCCGGTCGTGCCGTCCAGCAGGTGGGTGCCGGCCAGCCAGCGGTCCCCGGTCAGCTCGATCCGTACCCGACCGGGGCCGGCCGGCAGCCCGCCCAGCGCGTCAAGCGACAACAGCCGGGCCATCGGAGCGGACGTACCCGGCACGGCGACGCGTGCCTCGACGTGCACGTCCAGGTCGGTCAGCCACAGCTCCGGCAGCTCGTCCGGCGGGACCTGCACGGTGATCCGGTCGACCTGGTCGACGTGCCGGGCGAAGAACTGCAACAGCAACACCCGCGCGAGCGGATCGGCGACCAGCAACTCGTTGCCGTGCAGCGTGCCGCCGTGCTCGTCGATCCGGTAGGTCACCGCGCCGGTGACCTCGCCGTCGACGCGGGCGGTGAGCAGCCAGTACTCGTCCCGCTCCCGCATCCCGTCCGCCCGGTAGTCCGGAAAGAGCGCGAAGCCGTGCCGCTGCGTCAGGCAGCGCTCGGTGAACGCGCGCCACGCCGGATAGCCGGTGCCGATGCGTTCCCAGCCGACCTCGCCGGGCAGCTCCGCGCGCAGCAGCGAGCCCAGGTGGGCCGGCGAGAAGGTGACCCGCCGCGGCTTGGGCAGCCCGACGTAGCCGAACCGGGCGTAGAAGCTGGGCCGGAACGGGTAGAGCGTGCTGACCGGGTGCCCCTCGTCGCGTACCTCGTCGAGGAGTTGGTGCAGCAGTGTCCGGACGTGCCCCTGCCGGCGGGCCAGCGGGTGGGTGGCCACCCCGGCGACACCCGCCATCGGCAGCACTTTCCCGCGCAGGTTCTGCCGCATCGGAATGGACGAGGCGGCGGCCAGCGTGACGCCGTCCTCCTCGGCGATCAGCGTCCGGTTGCCCTCCTGGTAGGGCAGGTAGTCGCGGAACTCGTCGATCCGTGCGGCACCGAGTGGCGAGGACTCGAAGGCGTACGCGGCCAGCGGGAAGCTGGTGGTGAGACGTTCGTCGGCGGTCACCCGGCGGATGGTCATCCGCCCATCTCAACCCGCCGTGCTGGCCGGAGCAACCGGATTGGCGGTATCCGGGCCGGTCATCCCACCGGCAGGTGTCGCAGGTGCCGGCGGCGGCGCAGGCGGACGCTGACCACGGCGGCCACACCGACGACCAGCAGGACGGTGACGGCGAGCCCGTGCAGCACGCCACGGGAGAGGTAGCCCTGGTCGGTGTGGTCCACCGCCCAGGTGGCGATCTCCCGGGTCGACCAGAACGGCGTCAACTTCGCCCCGGAGCCGGCCGGGTCGATCAACATCTGCACCGTCACCACGGTGAGCAGCAGCAGCGTCCCCTCCATCTCGCGGGGCAGCAGCGCGCCGATCAGCATCCCGAACGGCGCCGCCACCGCGACCGAGCAGAGCAGCGCGGCGGCCAGACCGCCGTACCGCAGGTCCGCGCCGTCGATCATGGGGAGCAGGAAGAACGGCACGGCGATGACCAGCCCCACCGTCCACAGGCCCAGCACCCGGCCGAGGTAGAGGTGATGGGGACGGTAGCCGGCCAGCCGCAGCCTCGGCTCCAACTCGCGGGCCGCGGTGGTGGCGAACAGCGCGGCGGTGCTCACCGCCCAACCCACACCCAGCAGCAGCGACCGGACCGACTGCCCGAGATAGGCGTCCCGCCGGATCAGGTAGAAGGTCAACGGCATCGACAACAACAGCAGGAGTACGCCCCGACGCCGCAGCAACTCCCGCAGGGTCATCTCGGCGACGACGACGAGCCGGTTCATCGACGGCCTCCCTGGACGCCTGGCGTGTGCCACCCGGTCACCTGTGCCGGGGTCAGGTCGAGCACGATGTCCACCCGGTCGAGTTGGGTGAGCAGGTGGGTCACCACGACGACGGCCGTGCCGGCGTCCCGCAACCGACCGAGCTGGTCCCAGAAGTTGACGTACGTGCCCTGGTCGAAGCCCTGGTACGGCTCGTCGAGCAGCAGCACGTCCGGGGCGCTGAGCGTGGACATGGTCAGGTTGAGCTTCTGCCGGGTGCCGCCGGACAGGTGGCGGGCCTGCACGTCCCCGTCCGCCTCCCAACCGAGCTGCCGAGCCGCCGCCCGACCGGCCCGGCGCGCCGGGCCCCGGGCCACGCCCTGGCCGGCGCCGACGAGCACGAAATGCTCGTCGGCGAGCAGGAAGTCGGCGGTACCGCCGGACTGTGGGCAGTAGCCGAGCCGCCCGGAGACGGTCACCGCGCCGGCGTCGGGTGACATCAGCCCGGCGCAGATCCGCAGGAAGGTGCTCTTGCCGCAGCCGTTCGCCCCGACGACGGCGGCGATCTGTCCGGCCCGGACGGTGAGCGTGGCGTCGCGCAGCACCGTTCGCCGCCCGTACCGCTTGGTGATGCCCTCCGCGTGCAGCCGGACCGGCCCGGGGCGCGGTCCCGGCGCGGTGCCGATGCTCTCCACCACCGCGCCCGCGTACTGCTGGGGTGGGCCGAAGACGACCCACGGGTCGCCGCCCCCCTCGCGCAGGTGGGTGGCGGCCTCGGCGACCACGTGCCGGGCGGCGTCCGCCGCGACCCGGCGCTGGTGCAGCTCGGCGGTGAGCGTTCGCAGCCAATCGTCGGCGTTCACCGGGTGACCCCCTTCGTGACGATGTCGTTCACCGGCCCGACGAAGGCGAGCCAGGCGTTGCCGCCCGTGCGGAGTGCCGCGTACCCGTCGTCGGTGAGCCGGTAGTACTTGCGGGCCGGCCCGGCGCTGCCCTCCCGCCACTGCGCGGTCACCAGGCCGGTCTTCTGCAGGCGCAGCAGCACGGGATAGAGCGTGCCGCCCTGGATGGGCCCCACGCCCGTCGCTTCGAGCGCCTGGGCGAGCTGGTAGCCGTAGGACTCGCGGTCGGCCAACAGGGCCAGGACACAGATGTCGAGCACCCCGCGCAGCCACTGCCCGCGCCGGTCGGAATCCACGGGTCGGACAGTAGCGGCGCAAGCTAGATGGCACAACTACCTAGCGAGGTGGCCGAACCCGAGCCGACCGGTTCCGACGAACCGCCGAGCGGGGTCCGGCGAGGTCAGTGGGCGACGACGTCGGAGACGACGACTGTGACGTTGTCCGGTGCGCCGGCGTGGTGGGCGAGCTTCACCAACTGCTCGCCACACTGGTGGCGATCGGCGTACATGCCGAGCGCCGCCGCGATGGCGTCGTCCTCGACGTAGTCGGAGAGCCCGTCGCTGCACAGCAGCAGCCGGTCGCCGGGGACCACGGTGAGCACACCGACCGCCGGTGGGGTGTCGGCGCCCTGCACGGCCCGGGTCACCAGGGAGCGCTGCGGGTGGTGGCGGGCCTGCTCCGGGGAGAGGGTGCCCTGGTCGACAAGTGCCTGGACGAACGTGTCGTCCCGGGTGAGCTGGGTCAGCTCCCCGTCGCGCAACAGATAGCAGCGGGAGTCGCCGACCTGGGCCAGGACCAGCGTCTCGCCGGCCAGCAGCGCCGCGGTGAGCGTGGTGCCCATCCCGTCGCGGCTCGGGTCGACGGTGATGGCGGCGTGGATGCGCTGGTTGGCGGTGCTGACCACGGCACGCAGGGCGTCCGCGGCGCCGTCCGGCTCGGTGGGCGGGGCCAGCTCGTCCAGGATCCGGATCACGATCTCGCTCGCCACCTCGCCCGCGGGCAGCCCGCCCATGCCGTCGGCGACGGCGATCAGGCGGTCACCGGCGAGGGCGGAGTCCTCGTTGTTGGTGCGGACCAGGCCGATGTCGTTGAGGATGACCGAGCGGAGGATCAGCGTCATGGGGTCAAGCTTGCCAAGAACACCCCGCCTTCGTCTCTACGCCTCCTGCGTGCGTCGAGAAATGATTGCGATTTTCGTCGACGGGCCCGACGGTGCGTGACCGATCGGCCGAGCCTCAGCGGCGCGGGTAGCGCAGTAACAGGCTGGCGGCGACCTCCTCGTCACCCACCGCCGCGTAGCTGTGCGGCACGTCGGACACCCAGCGGAGGTGACCGCCGGCCGGGGCGGTCAGCGGCGCGTCGACCGGTCCGGCGCGCAGCACCCCGGCGAAGACGGTGATGTGCTCGGTGACGCCCGGCTGGTGGGCGGGGGAGAGCTGCACCGGGCCGGGCGCGACCCGCATCCGGTACAGCTCGTAGGTCGCGTCGGTGTCGGTGAACACCTCCAGCAGGGTGGCGGTGACCGCGGCGCCGTGTGCGGTGGGCCCCGCGGTCGGCTCGGCCAGCAGGGCGGTGAACGGTACGCCGAGCTGCGCGGTGACCGCCCAGAGTGTCTCCAGGGTCGGGTTGCGGGTGCCGTTCTCCAGGCCGGAGAGGGTGGCCTTTCCGACACCGGCGAGCCGGGCCAAAGTGGACAGTGAGATTCCCCGCTCCTCGCGCAGGGCGCGGACCCGGCGGCCGACGACGGCGGGGTCCACGTCGAGGCCGGGGCGGCGGGCTGGTGGTGACTGCGGCACCCGGCTATCGTGCTACACACTGTCGTTCCGTAAACGGAACAGTTGGGGAGGGTGGCATGGCCGGACGCGTCCAACCGGTGTTGGCCGGCGTGGTGACCGCCCTGGTCGGCTTCGCCAGCTCGTTCACCGTCGTGCTGGCCGGGCTCCGGGCGGCCGGCGCGTCGGACGCACAGGCCGCCTCCGGCCTGCTCGCCCTCTGCGTGGCGTGCGGGCTCGCCGCCGCCTGGTTGGGCTGGCGGCACCGGATGCCGATGAGCGTGGCCTGGTCCACGCCGGGCGCGGCGCTGCTGGTGGCCACCGGAGCACCGCCGGGCGGTTGGCCGGTCGCGGTGGGCGCCTTCCTCGTCTCCGGTGTGCTGGTCGTGGCGGCCGGACTGTTCCCGCCACTCGGCCGTGCGGTGGCCGCCATCCCCAAGCCGGTGGCCGGCGCGATGCTCGCCGGGGTGCTGCTCCCGCTCTGCACCGCCCCGGTCCGCGCGCTCGTGGAGCTGCCCGCCGTGGCCGGGCCGGTGGTGGTCGGCTGGCTGCTGCTGCACCGCTTCGCCCGCCGCTGGGCGGTGCCCGGCGCGTTGCTGGTGGCGGTGGTCGCGATCGCGCTGACCGCGCCGCCCACCGGTCTGACCGGTGCCACGCTGGCCCCGTCGATCGTCCTCACCGCGCCGGCCTGGGAGGCATCCGCCCTGGTCGGCCTGGCCCTACCGTTGTTCCTGGTCACCATGGCCGCACAGAACGTGCCAGGCATGGCGGTGCTGGCCGGCTACGGCTACCGGCCACCGTTCGGCGCCGCGCTGCGGGCCACCGGCCTGGCCAGCCTGCTGGCCGCCCCGGCCGGCGGGCACGCGGTGAACCTCGCGGCGATCACCGCCGCGCTGGCCGCCGGCCCGGACGCCCATCCGGACCCGGACCGCCGCTGGGTCGCCTCGGTCACCGCCGGCGCCGGGCTGGCCCTGCTCGGCCTGGGCGCCGGTGTGGCCACCGCACTTGTCGCGGTCGCCCCGCCGATCCTCATCGAGGCGGTCGCCGGGCTGGCCCTGCTGGGCGCCCTCGCCACCGCGCTCGCCGCGGCGGTGACCGACCCGGCGACCCGCGAGGCCGCCGTGGTCACCTTCGTGGTGACCGCCTCCGGGGTGACCCTGATCGGCGTGGGCGGCGCGTTCTGGGGCCTGATCGCGGGCTGCCTGATGCTGTTGCTCTTCCACCGCCGCCCACCGGCCGCACCCGCCGCGCCCGGCGACGTGCCGACGGCCAGTCCTGCCGACGTGCCGACTGGATCTCGGGGCTGAGGGCTACTCCTCGGGTGGCAGGTCGGCCACGCCCACGGCGAGGAGGACCCGGCCGTCGGCCACCGACCCGATCCGGTCGGCCGGCACGTAGACCGCGCCGGTGCGGGTCAGCTCGGTCGAGACCTTCAGGTAACCGCTGTGCAGCAGCCGCGCCGCCAGGTCGGCCGGAACGTCCGGCTCCTCGACCGCGGTCGCCTCGATCAACTCGTCCAGGCTGCTGCCCGGGTCGGCGGTCGGTGCCTGGACGGTCACCGCGTTCGGATCGGCCCGCTGGACGAGGTCCACCGTGCCGACCTCGGTGCCGGTCGAGTCGATCACCGGCATCCCGGTGGTGATCCGTGAGATGGTCGTCTGCTGCTCGCCCTGCTGGTCCATCCCAGAGCGGTTCCCGGGGCGGTGCGCCGCTAAACGCTGCCGGCAGCCCTGCGGCGGCGGGCCAGGGGGCGACGGAGCCCGAGAGGATGATGACTCTGAGGCATATTTATGCCGCTGAGTCAGCACCGATGGAGTGCACCACCGCCCCCAGGTCTGGAGTGACGGTGGGCGGCGGCGACCGCTCAGCCGTTCGGGAGGGTCCAGCTGCCCGGCGGGCGGGGGGACAGCTCCCGCCAGGTGTCCGGGCCGTCCAGGAGCGCCCGGACGGTGTCCTCGGCCTCCTCCGCACTGCCGTACTCGTAGAACCGGGAGATGCCCTCGGCGCCGCCGGCGCGCTGCTCGACGTGCCACCGGTCGGCGTCCACCCGCAGGAAGACGTCCCGCCGGGCCAGTCGCCCCCACTTCCCGTTCCACCAGTGCTTCCGCTGCTCCATGGCGGGACTCTATCGAACACACGTACGAGAAAGTGCGGCCCCTGCGGGAATCCCGCAGGGGCCGATGTGCATCCGTTCGGTCAGCGCTGCGTCGGCGGCTCGGGACGGCGGCCCAGCACGTCGTCCAGCGCCCCGCGCTGCTGGCCGGGCGTGGTGTGGCCGGCGGAGACCAGGGCGTCCCGGATCTCGGTGAGCAGCTTGACCTCCTCGCTCGGCGCGGAGGGCGGCGGCTCCTCGCCGCGCTTGCGCCGCTCGGCCAGCCGGTTCATCGGGTAGACGACCAGGAAGTAGAGCGCCGCCGCGGTGAGCAGGAAGGTGATCACCGCGTTGACGAAGGCGATCCAGTCGAACGCGATGCCGCGGAACTTTGGCGCCGTGCCGGCCAGGCCCTTGTCGCTGCCGGTGATGAGCAGCACGATGACCCGGATCAGTGGTTCGAGGAACGACTTGGTGAGCTGGGTGACCACGCCCGTGAACGCGGCGCCGATGACGACACCGACCGCCAGGTCGACGACGTTGCCGCGCATGATGAAGTCTTTGAAGCCCTTGAGCATCCGTACTCCCGAGGTGTCCGCTTTTCTGTCGGGCACAACCTATGCCCCGCCGGTGGGCTCCAGAAAAGCGCCGGCTTCGCTCGCCGCCCGGCCCGGATCGCCGGCCCGGATCGCCTCGACCAGTCGGGTGTGGTCGACGTAGCGCTCGGGCGTGAGCGCGCCCCCCATCGCCTGGGCGACAGTGCTGCGCAGGGCGGTGCCGACCGAGGCGTACAGCTCGGCGAGCATGGCGTTGTGCGCGGCGGCGACCACCGCGACGTGCAGCGCCGCGTCGGCCTCGACGAACGCGTCGACCCGGCCGCCGTGCCAGGCGGCCTCGCGTTCGGCGAGCAGGCCGTCGAGCGCCGCCAGGTCCTCCGGTGTACGCCGCAGCGCGGCGAGCCGGGCGGCCTCCACCTCGAAGGCGCGCCGCACCTCGACGACCTCGGTCATCCGGTCGTCGCCGAGTCGACGGGCGACCACCGGCGCCAGCTCGTCGGTGGACATCACGTAGGTGCCGGAGCCCTGCCGGCACTCCAGCACCCCGGCGTGCACCAGGGCGCGGACGGCCTCGCGGACCGTGTTGCGCCCCACGCCCAGCGCGGCGACCAGTTGCGGCTCGGTGGGGATGCGCCCGCCGACGGGCCACTCGCCGCCGAGGATGCGGGCGCGGAGCTGCTCGATGGTCTGCCGGACCCGGTGGCCGCGGGGCGGCACGGTGGGCTGGCCGCGGGGCGGCACCTGCGGTGCGGAGGGGGAATCGCCAGACGGTGGCACTGGTTACATCACCGGCCCAAAATTCATCCCATGATTGTAGGTTAGAGGTCATGACCCCGCCACCCACCGCCGCTCCGGCGCCGCCCGCTCCCGTCCTCGTCGACCCACCCTCGACGCGCGACGCGGGCACGGGTCGACGGACGCACCCGGCGACCGGTGGCGCGCTCGTGCTGGTCGGGATGCTGCTGGTCGCGCTCAACCTGCGCGCCGTCGTGACCAGCCTCGGCGCACTGCTGGACGAGGTCCGCGACGGGCTGGGGCTCTCCGGCACGATGGCCGGTCTGGTCACCACCCTGCCGACCATCGCGTTCGCCGGCCTCGGCGCGCTCACCCCGTGGCTGGTCCGTCGGGTGGCACCCGCCCGGGTGCTGGTGGTCGCCATGCTCGCCCTCGCCGCCGGCCAGGTGCTCCGGGCCGCCACCGACTCGGCCTGGGTCTTCGTGCTCACCAGCGCCCTGGCGCTGGCCGGGATCGCGGTCGCCAACATCCTGTTGCCGATGCTCGTCAAGCAGCACTTCCCGCACCGGACCGGGCTGGTCACCGGAGCGTACACGATGGCACTGACCCTGGGCACGACGGTGGCCGCGGCCTCCGCGGTGCCGATCGCGCACGCCTTCGGCTCCTGGCGGGCGGGGCTGGGCGTCTGGGCCGCGATGGCCGCGGTGGCCGTACTCCCGTGGGTGCCGCTGGCGCTGCGGACCCGGGCGGGCGCGCGGCGCTCGACCCCGACGGCGGCCGGCACCGCGCCGGTGCGGGTCCGGCCGGCGCGGACCCGGCTCGGCTGGGCGATGGCCGTCTACTTCGGGGCGCAGTCACTGAGTGGGTACGCGATCATGGGCTGGCTGGCCCAGTTGTTCCGGGATGCCGGCTACCAGCCGGAGTCGGCCGGACTGCTGCTCGCCGGAGTGACCGCGCTCGGCGTGCCGATCGCACTGGTGATGCCGACCGTGGCCGGCCGGATGACCAGCCTGCGTCCGCTGGTGCTCGGGATGACCACCGCGTCGACGCTTGCCTACCTGGGGCTGGCGCTCGCCCCGCACGGGGGCGCGCTGCTCTGGATCATCCTGCTGGCGATCGGTCAGGGCGCGTTCCCGATGATCCTGACCGCGATCGGCCTGCGGGCCCGCACGGCCGAGGGGACCGTCGCGCTCTCCGCGTTCGCCCAGAGCACCGGGTACGTGATCGCGGCTCTCGGCCCGCTGCTGGTCGGCATCCTCTACGAGGTCACCGGCGGCTGGACCGTGCCGATCGGGTTCCTGCTGGGCGCGCTCGCCGTGCAGACGGTGGCGGGGATGGCGATCTCCCGCCCCCGCTACGTCGAGGACGAGTGAGGAACGGCAGCGGTCAGGAGGCCGACGTCGGTTCGCCGGCGACTGCCTCGTCCACCGTCGGGTAGGTGTGCAGCACCTCGACCAGCCCGCTCACCTCGAGGATGCGCAACACACCCCGCTGCGGGGCGGCCAGTCGCACCACGCCGCCGGCCTCGTCGCAGCTGTTCTTGGCGCGGACGAAGACCGAGAGACCCGTCGAGTCGCAGAACGAGACGTCCGCCAGGTCGAACACCAGCCGGTTGCGGCCCTTGTCGAGCAGGTCGGTGATCTGGTCCTGAAGCTGCGGTGCGGTGGCCATGTCCAGCTCGCCCGCGACCGACACGACGACCACGTCGCCGCGCTGTTCCGTGTGCACCGTCAAGGACATTTGCCAGACCTCCTGTTATCGGGGGAACGGTATCCCACGACCGGGGGCGTACGCAGAACGGGGAGCCGGGATCCGGTGGCCGTCGTCATTCCGTTGCTACGGGGCAAGTAGTTGGTCAGACCCCGGTGATAGAGTCCGCCCGGTCCAGGTCAAGGGGGTTCCAAATGGCGTTGAGCACCGAAGAGAGTGGTCGGCTCGCCGCGCTGCTCAGCGGGCAGGCCGAACGGGTCACGTCTCGGTGGACCGAGATCGTCACCAGTTCGTTGCGGGGCCGGTTGAGCCAGGCCGAGCTGCGCCGGCAGGTCCAGGACCTGCATCGCGTCGTCGTCGCCGCCGGTGAGCAGGGCGAGATCGACCTGTCCACGGACAACGCCGCCGAGTTGCGCGCCGCGCTCACCGAGTTGTCCCGTGGTCGGGCCCGGCAGGGCTTCTCCGCCACCGAGACCACGGTGAGCATCTTCGCGCTCAAGGACGTGCTGGCCGAGCTGGTGCAGGAGGCCGGCGGCGTCAACGCACTGCACGACTACGTCGCCTTCTCGAAGCTCGTCGACGAGATGGGCCTGTTCACCTTCGAGAGCTTCGTCCGCACCCGGGAGAGCCTGATCGCCGACCAGGCCGAGCAGTTGCTCGAACTCTCCACGCCGGTGGTCAAGCTCTGGGAAGGTGTGGTGGCCGTCCCGCTGGTCGGCACCCTGGACTCGGCGCGGGCCCAGGTCGTGATGGAGCGGCTGCTGCAGACGCTCGTCGACACCGGCTCCCCGTACGCGATCATCGACATCACCGGCGTCCCGGCGGTGGACACCCAGGTCGCCCAGCACATCCTGAAGACCGTGGTGGCCGCCCGGCTGATGGGCGCCGACTGCATCATCTCCGGCATCCGCCCGCAGATCGCGCAGACGATCGTCGCGCTCGGCATCGAGTTCGGCGACATCGCCACCAAGGCGAGCCTCGCCGACGCGCTGCGCCACGTGCTACGGCTCACCGGGGTGGAGACCGCCCGCCGCCAGCCGCGCCGGGGCGTCTGATGGAACGGGTGCCGATCCTCAAGATCGGCGACATCCTGCTCGTCTCCATCCAGTTGGACATGTCCGACCAGACGGCGGTCCAGCTTCAGGAGGATCTCGCCGAGCGGATCGTGGACACCGGCTGCCACGGCGTCATCATCGACATCACCGCGCTGGACATCGTCGACTCCTTCGTCGGGCGGATGCTCTCCACCATCGCGTCGATCTCCAAGGTGCTCGACGCGGAGACGGTGGTGGTCGGGATGCGCCCCGCCGTCGCCATCACCCTTGTCGAACTGGGGCTGTCGCTGAACGGCATCCGTACCGCGCTGAACGTCGAGCGCGGCATGGAACTGATCGCGGCGGCCCACGCCGACGAACTGCTCGATTATCAGCTCGACGACGAGCCGGACGCCGAGACGGCCACGACGTGACCGCGGACATCGACCTGGGCCCCCCGCAGGCGCAGGCGGTCCGCAGCGACGAGGACGTGGTGCGCGTGCGGCAGTTGGTCCGCGCCGTGGCGGTGGCCGTCAAGCTGTCTCTCGTCGACCAGACCAAGGTGGTCACCGCGGCGAGCGAGCTGGCCCGCAACACCCTGGTGTACGGCGGCGGTGGCTCGGTCGAGGTGACGACCGTGGACAACGGCCGGCGCAAGGGCGTGCGGATCGTCTTCGCCGACTCCGGGCCGGGCATCCCGGACCTGGGCCTGGCCCTGACCGACGGCTACACCACAGGCGGCGGGCTCGGCCTGGGGCTCAGCGGGTCCCGCCGACTCGTCGACGAATTCGAGATCGAGACATCCGCGGAGACCGGCACGCGGATCACGGTCACCAAGTGGTCCCGGTGAACGCCGACGCGGTCACCGACAGTGGCATCTGGTTCCGGGTGGAGGCCAGCAGCGCGGCGAGCGCCGTGCGGCGCGCCGCCGAGCGCCTCGGCGCGCAGGTGGAGTTGAGTGCGGTACGCATCGCCGACCTGGCCATCGTCGCCGCCGAGCTGACCAGCAACCTGGTCAAGCACGCCGCCGACGGTGTCCTGCTGCTGCGACCGGTACGCCGCGCCGGGGAGGCCGGTGTGGAGCTGATCGCCATCGACTCCGGGCCCGGCATGGCCGACCTCACCGTCTCGTCGCAGGACGGGCACTCCACCACCGGCACGCTCGGCATCGGTCTGGGCGCCATCGTCCGGCAGGCCAGTTGGTTCGACGGCTACTCGCTGCCCGGCCGGGGCACCGTCCTCGCCGTGCAGGTCTGGCCGGCGGAGCCGGCGCCGCCGTCCTGGGTGGGTGCCCTCACCCGACCGCTGACCGGCGAGACGGTCAGCGGTGACGGGTACGCCGTCCGGGTCGCCGACGGGCGGCACCAGGTGTTGGTCAGCGACGGGCTGGGGCACGGCCCGCTGGCCGCCGCCGCCACCGACGCGGCGCTCGCCGCGTTCCGGAACGCCCCCGCCGGGCCACCGGCCGCGGTCGTCGGTCACCTGCACCGGAGCATGTCGCACACCCGGGGCGCCGCGCTCGCGGTCGCCGAGCTGGCACCGGCGGCCGGCATGCTGCGCTACGCCGGCCTGGGTAACATCTCCGGCGTGGTCGTCGAGGGTGACGGTCAGCGCCGAGGGCTGGTGTCGCTGCCCGGCATCGCCGGTCACCAACGGCCGACGATCCGGGAGTACGACTACCCGCTCGCTCCGGGCGCCCGACTGGTGATGCACAGTGACGGTGTGGTCGACCGCTGGCGGTTGACCGACTACCCGGGCCTGGCGGAGCGGTCTCCGCTGGTGATGGCCGCGACCCTGCTGCGCGACGCGGGTGTGCGACGTGATGACGCCTGCGTACTGGTCGCGAGGTCCTGGGCATGACCGCCGAGCCAGCGCTGCCGCTGCTGCAGATGGCGCTGCGGGTCGAGCAGGACATCTTCGTGATCCGCCAACGGGGCCGTGAGGTGGCCGCCGTCGTCGGCCTCGAACGCCAGGACCAGGTACGGATCGCCACCGCGCTCAGCGAGGTGGCCCGGGATCTGCTGCACACGACCGGCGGCGCGGACGTCTCCTTCCACGTCGACGAGGGCGCAGACGGCCGGTTCCACCTGCGCGCCGACCTGGCCCCGGTGGCCGCGCTCCCGGACGGCGGTTACCAACCGCAGTCCGGCGCGGTGTCCCGACTGGTCGACACACTGAGCGTGTCGACCGTCGAGGGGGTTACGGTCGTACGGATGTCCCGACGAGTTCCGGCCAACGCGCCGACGCCGACCCCGGAGCGGCTCGCCGAGTTCCGTACGGAACTCGGCCGTATCGCGCCGGCCAGCGCGCTGGACGAGTTGACAGTGCAGAACGGGCAACTCATCGCCGCGCTCGACGAGGTGCGCAGTCAGCGCGACGAGCTGGCCGTGCTGAACGAGGAGTTGGCCGAGACCAACCGGGGGGTGCTGGCGCTCTACAACCAGCTCACCGAGGAGTTGGAGGAAACCAACCGGGGTGTCGTCGCCCTCTACGCCGAGTTGGACGAGAAGTCGGCGCAACTGCGCGCGGCGAGCGAGTCGAAGAGCCGCTTCCTGGCCAACGTCAGCCACGAGCTGCGCGCGCCGGTCACCGCGATCATCGGGTTGGGGCGGCTGCTCACCGACTCCGCCTCCGACCCGCTCACCGAGGAGCAGGGCCGCCAGGTCGATCTGATCCGCTCGTCGGCGGCGGACCTGCTGAACCTGGTCAACGAGCTGCTGGACCTCGCCAAGGCGGAGTCCGGCCGGATCGAGCCGGACTGGGCCGACGTCGACCTGCGGCCGGTCTTCGGCCAACTGCGCGGCACACTGCGCGCCCTGGCCACCCGCCCAGGGGTGGAGCTGGTGGTGGAGGAGCCGACCGCGCCGGCCACGCTGCGCACCGACGAGGTGCTGCTCGGCCAGGTGCTGCGCAACCTGCTGCACAACGGGTTGAAGTTCACCGAGCGCGGCGAGGTGCGACTGCGGGCCCGCCAGCACGACGACCGGTGGAACTTCGAGGTCAGTGACACCGGCCCCGGCATCGCCACCGAGCTGCACGACCGGATCTTCGAGGAGTTCTACCAGGTGCCGGGCGCCACCCGGGTCGGCGGCACCGGCCTCGGCCTGCCGTACGCCCGGCGGTTGGTGACACTGCTCGGCGGGACACTGGAGCTGGCCAGCGTGCCGGGCCGGGGCAGCACGTTCACCGTCTCCCTGCCCATCGGCGGGGCGTGACAGCATGGACGGCATGCCGGCAACCATCCTGGTCGTCGACGACAGTCGTACCAAGCGCTACCTGCTGGTCAGCTGGCTGACCCGGGCCGGGTTCACGGTGCTCGAAGCCGAGAACGGCGCCGACGCGTTGGCCCGGGTCGAGGTGGACCGGATCGACCTTGTCGTCCTCGACGTGCGGCTGCCCGACCTGAGCGGGTACGAGGTCTGCGAACAGATCAAGGCCCGGCACCCGGCGATGCCGGTGATCCACGTGTCGGCGCACGCCGTCGACGTGGCCGACCGGGCCCAGGGGCTGACCCGGGGCGCGGACGCGTACCTGACCGAGCCGATCGAGCCGGAAGAGCTGATCGCCACCACGCGGGCGGTGCTGCGCTACTACCAGGCCCGGCAGCGCGCCGAACTGCTCGCCGAACGCCTGCTCGGGCTGGCCGACACGACAGTCGCGGTGCACGCCGCGCCGACCTTCGCACGCCTGCTGGAGGCCGCCGCCGAGGGCGCCGCGCAGATCTTCAAGAGCCCCGCGGCGGTGATCGCCGAAACCTTCGACGGTGACTGCCTCGCGGGGATCTGCGCCGGTCCCGGCGCGACGGCCGCCGTGGTGCCCTGGGTCGTCGACGACACCGGAGTGCCGACCGGCGCCACCGTCCGGGTGCAGAGCCCGGACAGCTGGGCGCTTGTCGACTGGCCGGCGGACGACACGGTGACCGTCTCCGCCGCCCGGCTGCGCGAGGACCGGGCCCCGCTGTACGTGGTGGTCCCGACGGCCACCCAGACCGCTCGGACCCCGGTGCTCAAGCAACTGGCCCAGGCGGTGGCGGCGGCCGTGGAGGGGCAACGCTCGTTCGACGAGGAGCACCGGATCGCCGTCACCCTCCAACGCAGCCTGCTCCCGCGCGGGCTGCCCACCGTCGCCGGCCTGGACCTCGCCGTGCGCTACGAGCCGGCCAGTGCGCAGACCGAGGTGGGCGGCGACTTCTACGAGCTGGTGATGCTCGACGGGCACCTGCTGCTGGCCATCGGCGACGTGGCCGGCCACTCGCTGCACGCGGCGACAGTGATGGCCGAGCTGCGGCACGCGGTGCGGGCGTACGCGGTCGAGGGGCACCAGCCCGGCGAGATCCTGCACCGGGTCAACGAGCTGATGCGGACACTGCTGCCCAACGAGATCGCCACCCTCTGCGTACTGCTGCTGCACCCGCCGACCGGGCGGGTCCGGCTGGCCAGTGCCGGGCATCTTCCGCCGGTGCTCAACCTGGGTGGCACTGTCGAGTTCGTGCAGCACTCCGCGCCGCTGCTCGGCGTCCGCGCGCCTCGTCCGGCCGACCTGGAGTTCGTGCTGCCGGCCGGGGCCACGCTGGTGTTCTACACCGACGGGCTGATCGAACGGCGGGACGCGACAATCGACGAGGGGCTGGCCGCGCTCGCCGCGGTCTGCGCCACTGTCGACGACGACCTGGACCGGTTCTGCGCCCGGCTGCTGGTGGAGCTGGCCCCACCGGAGATCCAGGACGACGTCGCCGTGGTCGTCCTGCGCCGCCGCTGAGCCGGTGCCGGCCTCAGTGCACCGAGCGGGCGTACGCGGCGGGGGACACCCCGGCCACGGCGGTGAAGTCGCGGACCAGGTGAGCCTGATCGCTGTAGCCCAGGTCGGCAGCGAGATCCGCCCAACACAGTGGGCCGCCGGCGGCCTGTTCGACGGCCTCCTGGAGCCGGTAGCGGCGGATCACCCACTTCGGCCCGACCCCCACGTACTCGATGAAGAGTCGCTGCAACCGGCGAACCGGAACGTCGTGCCGCGCGGCGAAGTCGTCGACCCGCAGCACCGTCCGGTCGGTGCGGATCGCATCGGCCAGCCGGACGGCCTCCTCGGCCATCGGATCCGGCTCCGGATCCCAGGCGGTGAGCAGGGCGTCCAACGCGCGGCAGCGCTCGTCGTCGGTGGCCCCACACACCACTTCATGGGGTACGGCCAGCCGGCCAGCGGGCAGCGGCACCCGGCGGCCGGTCAGCTCGGTGACCGGTCGTCGCCAGAACGAGTGGAACCCGCCGGGGCGGAACTGCACCCCGCACACCCGGCCGGTGCCGGCGAGCGTGATCCGGAACAGGTCGCGGCCCACCCCGGCCACCTCGCCGGACTCGGGCCCGTCACCGTCTCGCCGAAACACCACGTTCACCGCCGGGTGTGGCAGGACACGCTGCTCGAACGGTGTGCTCAACGCCCAGTCGATCAGCCAGTAGTGCTCCACCCACGGGCGTAGCGACTCCACCGGCAGGTGCCGACGGAAGCGCACCTCGCGCAGCATGCGCCCGGGGTCGAGGATGCCCCGGCTGTCGCCACGCGGTCGGTGTCGCATTTGTTCAAGACCACCCTCATACGCTGGCCCCATGACCACTCAGACTAGCGACCTGCTGGCGGCCGCCGCGCCGCGAACCGTCGACGTGGTGCGTGGCATCACCGACGACCAACTCGACCTGGCCACGCCGTGCCGGGACTACGTGGTGCGCGATCTGCTCAACCACCTGTTCGAGGTGGTGGTCAACTTCCAGGATCTGGCCGAGAAGCGGCAGGTGGAGTGGGCCGAGAAGCCCGACCACCTCACCGACGGCTGGCGGGACCGGTTCAAGACGGAGACCGACAGGTTGATCGCCGCCTGGTCGGATCCGTCCACCCTGGAGGGTGTCTCGCCGGGCATGGGGATGCCGCAGGCCGTCATCGGTGGCATGGCTCTGCTGGACCTGACCGTGCACGGCTGGGACCTCGCCGTCGCCACCGGCCAGCCGTACCAGCCGGCCCCGGAGGCGGTGGCCGAGCTGCACGGGCTGGTCGAGCAGTTGGGCCCGACGGCCCGCAAGATGGGCGTCTTCGCCGACCCAGTGCCAACCCCAACCCCAACCCCAACCTCGCCGCCCGACCTAGCCCACCTCCTAACCCAAACCGGCCGCACCCCCACCTGGCCCCCCACCCCATAACCCCACCCCCCCACCCCCCCCACCCCCACCCCACCCCCCCCCCCCCAAGCCCCCACCATGAATGTGTGA
>NZ_JBEZDJ010000040.1:0-66216 GCF_040648275.1 Micromonospora sp. NPDC049171
CGAGACCACCGCCTGGACACATCACCCCAACACCGCCACTGCTTGACACCTAAGCACCTGGGATGTCTTTGCTCTGCACCCGCGGATGCGACGGCTACGGTCCGTGACCGGTGCATATCGGGGTGCAGAGCAAAGGCGGTCAGGAGGTGTCGGTCGCCCGCACCCGGCGGTCGCTCGCACCCCGCCGGCCGCGCGCCCGCCGGCCGCCGGCCGCCGGCCGCCGGGCGCCGGCCGCCGCAGACAGACCGACCCGCCACGCCGAAGCGGGGCGGGTCGGTCGAAGCGCAAAAGATCAGACGGTACGCGGGCGGCGCGGCCGGCGGGACCGACCCGACGCGCGGTGGGCCGGACGGGCGGCACCGTCGGCGACCGTTGCGCCACCGGTGCGGACCCGACCGGCGGGCGCCGGCGGAGCGACGATGGTCACCGGCACACCGGACGGCTCACGGGCACCGGTGACCCGGGCCAACGACCCGTCACCAGGGCGCACCTGGACCGACTCGGGCCGGATGCCGGCAACCGCCATCAGCCGCGACACGTCCCGGCGCTGCTCGGGCAGGACCAGGGTGACCACGGAACCGGACTCGCCGGCCCGCGCGGTCCGGCCGCCCCGGTGCAGGTAGTCCTTCGCCTCGGTCGGCGGGTCCACGTTGACCACCATGTCCAGGCCGTCGACGTGGATGCCCCGGGCCGCCACGTCGGTGGCCACCAGAGCGGTCACCTGGCCGTTGCGGAACTGCTCCAGGATGCGGGTGCGCTGCGGCTGGGACTTGCCACCGTGCAGCGCGGCCGCGCGTACACCCTTGGAGAGCAACTGCCGGGCGAGCCGGTCGGCGCGGTGCTTGGTGCCCATGAACAGGATGGTGCGGCCCTCACGGGCGGCGATCCGGGTCAGCGCGTCGGGCTTGTCCACGGCGTCGACGTGCAGCACGTGGTGGGTCATCGCGGTGACCGTGGCGGTGCCCGGGTCGACCGAGTGGGTGACCGGGTTGCTCAGGAAGCGGCGGACCAGCCGGTCCACGCCACCGTCCAGGGTGGCGGAGAAGAGCATCCGCTGCCCCTGCGGCGCGACCTGCTCCAGCAGCTTGGTGACCTGCGGCAGGAAGCCCATGTCGGCCATCTGGTCGGCCTCGTCCAGCACGGTGATCTCGACCTGGTCCAGCCGGGCGTCGCCACGGTTGATCAGGTCGTGCAGCCGGCCGGGGGTGGCGACGACCACCTCGGCGCCGGCCCGCAGGGCGTCCGCCTGCCGTTGCAACGACAACCCGCCGACGACGGTGGCGCAGCGCAGCCCGACGGCGCGGGCGTACGGGGACAGTGCGGTGGTGACCTGCTGGGCCAGCTCACGGGTCGGCACCAGCACCAGGGCCAGCGGGCGACCCGGCCGGGCCTTACGGCCGGCGGTGCGGGACAGCAGCGGGAGCCCGAAGGCGAGCGTCTTGCCGGAGCCGGTACGACCCCGGCCCAGCACGTCCCGGCCGGCGAGCGAGTCGGGCAGCGTCGCCGTCTGGATCGGGAACGGCTCGGTGATGCCCTGCGCGGTCAGCGCGGTGAGCAGCCCCGGTGCCAGACCGGTATGAGCGAACGACGGAATAACTGTGGTCACGCAGAAGCCTTCCTCGACGCGGCACGTGTCGAGGGAGGGCGCCGACGTCGGCGCTGTCACCGGCTGCGAAGAGGCAGCCAGGACTCACAAGCACGAACCGATTGGAGTACGGGCCGGCCCGCCGCCGGGCCGCCGCCTGCTTACGCAGGTCGACGGCGGGGCGGGCCGGTCCCGTCACCGTCACACCCGGAGGGCGCGACAGGTAATGCTGACCGATCCGAAGATCAGATCGGGCGGATGTTCTCCGCCTGCGGGCCCTTCTGGCCCTGGGTCACCTCGAACTCGACCCGCTGGTTCTCGTCCAGGCTCCGGTAGCCGGAGGACTGGATCGCCGAGAAGTGGGCGAAGACGTCAGCGCCGCCGCCGTCCGGGGTGATGAAGCCGAAGCCCTTGTCAGCGTTGAACCACTTCACGGTGCCAATAGCCATGTGTTTCGTCTCCTTGACGGAACGTCGGACACGCACGTGTTGCGTGCCCGAAGAGGAGCGCTCCGCGCGGGGATGCGCGAATCGCCTGTCGCTTCTGGTCGCCCCGCCCGGAGAACTCCGGACACAACAAAGAGCGCCTGGGGCCACAATCCCGCCAGGCGCACACAGAGTCTCTGGTAACCAAAACTGCAACCCGGTCAACATACCATGGTTTTCCCGCGAGCGGTCAATGTTGGGCGGAATCTTCGGGCAACTGGGCGATCATGGCGGTGAGCCCCGTCACGTCCAGCAGATCCGCGGGGCGGACCGTCACCCCGTGCCGGACGTAGTGGAACGCCGCGCCCACCCGGTCCACCGGCACGCCGGCCAGCTCCGCCCAGGCCAACCGGTACACGGCCAACTGCACGGCGGCCACCTCCGCCGCCGGCCCGACGGGCTGCGCGCCGGTCTTCCAGTCGACCACGTCGAACCGCCCACCCGGCCGGGCGAACACCGCGTCCATCCGCCCCCGCACCACGACGCCGCCGATCACCGTGGCGAACGGCACCTCCACCTCCACCGGCGCCCGGTCGGCCCACTCGCTGGCCAGGAACCGCTCCTGAAGCTCGACAAGCGCCTCGTCGGGCGCGGCATCCGCGTCGGCCGCACCGGGCAGCTCGTCCAGGTCCAGGAGGCGGTCCGCGCCGAAACGCTGCTCCAGCCAGGCGTGGAAGGCGGTGCCTCGGCGGGCGTACGGGTTCGGCTCGGCCGGCACCGGGCGGCGCAGCGTACGGGCCAGCGCCGCCGGGTCGCGCCGCAACGCCACCAGTTGCGTGACGCTCAACTGCCCGGGCAGGGCCACCTCCACGGCACCGGAGAGCCGGGTCAGCTCGGCCCGCTCGGCCAGCAACAGATCCGCCTCGCGCTGCCAGCGCGCCACCTCCGGGTCGACCTCCGTCTCGACCGGCACGACCGACCCGGCGACCACCGACCCGTCCGGCCCGACAGCCACCGGACCGGTGACCACCGGACCGACAGCCACCGGCCCGACAGCCACCGTGGTCGGGCCGTCGGTCATCAGGCGGCGCACCAGCCCGGCGGCCTGGGCCAACGCCGGTCGGCGGCCACCCAGCGGGTCGGCCGGCCACTCCGCGCGGAGCACCACCTCGGCCGTGGGGTTCGTGGCGTCCGGCGTGGGCTCCGGCGCCCACGCGTCGATCAGGTGCCCCGGCCCACCGTCGAGGCAGGCGTCGTACACCTCACGCAGGAAGACCGACGGACCGCGCGGTCGCTTCGTGCCGTCCCCCCACCAGTAGCCGGAGCACAGCAGCAGCCGGCGCGGCCGGGTGACCGCCACGTACGTCAGCCGGCGTTCCTCGCGCTCGTCGTGTGCCCGCCAGGCGTCGGTGAAGTCGTTCACCGCCCGCGCCACCGCCCGCTGGTCGGCCGCCTCGTCGAGCGCCAACTCGGGCAACCCGTCGGCGTCGCCCCGCAGCGGGAACGGCAGCACCCCGAGCCCGCCCAACCAGTGGTCGGAGTTGCGCACCGGCCCCGGCCACGACCCACGGCACAGTCCGGCCACCGACACCACGTCCCACTCCAGGCCCTTGGCGGCGTGCGCGGTCACCACCTGCACCGCGCCCTCCACCACCTCGACCTCGCCCGGCGCCAGACCGCGCTCCTCGTCCTCGGCGGCGGTCAGGTAGGACAGGAACCCGGACAGCGTCGCGCCCGGCGTTTCCCCGCTGAAGCGGGCCGCCACGTCACCGAGGGCGTCCAGGTGACCCCGGGCCAGGCCGGCGTCGCCGGCACCGTCGCGGCCGGCCCGCACCGCGACCTCCACGTCCAGGCCGATGGTCCGCTCGATGTCCGCGATCAGGTCCGGCAGCGCCTGGTCCAGTCGGTACCGCAACAGCGCCAGCTCCATGCCGTACGCGCGCAGTCGCGCGAAGCCCTCCGCCGAGTACGCCTGTGCCGGGCCGAGATCGGCCAACGCCTCCACCAGGGTCGCCTCGTCCAGCAGGTCAGGACTGATCTCCGCGGCCTCGTCAGCGGCCACCTGACGGCGGGCGTTGGCGATGGCTCGGGCCCGCCGGTGCAACGCCACCAGGTCACGCGGGCCGATCCGCCAACGGGCGCCGGTGAGCAGCCGCAGCAGCGCCGCCCCGTCGGTCGGGTCGGCCAGCACCCGCAGCGTGCAGACCACGTCGCGTACCTCGGGAGTGTCCAACAGGCCGCCGAGCCCCACCACCTCCACCGGTAGGCCGCGCTCGCGCAGCGCCGACTCGATCGCCGGAATCTGGCTGCGGACCCGGACCAGCACGGCGGTGGTCGGGCGCTGCGCCACCGGGATGTGCTCGGGGGCCGCGCCGGGCATCCGGGCCGCCCCCCGCCAGGCGGCCAGCACGCTGTCGGCGATCCAGTCCGCCTCGTCGGCGTACGTGGGCAACAGCGCGCAGTGCACCGTGCCGCCGGCCGCACCGCCGGGGCTGCGGTGTGGGATCGGGTCCCGGACGGTCAGCGCCGAGCGCAGCTCCGGCACCCGGGCGCCGGCCGCCCGCAACGGAGTCGACAGTGCGTTCGCCACCCGGAGGATCTCCGGACGGTTACGCCAGCTCGTGGTGAGCCCCAGCGCCGGGGCCGGCTCACCGTCGGCGCGGGCGAACTCGGTGGGGAACCGGTCCAGGGTGCCGGCGCTGGCACCACGCCAGCCGTAGATCGACTGGCACGGGTCGCCCACCGCGGTCACCGGGTGCCCACCCCCGAACAGGGCGTTGAGCAGCACCACCTGGGCGTGGCTGGTGTCCTGGTACTCGTCGAGCAGCACCGCCCGGAAACGGTCCCGCTCGATCTCGCCGACCCCCGGGTGATCGCGGGCCACCCGGGCCGCCCGCGCGAGCTGGTCGGCGAAGTCCATCGCCTCGAAGTCCTCCTTGCGCCGGGCGTACGCCCGCACCAGCGGCAGCAGGCGCAGCCGGGTCTGCTGGAGGGTGAGCGCCTTGCGCACGTCGGCGTACACCCGACCCGGCCGGGACTGCACCTCGGCGAAGAACCGACCGGTCCAGGCCGCCAGCTGGTCCGGCGCGACCAGGTGTTCGTCCAGCTCCCCGGCGAGCGCCAGCACCGCGTCGGTGATGGTGCTCGGCATCCGGTCCACTTCGGACATGTCGCCGTCGTAGTTGCGCACCAGCAGGTCGACCAACTGCCAGCGGGACGCCTCGGTGAGCAGCCGGGTCGACGGCTCGTAGCCGGACCGCAGCCCGTGCTCGGTGACGATCCGCCCCGCGTAGGAGTGGTAGGTGGAGACTGTGGGTTCACCGGCGAGCGGATCGTCCAGCGGGTCCCGACCCTGCCGGCCGAGTCGGCGGATCAGCTGGTCGAGTCGGGTACGGACCCGGTGGGCCAACTCGCCGGCCGCCTTACGGGTGAAGGTCAGCCCGAGGATCTGCTCCGGGCGCACGTACGAGTTGGCCACCAGCCAGACCACCCGCGCGGCCATCGTCTCGGTCTTGCCCGACCCGGCTCCCGCGACCACCAGCAGCGGCTCCACCGGGGCGGCGATGATCGCGGCCTGCTCCCGGGTGGGCGCCGGCAACCGCAGCAGCTTGGCCAACTCCACGGGCGTGTACCGGGGGCCGGAGTCCGCCAGCCGGGGCGCCGGCGTGGGACCCGCGCCGAACAGGGTGGGCTGGCTCACGGTGCCTTCTCACTCCTCGCCCTCACGGGTGCGCCGGACGGTCGGCGGCTCGACGACCTGACGCCCCTGCCCGGAGACCGGGCAGCTGGTGCGGACCGGGCAGACCCGGCACTTCGAGTTGGCCACCGCGGCGAACGTGGCGGCTGCCATCGTATCGGCGGTGCGCCGGACCAGCGCGGTCGCCCAGCCGGCCGCCGGGCCCTCGCCCGCCGCCGGCTGGTTCTGTTCCCGGGCATCCTTCGCGGAGGTGCCGAGCTGCACCAGCGCCGCGCCGCCGGACTCGTCGCCGAACTCGGCGAACGCCCCCGCCTCCACCGCCGCCTGGTACGCGCCGAGCTGCGGATGCTCGGCCAGCTCGCTGCCGGTGACCGCGGTGGACTTGCCGGTCTTCAGGTCGATCACCACCAGCCGGCCGGCCTCGTCGACCTCCAGCCGGTCGACCCGACCGGTCAGGTCGACGGGCCGATTCGGGTCGTCCAGACGGACCGCGAACTCGTGCTCGATGGCGAGCAACCGACGCGGGTTGGTGGCCAGCCAGCGCAGCAGCTTGTCGACCATCGCCTCGGCGCGGTCCCGCTCTGGGCCGGCCATCCAGCGGGCGGCCAGCTCGATCGCGTCGAACCGGGCCGCCACGTAGTCGAGCAGGGCACCCCGGTCGGCGCTGGCGTCCTCGGCGAGCATCGCGGCGGCGTGCACCAGGTTGCCCACCCCCTGCGCCGTGCTGGTCGGGCCACTGCCGCCGTGCCGTTCCAGCAACCACCGCAGGCTGCACCGTAGTGCGCTCTCCATGGCCGACGGGGTGACCCGCACCGGCTCCCCGTCGTCGACCAGCGGCCGGTCGTCGGAGAGCGCGCGCAACCCCCACCAGTCGTCCGGGTGCGCACCGGGCACCCCGGCGGCGGCGAGCCGGGCCAGCTCGGCCGCCGCCGCGCGCCGCCGGGCCGCCGGAACGGCCGGGTCGGTGATGGCGGTACGCAGTTCGGCCACCAACGCCGGCAGAGTGAGCGCCCGGGGCGGACGGGTCACCGGCAGTGCCCCGGGACGGTCCGGCTCACCGTCGTCCTCGGTCGCGCCGCCAGTCGTGCCGTCGGATCCGCCGCCGTTCGCGCCGCTCGTCCCGCCGCCGGTCGCAGCGTTTGTCCCGCCGCCGGTCGCGCCTTCGGCGGTGGCGGTGACGTCTGGTGAGTTGCCGGCGGGGCCCCCGGCCTGCGGGGCGGTGCGCGGACCCGGTGGTGCGGTCGGGTCGGCCGGTCCGGCACCGCTCGGCGGTGCGGGCGGCGTGGAGGGGCCCAGCTCGTGCAGGAACCGGCTCGGCTGCTCCTCGTGGTCGTCACCGCCGACGGCGGCCGAGGCCACGGCGCTGACCAGCAGCCGATGCCGGGCCCGGCTGATCGCGACGTGGAAGAGCCGGCGTTCCTCGTCCAGCAAGGCCGAGGTCTGGCCCACCACGTTCGCCCTGGTGGCGCCGTCGACGGACCGGCCGGCCAGCACGTCGACCAGCCGCTCCGAGCCGAGCAGACTGCCCCGCAGTCGCAGGTCCGGCCAGATGCCCTCCTGCACGCCGGCCACCGCGACCAGGTCCCATTCCAGGCCCTTCGCGGCGTGCGCGGTGAGCAGGCGCACCGCCGCGCCCCGGTCGGCGGTCGGCGCGATGGTGTCGGCCGGCAGATCCTGGGCGAGCACGTGGTCGAGGAAGACCTCGGTGCGGGCGCCGGGCAGCCGGTCGGTGAACCGGGCCGCCGCGTCGAAGAGCACGAGCACGGCGTCGAGGTCGCGGTCGGCCGCCTCGGCCCGCCGCCGCCGGGCCAGGTCCCCCTCGCCGGCCGCCGGCCGCCCCTGGTTGATCGCACCCGCCCAGCGTTCGGCGAGACCACTGGCACTCCACACGGCCCAGAGCACGTCCTCGGCGGTCGACCCCGGCCGGGCGGCGGCCTCGCGGGCAATGGCCAACAGCCCGGCCACCGCCTGCGCCGGCTCGGCCCAGCGGCGCTCGATGTCGGCCAGTTCCTCCGGGTCGCGCAATGCCTCGACGATCAGCTCCCCGGAGGGGCGGCGGTCACCGCCGGCCAGCGCGAGGGCGCGCAGGCCCTGCCGCAGCCGCCGCTCGGCCAGCGGGTCGGCCCCGCCGAGCGGCGAGTGCAGCAGCGCGACCGCGGATTCCTCGTCGAGTCGGTCCGGTTCGAGCGCGCAGCGCAGCAGAAGCAGCAGCGGCGCGACCGCCGGTTGCAGGTGCAGGGGCAGGTCCTCGCCGTGCACCACTGTCGGCACGCCGGCAGCGTGCAGCGCCCGTCGCAGAGTGGGCAGTTGCAGGGCGGTGGACCGCACCAGCACCGCCATCCGCGACCAGGGCACGCCGTCGAGCAGGTGGGCCGAGCGCAGCGCGTGGGCCAACCAGGCGGCCTCACTTGTCGCCGAGCGAAACGTGTGCACCTCGACCGTCCCGGGCGGCGCGTCCGGCAGCGGGTGCAGCCGACGGTGCGCGGCCGGGCCACGCAGCCGGCGCCCCAGCCGGGCGATCGCCGCGAGCAGACCCGGCCCGGCCCGGTACGACGTGGTCAGCAGCACCTGCGCGGCCGGCGCGCCGGAGGCGGTCCGGAATCGGTGCGCGAACGTGGTCACCCCGGCCGGGTCGGCGCCCCGGAAGGCGTACGTGGAGGAGTCCGGGTCGGCGAACGCGACGAGCGACTTGCCTCCGCCCGCGATCACCGAGAGCAGCTCCAGTTGGGCGGGGTCGGTGTCGGCCAACTCGTCGATGTACACGTGGGCGAGCCGACGGCGCTCGGCGGCCAGCAACTCCTCGTCGTCGCGCAGCAGCCCGGTGGCCGCCCGGACCAGCTCCGCCGGGTCGTACGCGATGGAGCCCCGGTTGCTGACGTCGCGCAGCGCGAGCACGGCGACGTACTCCCGCAGGAAGCGGGCGGCGGCCGGCCAGTCGGCGCGGCCGAGCCTCGCACCCAGCCGGGCCAGCTCCACCGGGCCCACGCCGCGCTCGGCGGCCCGCATGAGCAGGTCGCGCAGTTGGCCGGCGAAGGCCCGCGTCCGCAGGGCCGGGCGCAGGTCGGTCGGCCAACCGACCGGGTCGTCCTCGGGCTCCTCGCCCACCACGTCCAACAGCTCGCGGATGATCAGATCCTGCTCGGGGCCGGTCAGCAGCCGGGGCGAGGGCTCGCCTCGTTCGGCGGCGGCGCGGCGCAGCAGACCGAAGGCGTACGCCGGGAAGGTGCGCACCAGCGGCTCGCGCAGCACCCGGTGGCCGTCCTGCGCGACCCGGGCCTCGATGCGCTGGCGCAGGGCGGTGGCCCCGCGACGGCCGAAGGTCAGCACCAGGATCCGTTCCGGGTCGACCCCCTCGGTCACCCGGGCGGCGACCGCCTCGACCAGGGTGCTGGTCTTGCCGGTGCCCGGCCCGCCGAGCACGAGCATCGGCCCGTCGGTGTGCCCGACCACCTCGGCCTGCACCGCGTCGACCCGCCAGCCGGTGCCGCCGACCGTCAGCTCGGACCCGGCCCCGCGATCGGGCCCCGCCGACACGCCGACACCGCCCCCGGACGTGCCGCCGCTGGCGGGCACGGAAGCGCTGTCAGGCGTCGCCCCGTCCCCCCGCGGCGGCCCTCCGGACCGCCGCACCAACCGGTACGCCTGCATCAGCTCATCCCATCAGACCCATACGACACCCCCCCACTCCCCCACCCCCCGGGAGCCCTCCCCCCGCGCCCCCCCGCGTTGATCATGGAGTTATTGCCCGGCTGCTCGGCGTGTCGGGGCTATAACTCCATGATCACCGCAGAGGGGCGAGGACGGCGGGCCGAGTGGGGCAGGGGGCCGGGGGCCGGGGCCGGGGGCAGGGGGAAGGTCAGGTTAGGTGGGACTCTAGGGCGTTCAGGGCTTCGGGGACTGTGGTGGTTACCTGCAGGAGGTTGCGGCCGGCGGTCTTGAGGAAGGTCTGGTCGGCCAGGCCGTCCAGCCAGTCCAGCAGGGGGCGGTAGAAGCCGTCGGTGTCGATCAGCACCATCGGCTTGGTGTGCAGGGCAAGGGTCGCGGTGGTCCAGACCTCGAACAGCTCGTCCAGGGTGCCCAGCCCGCCGGGCAGGGTGAGGAACGCGTCCGACTTGTCGATCATCAGGGTCTTGCGGCTGGCCATCGAGTCGGTCACCAGCAGCTCGTCCGAGGCCAGGTCGGCGACCTCCAGATCGACGAGCGACTGTGGGATCACCCCCAGGGTGCGCCCACCGGCGGAGCGGGCGCCGTCCGCCAGCGCGCCCATCATGCCGACGCAGCCGCCGCCGCTGACCAGCGTGTGACCGCGTCGGGCCAGCTCCACACCGGTCTCGGTGGCCAGGTCCAGCCAGCGCTGGTCCAGCGTGCGGGAGGAGGCGCAGAAGACGCAGATCGCGGCCATCAGTTGTCCCGTGGCTGGTCGGCGGCCTGCGCGGCGGCGGCCTGCTGGTCCGCACCGGTACGGGCGACGGCCTCGTCGCGGACCGCCTCCTGCTCCACGGAGAGTGCGGCCTCCGCCTCGACGATGTACCGGACCGCGGCGTCGACGTCGTCGGTGAGACAGATCAGGTCCAGGTCGACCGGCCCGATCTTGCCGTCGGCGGCCATCGTGTCGCGCATCCAGTCGAGCAGGCCCTGCCAGTAGGCGACACCCATCAGCACCACCGGGAACCGGGTGACCTTGCCGGTCTGCACCAGGGTGAGCGCCTCGAACAGCTCGTCCATGGTGCCGAACCCACCGGGCAGCACGACGAACGCCTGCGCGTACTTGACGAACATCGTCTTGCGGGCGAAGAAGTAGCGGAAGTCGATGGCCAGGTCGACCCACTCGTTGAGGCCCTGCTCGAACGGAAGCTCGATGCCGAGCCCGACGGAGAGCCCACCTGCCTCACTGGCGCCGCGGTTGGCCGCCTCCATCACCCCCGGCCCACCCCCGGTGATCACCGCGTAGCCGGCCCGGGCGAGGGAGCCGCCCAGTTGCTCGGCCAACCGGCACTCGGCGCTGGCCGGGCCGCTGCGTGCGGAGCCGAACACGCTGACCGCTGGCGGCAGGTCGGCGAGGGTGTCGAAACCCTCGACGAACTCGGAGAGGATGCGCAGCGCGCGCCAGGCGTCCTTGGTCTTCCAGTCGCCGCGCCCACGCGAATCCAGCAGGCGTTGGTCGGCGGTGCTGCTCGGGATCGACCCTCGGCGCAGCGTGACCGCGCCCCGGTGTCGCTCCTGCCCTGGACCGCGACCGGCCTCCCGCCCGTTGCTCTGGCTCATGGGGCAACCGTAGTGGAGCGGCACCGCGCAGGTGTGCGGGGCGGGGACGCCGAGAAATAGTTCGGGATCATGGGCAACTATTCCGCTTCCCCGTACGTCTTACTATTCACATACCGGGTATGCCCGGCGCGCGCCTTCGGGGGAGGAGACAGCGTGATCAGTAACAGCGAGATGATCCGGATCCGTCGCCAGATGCAGCGACGGATCCGAGACGTGGTGGCTGAACGCCGCCGCAGCAGAGCGCAGGACCCCGCCCTCGTCTCCCCCGCAGCCTCCACCCCCTCGGGAGCTGATCAAGAGGTTTGCGTCGCCGACAACGGGCCCGGCTGACGCAAACCTCTTGATCACCGGGGCAACCCCGGCCGGCGGCCGGCGTCAGGCCGGGGCCAGCCAGCGGTGCAGGGTTGCCGCGCCGTCCCGGATCTTGCTGATCTCGACGTGCTCGTCCTTGTGGTGGGCGAGGTTGGGGTCGCCCGGGCCGAAGTTCAGCGCGGGGATGCCCATGGCCGCGAACCGGGCCACGTCCGTCCAGCCCAGCTTGCCGATCGGCGCCGCGCCCACCGCCGCCAGGAACTCCTGCGCCGGAGCCGCCTGTAGGCCCGGGGCCGCACCGGCCATCGCGTCGGTCACCGCCAGGTCGAAGCCAGCGAACACCTCCCGCAGGTGCGCCTCCGCGGCTGCCGGGTCGCGGTCCGGCGCGTACCGGTAGTTGACCTCGATCTCGCAGCGATCGGGGATCACGTTGCCGGCGACCCCGCCGATGATCCGTACCGCGTTCATGCCCTCGCGGTAGTCGCAGCCCTCGATGGTGACCCGGCGCGCCTCGTACGTCTGGAGACGCCGCAGCACCTCGGTGGCCGCGTGGATGGCGTTCACGCCGTGCCAGGAGCGCGCCGCGTGCGCCCGCTCCCCCGTCGTCGTCACGATGGCCCGCATGGTGCCCTGACAGCCCGCCTCGACGATGCCGTACGTCGGCTCCAGCAGCACCGCGAAGTCCGCCTCCAGCCACTCCGGGTACGCCTGGCCCACCAGGTTGAGCCCGTTGTACCGCGACTCGATCTCCTCGGCCTCGTAGAAGAAGTACGTCACGTCGTAGCGCGGCTCGGGCAGCGTGACCGCCAGGTGCAGCGCGTACGCGGTGCCGGACTTCATGTCGGAGGTGCCGCAGCCGTACATCAGGTCGCCGCGCATGGTCGACGGGAAGTTGTTGTTCAGGGGCACCGTGTCGAGGTGCCCGGCCAACACGACGCGCTGCGACCGACCGAGGTCGGTACGCGCCATCACGGTGTTGCCGTGCCGGTGGGTGGTCAGGTGCGGTACGCCCCGCAGCACCTCCTCGACGCAGTCGGCGATCACCTTCTCGTTCAGGGATACGGACTCTATGTCGACCAGAGCGCGGGTCAGCTGCACCGGATCGGCGAGGACCTCGGGGGTCAGCGGGTTCTCCATGGTTCGCACGGTACCTTCAGGTCTGTCCGTGCGAGGAGTGAGCTGAGGCCGGCCCGGCCACGACCGAGAGGTGCAACAGTGACGTCCGCAGATTCCGCCTGGGGCATTGGCCTGGCCACGGTCACGGCAGATGAGCAGGTGCTCGACACCTGGTACCCGACCGGCAAGCTGGGCCTGGGTGAGCTGCCGCTGGTCGCCGGTGAGGACAAGTCGGACGTGCTCGACCTGCCGCCGGCGGCGCTCGGCGACCGGCCCCTGCCCGGTCTGCGTACCGTCCAGGTGGTCACCGTGATCGGCTCGCTCGACGACCCGATCAAGGACGCCCCCGACGCGTACCTCCGGTTGCACCTGCTCTCGCACCGCCTGGTGCGACCCAACCAGCTCAACCTCGACGGCATCTTCGGCAAGCTGGCCAACGTGGCCTGGACGTCCGCCGGGCCGTGCCCACCGGAGCGGGTGGACGAGCTGCGGGTGATCGAGCGTGCGGCCGGCCGCCACCTGGCGGTGTACGGGGTGGACAAGTTCCCCCGGATGACCGACTACGTGGTGCCTTCCGGGGTGCGGATCGCCGACGCGGACAGGGTCCGGCTGGGCGCCCACCTGGCCGCCGGCACCACGGTGATGCACGAGGGTTTCGTGAACTTCAACGCCGGCACCGTCGGCACCTCGATGGTCGAGGGGCGGATCGTGCAGGGTGTGCTGGTCGGTGACGGCTCCGACATCGGCGGCGGCGCTTCCATCATGGGCACCCTCTCCGGCGGCGGCACCGACCGGGTCAGCATCGGCGAGCGCAGCCTGGTCGGGGCGAACGCCGGCGTCGGGATCTCACTCGGTGACGACTGTGTGGTCGAGGCCGGCTGCTACATCACCGCCGCGTCGAAGATCACTCTCCCGGACGGCCGGGTGGTCAAGGGCCGGGAGTTGTCCGGCGTCGACGGCCTGCTGTTCTGGCGCAACTCGGTGACCGGGGCGCTGGAGGCCCGGCCGCGTACCGGCCGGGGCATCGAGCTGAACGCCGCCCTGCACGCCAACGACTGACGAACCCGCCGGGTCCGCGGCGCTCGGCCGCGGACCCGGACGGGGTACGCCTCAGCGCAACCGGTACGCCTGGATGATCTTTTCGGTCACCGTGTTACCCGCGGTGTCCTGGGCGGTGGCCCGCAGCGACACGTGGCCGGTGCCGGCCGGATGCCGCAACGTGGCCGACCAGCCGTTGGCGGAGGTCCGGACCAGCTTCGCCCTGCCCCAGGTCTTCCCGCCGTCGTAGGAGACGTCGACGTTGATCTTCTCCACCCGAGCGGCCGGCGCGCCGGGCTGCCGTTGCACCCGCACCGGGACGACGAAGTCCCGACCGGCCGGCGCGCTGTTGTCGACCCGCAGCGGCGGCGCGAAACGCACCACCGACAGGGGCAGCCGGGCCGGCGTGTCACCGGCGACGTGCCGCGACCGGAAGGTCCAACTGGATTCGACCTCGGTGCTCAGGTCGGTGAAGCTTCGCTTCAACGACGTGACGAGCCGGTAGTCCGCCGCGCCCGGCGGCACGGCGAACTGTCCGTAGCCGGCGTACTCGTTCTCGCCGACCAGCTTGCCGTTGCGCCAGAGCGTGGTTGCCTCACTGTCGCTCAACGAGCCGCCCGGGTGCCCGGCCGCGTCGCTGAACAGCGGCACGTCGACCAGGATGGTGTCACCCTCCCGGGTGACGCTCTGGTGCGGCCATTTCGGGTTCGGGAAGGACGGTCCGTACGGGGCCTGGTTCCAGGTCTCCGTCACCGTCCGCCCGGCCCGGTACGCGGTGGGGGTGGAGAAGAGCGCGGCGTTCGCGTTCAACCAGCCGTCCTCGTCCCGCGTTCCGAAGTAGATCTCGGACTCCCACTTCACGTTCTTGGTGTTGTAGTGCTCGACCCGCTGGCCGGGCACTGTGGTGGGCAGGACCAGGGCGGCGCCGCCGACGTTGTACTCCAGCACGGGGTACACCAGCCGCTCGGCCTCGGTGCCCGGGTCGCCGCCGCGGAACCGGTGCACGACGGTGGCCAGGTCCCGTCGGGTGTAGTCGCGGATCAACCCGGTGGGCATGCGGCCCGGGATCGCTTCGGCCAGCGCGTACAGGTAGGGGCTGTTGGCCGTGTCCGGCTTGATCCACTGGCTGCTGACGGTGGCCACGAACCGGTCGGCGGAGACCGACTTGCCGATGTTGCCGCTGGCCAGGTCGGTGAACGTGTCCGTCCAGAGTCCAACGGTGTACCCGCTGCCGTCGTCGGCGGTGAAGTTGCCGCTGACGTCGATCAGCTCCGGGGCCGCCGTCCGGTCCGGAATGGTGGTCCGTACCGGCTTGGCCTGGCGGGCGTCCACGACGATCCGGGTGTCCCCTTCGACGGTCAGTACGGGTTGCGTCAACAGGGACATCCCGCGCGGCTCGTCCTCCGGGCCGGGCTCGTAGACCAGGCCGCTGAGGCCGTAGTGCCCCTTGGGCAGCCGCACGGTGGCCACCCCGTCCGAGCTGACGAGGTCCCAGGTGCCGAAGGTGTCCATCCCGACCAGCAGGGTCCAGTGGTCCGGGGTGCGGGCACCGGCGCGGTTCAGGTGCTCCACGGTGAGCGTGTAGCTCTCCACCTCCCGGTTCACGGCCAGCGGGGTGACCGCGACCGCCGCACCGGAGCGGGCCACGATCCGTCCGGTCCAGTAGCCGTCGGCGTCGCCGAGCCGGGTGTCCGCGGTGACGGTCGTGGCGGCGGTGCCGCCCGCCGGCACGGTGAGCTGGTTGGCACCCAGGGCGAACAGGCCGGCCGGCAGCGCGCGACCGCCGGGGCCGGCGCCCTCGACGCTCAGGTCCACCGTGATGGGGGCCGGACCGTCGTTGCGCCAGGTCACCGTGCGGGTGATCGGGGTGTCGTCACTGTGCGGCCAGAGCGTACGCCCGAACGAGACGCTCACCGGGTCGCTGGTGATCTGCTGGGTGATCGCGTGTGCGACGTCGACCCGCCCGGCGCCCTGCTGGTAGGCGGTCTGGTCCGGATGCGGCTTGGCGGCGGCCATCAGGGTGGCCTTGAGCCGGTCGGCCCGCCATCCCGGGTGCTGCTGGGCCAGCAGCGCGGCCGACCCGGCCACGTGCGGAGTGGCCATCGAGGTGCCGGAGATCGTGACGTAGCGGTCCCCCACCGGCTCGCCGATGACACCGTTGGCGGACCGTGCGGCGACGATGTCGACGCCGGGCGCGGTGATGTCCGGCTTCAGCGCGTCGTCGCCGACCCGGGGGCCCCGGCTGGAGAAGTCGGCCAGGTCGTCGTTGCGGTCCACCGCGCCCACGGCGAGCCCGGCGTCCGCGGAGGCCGGGGAGCCGACCGAGCCGTCTGCGCCGTCGTTGCCGGCGGCGAGGACGAACAGCGTGCCGGTCTGCGCCGTCAGGGTCTGCACCGCCTCCTCCAGCGGGTCGACCTCCGGGGTGTCCCAGCCGCCGAGGCTCATGTTGATCACGGCGGCCTTCTTCTCCACCGCGGCCCACTGCATGCCGGCGAGGATCGCCGAGTCGGGGCAGCCCTGGTCTTCGCAGACCTTGCCGTCCAGCAGCGTCGCGTCGGGCGCCACACCCCGGTACTTGCCGCCGGAGGCCGCGCCGGTGCCCGCGATGGTCGAGGCCACGTGGGTGCCGTGGCCGACCGTGTCCCGAGCGTCGGCGGCCTCGGTGAAGTTGCGCGCCTCGGCCACCTTGCCGGCCAGGTCCGGGTGGGTCGCGTCGACGCCGGTATCCAGCACCGCGACTGACACTCCCTTGCCGGTGAACCCGGCCGCCCAGGCGGCGGGCGCGCCGATCTGCGGCACGCTGTGGTCGAGGGACACCTTGCGGCGGCCGTCCAGCCAGATCCGCTCGACGCCCCCCGCCGCGTCGAGGCGGGCCCCAGCGGGGCCGGTGGCGACGGTCGCCCAGACCGCGCCGAGGGCGGACTTGTCGGTGGTCAGGGCGGCGCCGTGAATCGCCGGCAGGTCGCGGGTCACCCGCGTGCCGGGCAGAGCCGCCGGGGCACGCCGGGCGGTGCCGGTCGAGCCGTACGCCACCAGCAGCGGCAGGTTGTCGCGGCGGGCGTCGTCGTAGCCGGCGGCGATCAGCCCGGTCACGTCGAACAGTCGCCGGTCGACCCGGCCGGCGCGGATCAGCGGCAGGGCGTCCTCCGGCAGCACGGTGAGCTGACCGCGCTCGCGGCTGGTGAGGAAGCGCAGATGCGCACGGTCGGGGCCGGGGCGGACGGCGGCGGACCCGGACGCGGAGACGGTGACCCGGTCGCCGGTGAGCAGGGTGACCGTCTTCGGGGTGGCGGTGCCGGTCGCGGTACGCGGGGCGGCGTCGGGGGCGGACGTGGTGGTGGGTGGGCTGGCCATCGCGGTCACCGGTGTGCCCAGCACGAGAGCTGCGACGGCGGTGACGGCGATGGAAATTCTGCTGCGTCGATGCAACGGTTCCTCCTTCGTGGACGTTTATATCCATGAGACGTGCATAGACCGCCGCCAGTATTGCATACCCGGTATACAAAAAAAGGGTCGAAAATATGACGGACCTGCCAACCCACGGCAGGGTCGACGGGCATCATCGACCGGGTGACCTCCATGAAGGACCGGATGCTCGCCGGTGAGCCCTACCTCGCCGACGACCCCGAGATCATCGCCGACCTGGACCGGGCCGCCCGGCTGATGGAGCGCTTCAACACCAGCTCCGCTGCGGATCCGCGGGCGCGGCTGGGGGCACTGCGTGAGTTGCTCGGCGACCTGGGCGACGACACCTGGATCCGCCCGCCGTTCTACTGCGACTACGGCTGGCAGATCCGGATCGGCCCGCGCAGCTTCGTCAACTACCACGCGGTCTTCCTCGACGTCGCGCCGATCACCATCGGCGCGGACGTCCAGATCGGACCGAACGTGCAACTACTCACGCCGACTCACCCGGTGGAGCCCGGGCCGCGCCGCGACAAGTGGGAGGCCGCCAAACCGATCACCCTCGACGACAACGTCTGGCTCGGCGGCGGCGCCATCGTGCTGGCCGGGGTGTCGATCGGCGCCAACACCGTCGTCGGCGCGGGCGCGGTGGTGACCCGGGACCTGCCCGCCAACGTGGTCGCGGTCGGCAACCCCGCCCGGCCGGTCCGCGAACTGGGCTGACCGCGCCAACGCCGGCCGCCCGTCCAGGCGGCCGGCGGGTCAGACGGGCGGCGGGCAGGCGGCCGGCGGCTCAGGCAGGCGGACCACCAGGTCGGCCCGGTCGGCGGTGGGGGTGATCAGGGCCGCGTTGGCCTCGTCACTGCCCAGCGCCCACTCGCGTGCCTGCTCCGGCGACCGCCCGAACGCCTCGTGTCGGGCGGTCAACCGACGCTGGCGCAGGTCGGCGTCCAGATCGAGGAACCACGCCTCGTGCAGCAGCGTGCGCACCTCCTGCCACGGGAAGTCCGGCAGGAGCAAATAGTTGCCCTCCGTCACCACCAGCCGGACCGACGGCGGCACCTCGATCGCCCCGGCCACCGGCTCCTCCAACTCCCGGCGGAACTCCGGCGCGTACACCGAGGTGGGCTCCAACCGACGCAACCGGCGCAGCAACGAGACGAACCCGTTGGCGTCGAAGGTGTCCACCGCGCCCTTGCGCTCCGCGCGACCCAACCGGACCAGCTGCGTCTGCGCCAGGTGGAAGCCGTCCATCGGCACCAGCCTGGCGGTCGACCCCACGGCCGCCACGACCTGCTCGGCCAGCGTGGACTTCCCGGCCCCCGGCGCGCCGGCGATGCCCAGCAACTGTCGCGGGCCCGCCTCGGCCAACGCCAGCGCGCGATGCACCAACGCGTCGACGGACAGCACCAGAGCCGGTGGCATCAGTCGAGGACCGGCGTGCTGATCGTGAACCGCGCCTGCACGGCCGCCTGGACGGTCTGCGGCTGCGGGTCCAACTCCAGCTCTGGTGGGCCACCGCCCGCGCCGCTCCCGGCGAACGCCGCGCGGGCGAACATCGGCCGGTCGGCCGGCCCGGCGTCGGCCAGCTCGAGCAACGAGGTGACCTGGGCACCGAGCGCCTCGGCGTACTCCCGGGCCCGCACCAGCGCGTCCCGGATCGCGGCGTGCCGGGCCTCGCGGTGGGCGGGGCTGTCCGGGCGAAGCTCCCACCAGGGCCCGGCCACCTCGACCTGATCCTGGTCGGCCAACCGGAGCATCAGCTCGCCGAGGGCGGTGAAGTCGGTGACGGTGACCGTGGTGGTCACGCTGCCGTGCCAGGCGACGACCCGCTCGCCCGAGCGACGGGTCTCCGGTCGCACCCGCAGGTCGCCGGTCTCCCGCCGTGCCACCGCCGGCCCGGAGCCGTCCAGCAGCACCCGGATGGCGGCGGCACGCTCGGCCAGCCTGGTCAGGGTGGTTTCCCGATCCCGGTCCCGCGCGGTCGCGGTGACCGCGAACCGGGCCAGCTCGGGCGGCACCTCCCGGTACGCCTCGCCGCGCACCTGCACCACCGGACTGTCCGCCGCCATGCCCCTCAGCCTAGTCAGCCGCGGGCCGCCGCGCCGCGTAGGAGACGGTCTCGACGCCGACTCGCAGACCGGTCAGATGACCGCCGGCCGCCCCCAACTCGTGCAGCCAGGACACCTCGGCGGTGTGGTCACCGCCGAGGGGGAACTGCCTGTCGTACGCGTCGAACCGGCGGTCGCGCAGCGCCAGGCGGGAGGTACGCGCCTCGTCGTAGCGTGCGGTGAGCGTCGGTGCGTCGCCGGCACGCAGCGCGGCGGTCAGGTCGTCCAGGAACGCGGTGACCTCGGTCAGCTCGCGCAGCACCCGGTCCCGGTTACCGAGCAGCATGTTCGCGGTCCGCTCGGCGGGGGTGCCGGCGACCCGGGTGCCGTCGGAGAAGCTGCCCGCGGCGAGCGCGAGGATCGCGTCGCGCAGTGGCGCCCGCTGCACGGCACCGGCCAGCGCGCCGGCCAGCAGGTGCGGCACGTGTGAGGCGAGGGCGGCGGCCGAGTCGTGCTCCGTCGGGGACATCGGCACCACCCGGGCCTCGAAGAGGTCCACCAGCAGCTCGGCCAGCCGGCGGAACGCGGCCGTGGCCGCCCCGGCCGTCGGGCACAGGACCCAGGCGGCGCCGGTGAGCAGGTCCGGCCCCGCAGCCGTCAGACCCGCCCGGTCGGTGCCGGCCATCGGGTGGCCGGGCACGAACCGGTGCGTCAGCCCCTGTGCGGTGGCGAACGCCGCCACCTCCTCCTTGGTGCTGCCGACGTCGGTCAGCACACACCGCTCACCGGTCATCGCCGCCACCTCGACGAGGGTCGCCGGCAGGGTGGGCAACGGCCCGCAGAGGAAGACCACGTCCCGGTCGGCCACCGCCTCGACCAGCCGGTCCGGAGCGGGTACGCCGATCCGGCGAGCCTCCCGGCGGGTGGCCTCGTCCGGGTCCCACCCGGTCACGTCGACGCCCGCGGCGTGCATCCGGAGCAGCACCGAGCCTCCGATCAGACCGGTGCCGACCACCGCCGCCCGCACCCGCGCGCCGGGCCTGTCCACCATCCGCACACCTCGACGTTCCTGCTGGGGGTGCGGGGCCGACACGGCCCCGACCGGGTCCGGCCGAGGATATCGTCCGAGGCCGGCCCGCCCGCCGCTCAGTCCTCGACGCCCAGCGCGTACCCGGTCACGAGCCGCAAGATCGTAGATCTGACCGAGGCCGACCGGAAGGGGGTTGTCCGGTTCAGATCAGCGTCGTACGGTCCGCTCCGCCGCCCGCCACGTCGACGCGGGCTACAGCGGGAAGGAAACGAAATGTCCGCGACATACCGGGCGCTCGCCTCGGTGGTCATGTTGATCGGCTTCTACGTCGTCGCGCTCCTCCAGCTCGCCGCCGTCGTCGCGCTCGGCGTCTGGCTGTTCGATCACACCAACGGGATCGTCACCGGGAAGCTGCTGCTGCCCCTGGTCATCGCGCTGGGCGCGGTGGCCGTCGGGTTGTGGCGCGCGATCCGTACGAAGAACGAGCCGGCACCCGGCCTGATCCTCACCGACCGCGAGGCGCCGGGCCTCTGGGCCGCCGTGCGCGAGCTGGCCACCGCGGTCGGCACCCGCGCCCCGGACGAGATCCGGCTGGTGCCGGAGGTGAACGCGGCGGTCGCCGAGCAGAGCAAACTGCTCGGCCTGGTCGGCGGACGGCGCACCCTGTACGTCGGGCTGCCGCTGCTCCAGGCGATGCGGACCGACCAGCTGCGTTCGGTCCTCGCGCACGAGCTGGGCCACTACTCCGGCAAGCACACCCGCCTCGGCGGGGTGGCCTACCGGGGTCGGTTGGCGATCGCGGAGACGCTGGAGCAGATCAGCCCGCGTAACCCGATCGGCTGGGTCTTCAAGGGCTACGCGAAGCTCTACCTGATGGTGGACAACGCCGCGTCCCGGCGGCAGGAGCTGGAGGCCGACCGCTCCTCGGTGCTGCTGGCCGGGCACGACGCCGCGGCCTCCGCGCTGCGTACGCTGCCGGCGCTCGACGCGGCCTGGGGCTTCTTCATGCGTCGGTACGTCGAGCCGGGCTGGTCCGCCGAGCTGGCGCCGGACGACCTCTTCGGCGGCTTCGGTCAACTGCTGCACGGCCGGCGGGACGAGATCGCCGAGATGCGGGAGAACGTCCCCGACCGGGCTCCCTCCCCGTGGGACACCCACCCGCCGATCGGCGTCCGGGTCGGCGCGATGGCGGCCCTGCCGGCCGTAGCGATCGCGCCGGACGAGCGGCCCGCCACGCTGCTGCTCGCCGACATCGCCACCGCCGGACGGCAGTTGCAGGGGCTCGTCGTCGACCACGGCCGCCGCCAGGTGTTGCCCTGGGCGCAGTTCATCGCCGCGGCGGTCGCGGCCGGCGTGCAACAGCGGGCGGACGGCATCTACCGGGCCGCGGGGCGGTTCACCGGCGTTTCCCAGCCGGGCCTCACGACGGTGCTGGACCTGGTCCGCTCCGGTCGGTTGGGGGAGTTCGCCGAGCAGTTCTTCGACGACGCGACCCGCGAGGAGGCCGCGGCCCAGTTCGCCGGGCCGATGGAGACGCTGCTCGACAACGCGGCCGTCCGCTCCGGTCAGGCGCACTGGCAGCTCTCCTGGTCCGGTCCGGCGCAGCTCGTCGGGCCGCAGGGGCAGCCGTGGGACCTCGCCGAAATCGCCAAGTTGGCAGTCGCGCCGCAGAGCCTGGACGTGGCGTTGGCCCGCTTGGTCGAGCTGGGCGTCGACCCCGCCGGCGCGACGGTGGTGGAGGACCGGGTCTCCGGGCGGGACGCCGGCCTGATCGGCGCACTGGCCAACATCAAGATCGACGGTACGGAGCACGACGTGCTCATCCTCGACCGAGGGCTGGTCCTGATCAGCAACCCCGGCAAGGCCAGCCAGGGCGAGAAGCGGCTACGCGCGCTCGTCGGCTCGGTGCCGATGGCGGAGCTGGTGGCCGGGCACACGTTCCTGCCCTACGAGGAGATCGCCGCCGTGGACGTCAAGCGGGAGGTGCCGCTCAAGGCCGAGGTGACCCTGCACGACGGCCGGGTGGTCGCCCTGCAGGAGCTGATGGGCAGCGAACTGCTGGAGAAGCAGAGCCGGAACACCCTGCTGCGGGTCTTCCGTCAGATCGCCGACTGACCGTCCGGGCGGTCGGGCCGACGGCTCGACCGCCCGGAGCGCGATCAGGCCTGGGCGAGGCGGGCCGCAACCCCGGCGATGTGCTCGTCGGACTCGGTCAGCGCCGCCCGTACGTGCTGTTGGCCGCCGGGACCGTAGAAGGCGCCGGCGGCGACCAGGATGCCGCGCCGAGCCAGCCAGTCGACGGTCTGCCAGCAGTCCTCACCTCGGGTCAACCAGAGGTAGAGACCCGCCTCGGAGTGCTCGACGGTGAACCCGGCACCGGTGAACGCGGCGGCCAGCACCTCCCGCCGGGCGCGGTAACGCTCCCGCTGTTCCTCGGCGTGTCGCTCGTCCTCCAGTGCCGCCACCATGGCCGCCTGCACCGGCGCGGGCACGATCATCCCCGCGTGTTTGCGCACCTTCAGCAGCTCGGCGACGAGCGCCGGGTCACCGGCGACGAAGCCGGCCCGGTAGCCGGCGAGGTTGGACCGCTTGGACAGCGAGTGCAGGGCGAGCAGCCCGGCATAGCTGCCACCGCTGACCTGCGGCGACAGCACCGAAACCGGATCGGCCGACCAGCCGAGCGGCAGGTAGCACTCGTCGCTGGCGACCACCGCCCCGCGTTCCCGAGCCCAGTCGACCACCTTGCGCAGATGCGCCGCGGGCAGCACCCGACCCGTCGGGTTGCCGGGCGAGTTGACCCACACCAGGCGGACCCGCGGGGTCGGCCCCAGCGAGGTGAGCGAGTCGGTGCGCACGACAGTCGCGCCGGCCAACCGGGCACCGTCCTCGTAGGTGGGGTACGCGATCGACGGCACCACCACCACGTCACCCGAGCCGATGCCGAGCAGGGTCGGCAGCCAGGCGACCATCTCCTTGGAGCCGATGGTCGGCAGCACACCGAGACCGTCGACCCCGGCACCACAGGCCCGGGACACCCACGCCGCGATCGCGGCCCGCAACGCCTGCGTGCCGGCGGTCAGCGGGTAACCGGGAGCATCGGACGCGTCAGCCAACGCCCGCCGGATCACCTCGGGCACCGGGTCGACCGGCGTACCCATGGAGAGGTTGATCAGGCCCTCCGGATGCGCCGCGGCCAGCGTGGCCGCGGCGTCCAGGGTGTCCCAGGTGAACTCGGGCAGTCGCGACGAGACCGGCGCGGGCCGGTTCAGTGGCCCTCGCCGCGCGGCGGCTGCGCGGCGACGAAGGTGGCGTCCTTCTCCACCTTGCCGATCTTCGAGGCGCCGCCGGGCGAGCCCAGCTCCTCGAAGAACTCGTAGTTGGCGCCGGTGTAGTCCTTCCACTGCTCCGGGACGTCGTCCTCGTAGAAGATCGCCTCCACCGGGCAGACCGGCTCACAGGCACCACAGTCGACGCACTCGTCGGGGTGGATGTAGAGCATCCGATTGCCCTCGTAAATGCAGTCGACCGGGCATTCCTCGATGCATGCCTTGTCGAGCACATCCACGCACGGCTCGGCGATGATGTAGGTCACCGGTCTTCTCCTCCGCAAGACACGCCGCGATCACCCGCGACAGTAAGAGCCTAGTATCTCGCCGGGGAGGGGGTCGATCGTGCTCCGACAGCAGGATGTGGGACACCGAATCGTAGTCCGCCGGATTGTGGGGATTCGCGAAGGCCGCCCGCTCTTCTCCGACGCCCTCGGCGAGCTGGTCGAGCTGAGCGAGACTCATCTCACGCTCTCCACCGCGCAGGGCCAACTGCGGGTCCCGGTGGCACAGGTCCACCGCGCCAAGCGGGTGCCACCCACCCGCCGGCCAACCGCCGCGGCGGTCGTGGCACTGGAACGGGCCGCCGACGAGGCCTGGCCGGCACCGACCCGGGGCCAACTCGGTGACTGGCTGCTCCGCGCCGCCGACGGCTGGACCGGGCGGGCCAACTCGGCGCTGCCGATCGGCGACCCTGACCGGCCGCTGCCCGCCGCCGTGGACGCGGTCGAACGCTGGTACTCCGAACAGGGCCAACCACCCATCATCAACACGCCACTGCCACTCGCCGCCCCGGTCGGCGCCGAGTTGGACACCCGCGGCTGGGCCGCCCGCCCGCCGGTCCTGGTCCAGACCGCCCCGCTCCCCCTACCGGCGCCAGCGGCCAGCTCACCGCCCGGCAACGCGCCGGTCGCCCGCCATACCCCCGCAACCGCCGGTCAGCACACCGACCAGCCCGGCACCACCGTTGCGGATGCCGATCGGTGGAACAGTGCGGTCGTCGAGCTGGCCGCCGCGCCGAGCGCGGAGTGGCTGGCCGTCGCGGCCGGCCGCAAGGGCGGCCTGCCGGACGCCGCCCGGCACGTGCTCACCGCCGTGGGCCAGGTTCGCTTCGCCCACGTGTACGACGACGGCACACTGGTGGCGGTCGGCCGAGGCACGGTGACCGGCCAGGGGCGTTGGCTGGGCCTCAGCCTGATCGAGGTGTTGCCGGTGGCCCGCCGTCAGGGACTGGCCAGTCGGGTGATCCACGAGTTGGCCGCCTGGGGCGTGTCGGCCGGTGCGACGCACGCGTTCCTCCAGGTCGAGCAGCACAACACCGCGGCGGTCGCGCTCTACCGGCGGCTGGGCTTCACCACGCACCACACCTACCTGACCCGAGTCGCCCCGCACTGACCCCGACCGGAACGCAGGGCGAACCCGCAAACGTGCGGGCCAGCCACACGCGGCGAGCCGGCACGCGGCCAGCCTGGCACGTGGCCCGCCGACACGTGGCCAGCCCGACACGTGGCCAGCCCGGCACGCGGCCAGCCCGGCACGCGGCCAGCCCGGCACCGTGATCGACTCGACTTTCAGGAAATCGCGGCATCTACCTGCCCAGGACGCCCCGATTTGACGAAATCCGAGTTGATCAACAGGAAGTCGGGGCATCCGCTCGCCCGGGACAGCCCGACTTCATGAAAACCGAGTTGATCAAGCCGCGAGCCCGACAGTGCACGCCCGCACAAGCCCGGAGGCACGCCAACTACGAACCCCACTGCCCCGACGACGCACGGCCCACTCACCCGAGTGGTGCGTTCGGGCGGGTCAGCGGCGGACGACGCGGCGGGGTTTGGCGGCTTTGACCTCGGCGTACCGCTTGAGCTGCCAGGAGCGGTAGTCACGCCCCAGCGCGGTGAGCACCAGGTAGCCGATCAGCACGCCGGCGCTGGCGGCGAGCAGGTACAGCCAGATCTGGGCGAAGAACGTCGGCGCGCCCCCGTCGAACGGGTTGTGACCGATCAGGAGGGGCCCGACCAGCACGGTCAACACCATTGCCGCGAGCACCACGAGGGCCATGTCGGCCGCCCAGTCCGCGAGTGGCCGGCGACGACCCCAGCGGAAGGCGACCACGGCCAGGGTCAGCCCGATCACCGCGAACATCGCCAGCGACACCCGGTCGGCGACGGTGTCGTCATCCTCGAAGCCGAGCCGGATGATCAGCCGGGCGACCACGTTGACCGCGAACAGTGCTGCCACGAGCACACCGATATCGCGCCACCGTCTGTCCATCGCCAGCCCTCCTGCCGTACGCCCCGTCGCGGGGCTCAGATCCCTGGCTGGAATATCTACCACCCTTACCTGGGTGGCGTCATCAGCCCGAGCGTGGCGGGCGGGGCGAGAATCTGCCGGAAGCCCATCACCGCGAAGGTCATCGCACCGGCCACGATCATGGCGAGGCCGACCCAGTTGTCGCCGGCCAGCAGCAGGTCACCCTCGTTGGTCCGGATGGCGGCTACCACCATCAGCGCAAACCACGGCACCGCCGGCAGCGCAACCGCCCACCTGCGGCCGACCGCCGCGTACGCGAACCAGCTCAGCGCGATGTTGGCGCCGACGGCGAGGAGTGCCGAGACGCCGATCAACTGCCCACCGACGCGGACCGTGGCGAGCAGCAGTTCGAGCACCCCGCTCAGCACTCCGGCGACCACTACGACGATCGCACCGGCCACCCGCAGGCCCAGGTCCAGCAGTCGCGGCGGCGGCCCCGCCGGGGGCGGGGCATCCTGGTCGTCCAGAACCGTCATCGACGCGGGCAGAGTCACCGAAGACCCGCCGCCGAGACCGAAGACCGGTCCGGGGCGTCCTCGACCGAAGACCGATCCGCACCAGCCCCGGCCGTAGACCGGCCCGCACCAGCCGCAGACCGGACCGCACCAGCCGCAGACCGATCCGTACCAGCCCCAACCACAGACCCGCCCACACCAGCCCCGACCGCAGACCGGGTCGGTGCGGTCTCCTCGGGGAGCCCGGCGAAGAGGTCGTCCTCCCAGCCGTACGGCCCGGAGCCCGGGCCCTTCTCGCCGACCGCGAGGGTGAAGAACTCCACGCCCATGAACTCACCGCCGAAGTTACCGGCGATCGAGTAGAGCCAGGAGGTGGCCGGGATCTGGGTGGCGTGCGCCCGCATCGCGGCCTCCTTGGCCGTGTGCTCGTCGGTGCCGTCGATCCGGGCGGCGATCTGGGCGTCCGGAGTGCCGAAGGGCAGGTCGGCGATGTCCGCGATGCCGCCGAACGGGTTGTCGGAGGACTCCGCGAAGTGCGCCATGCCGGCTTCCAGGACGCTGAGCGGCAGGGCGGTCCAGTAGACCTTCAGCGGGGCGCAGCCCTCGGCGGCGGCCAACTCGACAGCGCGCATCGCCACCCGGTGGGCCTGGATGTGGTCGGGGTGGCCGTAGAAGCCGTCCGGGTCGTACGTGATCAGCACCTGCGGGCGTACCTCCCGCATGATCTCCACCAGGTGCCCGGCGGCCTCGTCGAGGTCGGCCTGCCAGAAAGCGCGGGGGTGGTCGTTGGTTTCGAGCCCCATCATTCCCGAGTCGCGGTAGCGGCCGGCCCCGCCCAGGAAGCGGTGGTCGCTGACGCCGAGCGCGGCGCAGGCGGCGGCCAGCTCGGCGATCCGGTACCCGCCGAGCTGGTCGGCCTCGGCGGCGGCGAGTTGGGCCAGCGCCGGGACGTGGATCTCGCCCTCCTCGCCGAGGGTGCAGGTCACCAGCGTGACGTGGGCGCCGTTGGCGGCGTAGTGGGCCATCGTCGAGCCGGTGCCGATCGACTCGTCGTCGGGGTGCGCGTGGACCAGCAACAGGCGGCGGTCGGGCAGCGTCGTCACGACGGTCACTCTAACCGGCAGTCAGGGCCCGCCGACGCTGACGCGTCCGCCCAGGTCGGCCACATCACCTCGCGTACGGCTCTACGATCTGGTCTGTGGACTTTCCGGAGCTGGCCGCCCGCACCCGCCGGTTCAGCCACGGCGCGCCGCGCGCTGTCTCCGTGGCTGAGGACGGCTCCCGGGTGATCTTCCTGCGCTCGGCCGGGCCGGAGGATCCGGCGGACGCGCTCTGGCTGCTGGACGTGGCCACCGCCGAGGAACGCCTGGTCGCCGACCCGGCGACCCTGCTGGGCGAGGGCGGAGACGTCCGGTCGCTCTCACCTGGCGAACGCGCGCTGCGCGAGCGGCTGCGGCTCAGCGCCGCCGGCATCGGCTCGTACGCGCTGGACGCCGCCGGTCGGATCGCGGTGTTCGCGCTGGCCGGGCGGTTGTTCCGGGCGGATCTGGTGCACGGCGACGTGGTGGAGGTGGCCGCCGTCGGCCCGGTGCTGGACCCACGTCCGGACCCGACCGGGCAACGGTTGGCGTACGTGACCGACGCGGGCGAGGGTGTGCGCCGGGGTGAGCTGCGGGTGATCGAGACGGACGGCACCGACACCCTGCTGGCCGGCGAGGACGCCGGGGTGAGCTGGGGGTTGGCCGAGCACATCGCGGCGGAGGAGTTCGGCCGGTTCCGTGGCTACTGGTGGGCGCCGGACGGGCGCTCGGTGCTCGCGGCCCGGGTCGACGAGTCCCGCCTGGACCGCTGGCACCTGCACGACCCGGCCCAGCCGGGCAGCCCGCCGACCGCCGTCGCGTACCCCCGGGCTGGTGGCCCGAACGCGGAGGTCAGCCTGCACCTGCTGGACCTCGATGACGGCTGGGTCGACGTGCACTGGGACCGGGAGACCTACCCGTACCTGACCTCGGTCAACTGGGTCGAGGGCAGCCCGTTGATCACTGTGCTGCGCCGTTCGCAGCAGCACGGGCTGGTGCTGGCGGTCGACCCCCGTACGGGTGAGACGCAGGTGCACGCCGAGCTGGCCGATCCGCGCTGGGTCGAGCCGATCGCCGGCACCCCGGCGCACCTGCCGGACGGCCGGGTGCTGGTCGGCGGGGAGTTGGCACACGACGGGTACGACGCACGGTGCCTGTTCGCCGACGGCACCCTGCTCACTCCGCCGTCGCTGTACGTGCGGCGGGTGGTGGGTCGCCTGTCGGCCGGTTCCGGCCCGGCCGATCTGCTGGTCGAGGCCAGCGATGGTGAGCCGAGCGAGCGGCATCTGTTCCGGATCCGCACCACCATCGGCGGTGGGGTGGACGCGCGCCGGATCACCACCGACTCGGGTTGGCACACCGCTGCCGTGGGCGGTGACGTGCTGGCCGTCGGGGTCGCGTCACTGGACCACGCCGGGGTGCGGTGGACGATCCGGCGCGGCGACCAGGAGCTCGCCGAGTTGCGGTCGTTGGCCGCCACCCCGCCGTATTCGCCGTTGCCGCTGCTGGAACGGGTGACCGACCGACGGTTGCCGGCGGCGGTGCTCTACCCGGACAACCACGTGACGGGCCGACGGCTGCCGGTGCTGCTGGACATCTACGGCGGGCCGGGGCACCAGGAGGTCGTGGCGGCGCGGGCCGCGTGGCTGGAGCGGCAGTGGTGGGCCGATGCCGGGTTCGCGGTGGTCACCATCGACAACCGGGGTACGCCGGGAGTGGCCCCGTCGTTCGAGAAGGCGATCCACCGGCGGGTGGCCGACGTGGTCCTCACCGACCAGATCGACGCCCTGACCGCGCTCGCCGGGAAGCACCCCGACCTGGACATGGGGCGGGTGGGGGTGCGTGGTTGGTCGTTCGGCGGGTGGCTGGCCGGGTTGGCGGTGCTGCGCCACCCGGAGCTGTTCCGGTGCGGGATCGCGGGTGCGCCGGTGACCGACTGGGCGCTGTACGACACCGCGTACACCGAGCGTTATCTGGGGTTACCGGAGGACGGCACGGACGTCTACGCGCACCACTCGCTCGTCGAGTTGGCCGCCGAGCCGATCACTGGCCCGAACCAGACCCGCCCGTTACTGCTGGTGCACGGCCTGGCCGACGACAACGTGGTGGCCGCGCACACGCTGCGACTCTCCGCGGCCCTGCTGAGCACCGGCCGCCCGCACGCCGTGCTGCCGCTGACCGGGGCCACCCACCTGGCCGCGAACGGCACCGCCGAGCGACTGCTTCCGCTGGAGCTTGATTTCCTCCGTACCCATCTGCTTTGACGCAGCATTCGATAAACGGTTTCGGCATACCGCGCCCCGGTCGCATGCCATGCTGACCGAAGCGGGACCCGGCAGAGCGATTCCCCAGGGTGGCACCGCTTTCCCTTGTGCCGAAAGGACTCCATCATGGTGGGCATTGCGCAGAAACCGTCGGTCGCCGCCGTTCAGGAAGGCGAGTTTCCGGTCACGCACTTTCGCACGACGACCGTGAACGGAATCGACATCTTCTATCGCGAGGCCGGTCCGGCCGACGGTCCCGTCCTTCTGCTGCTGCACGGATTTCCCACGGCGTCCTCGCAGTTCCGCCATCTGATCCCGCTGCTCGCGGACCGGTACCGGGTGATCGCACCGGACTTCCCGGGTTTCGGCCACAGCGCCAGCCCGGACCGGTCGTCGTTCGACTACACGTTCGCCAACTTCGCCGACCTGATGGAGGGGCTGCTCGGCCAGCTCGGCGTGGATCGGTACGCGCTCTACTGCTTCGACTACGGGGCACCGACCGGTTATCGGCTGGCCCTCAAGGGGCCCGAACGGGTCAGCGCGCTCATCGTGCAGAACGGCAACGCGTACGAAGAGGGCCTGAGCGCATTCTGGGATCCGATCAAGGCCTACTGGGCCGAGAAGACCGACGAGCGCCGCCAGGCCATCGCGTTCATCCTCAACCCCGACACGGTCAAGCAGCAGTACACGGCGGGGGTGAAGGACCTCAGCCGGCTCGACCCCGACCGGTGGGCCCACGACGACGCGCAGCTCGCCCGCCCCGGCAACGCGGACATCCAGCTTGATCTGTTCTACGACTACGGCAGCAACGTCACGTTATACCCGGAGTTCCACGCCTTCTTCCGCGACCACCAGCCGCCGACGCTGATCATCTGGGGCCAGAACGACCCGGTCTTCCCGGCCGCTGGCGCCCACCCCTATCGCAAGGACCTGCCGTCGGCCGAGTTCCACCTGCTCGACACCGGCCACTTCCTGCTGGAGGACAAGCTCGACGTCGCCGCGCCGATGATCCACGACTTCCTGGACCGCTCCATCGGCCGTTCCTGAGCGCCGGGACAGCTCGACGCCCGCGCGCCGGACCGATCCGTCAGCAGGGATGATGCGGCGGTGTCGGATTTCACGAGGCCGCTGCGCTACCGCCTCATCACCGGGCCCGATGACGCTGAATTCTGCGCCCGCGTCAGCGCGCTTCTCGATCAGGGCTATCAGCTGCATGGGTCACCGGCGCTGACCTTCGACGGCGAACGCGTCATCGCCGCTCAAGCATTGGTGCTGTCGCGCTCTGCCGGCTCCGAGGCGCCCGCTGAGCGGACACGTCGCGGCGAACTCTGACGTGACCGGCGTCGCAGGTTCTCAGGGGCCTGCGTCGTATTGGGCCCGGGCTTCGAAGACGCGATCCATGTGCGTCTCCGCCCAGCTCTTGATCGCGATCATGACCGGGAACAGTTCCTGGCGACCAGCGGCGACATCCCGCTCCGGGTCGCTGACGTGTACCCCTTCGCCGACGCGGCGGCAGCTCACGAGCGGCTGGCCCACGGCGGCGTACGCGGCGGCGTGGTGATCGTCCCCTGATCCGCGGTGGAAGCTCGGCTGTCGCGCCACGGGGCTTGCATCTCAAGCCGCTTGAGATCGCATAGTGGGCGTCGTGGACAGAGACGAGCTGTACCCCATCGGGGATGTCGCCCGGCGGACCGGCCTGAGCGTCAGCGCCGTCCGGTACTACGCGGACGCCGGTGTCGTCACGCCGGCCGCCAGCACCCCGGCCGGCCACCGCCTGTACGACGTGGCGGCCATCGCCCGGCTGGAACTGGTTCGGACGCTTCGGGAACTCGACGCCGGCCTGGACGAGATCCGGCGGGTGCTGGCCGGCGAGGCGACACTGCGCGAACTGGCCGCCACCCACCTGTCCCTGCTGGCCCGGCAGGAGGCACGCCTGCGCAGCCGGCGGGCGGTGCTGTCGGCCATCCTGCGGCAGGACTCCACTGCCGAGCAGGTCACGCTGATGCACAAGCTGGTCGGCATGCCGGACGAGGAACGCGATCGACTGATCGACGAGTTCTGGGCCGAGGTCACCACCGGCTGGGAGCCGCCGGAGCGGATGGTCGACTGGTGGCGGGCGGCCCGACCGCAGCTGCCCGACCATCCCACCGCGGCCCAGTTGGAGGCGTGGATCGAGCTGGCCGAGCTGGTCCGGGACACCGAGGTCCGGCAGGCCGTGCGCCGTGAGCTGCACGAGGCGTGCACCACCGGCGCCGGGCCGCTGATGACCTCGTCGCCGATGTTGGACGCCCTGGAAGCGGGCGCGGCGATCGGCCAGCCGGTGCTGGACGCGGCGCGCGAGCAGGTGCCGCCGGACTCACCCAGGGGGCGGGAGATCGCCGAGGCGTGGATGGGGTGGCTGACCGGCATCTTCGCGACACCGGACAGCCCCGGGATACCGGACACACCCGAGTTTCGGATCCAGGCCGCGGACCAGATGCGCAAGGGCGCGGAGTGGGACCGCATGCCGCCGGAGGGACCATTCGACACCTACGTGGAGCTGGTCACCGCCGTGAACGACGTACCGCCGGAGCGATTCCCGTACGAGTGGCTGGCCGCGGCACTGCGCGCGTCCGTCGTACCGGCCCCCTGACCGGCGACATCCGCCCGCTCTCCCCTGCCTGGCACTGGTGCCGGATCCTCGCCACCGGCGTGGTCAGGACGGAGGGCCGCCGCGGTCGGCCGCCCGTGCGCGCACCTCGCGCGTGGCGGTGAGTAGCGCATCAGCAGCGCGGTCGAAATAGTCGAACAGCACCGCCAACTCCTCTGGCCGGTACTGCTGGAACAGCTCGCCCAGCCGCTGCCGGGCCGGGCCGACGATGGTGTCCACGTCGAGCGTGGGCACGGGTTCCACAAGCACCCGTCGCCGGTCGGCCGGGTCGGCGGTTCGCCGTACGTGCCCTGCCCGTTCCAGCCTGTCGATCAGCCGGGTGGTCGCGCCGGTGGTCAACCCGGTGCGCTCGGCCAGCTCGCCGGAGGCCAGCCGGCCGGCAAGATTCAGGACGCTGAGTGCCGCCCAGTCGGTGCTGTGCAGCCCTGCCGCGTCCGCAGCGGCCTGCGTGTGCGCGGTGACCGCGTCGAGGTAGCGCCGGAACGACTCATGGGCGCCCTCGGGAAGACCGGGCGGTGGCGTGGCGTCGGTCATGGCGGGACGGCTCCTTCTGCGCTAATCTCTGCATGCGTGCAGATATTGCATGCGCGCAACCTCTGTCTGCACGAAGCCAATATAGGCATCGGCGGCGACAACCCGGAAGGAAAACCGATGAGCCACTCCGACCGCGGCACCGACCTGGCGGCGATCGCCGAGGTCATGGACGCGATCGCGCGCGCCTGGGACGCCGCCGACGCCGACGCGTTCGGGCGCTCCTTCACCGAGGACGCGTCGTACGTGACATTCGTCGGCACCCTCTACCGCGGCCGGGCCGACATCACCGAGGGCCACCGTGCCCTGTTCCGTGCCTTCACCAAGGGCACCCGGATGGCCTCGGAAACTCTCAGCACCACGTTCCTCGGCCCCGACATCGCGGTCGTGGTCGGCCGGGGCGACACCTACAAGGGCCGCCGCCGGCCCGCCCTCGCCAAAATCCAGACCTACACCCTGGTACGCCAACCAGAGGGCTGGCGGGTCGCTGCCTTCCACAACACCCGCCGGCGCTCACTGATGGAGGCAGTGCAGTTCCGCTTCGCTCCCGGCACCCGCCCGGCGGCGCCAGCGTAAGCCGTGCGGCCGGACGTTCACGACCACGCTCACAGCACCCCGAGGCCGATGGCGAGTGGGTGATCGTGGCTGGGGCGTCCGGGTCCCGGGCGACCTGGGCGACCACCTCCCGTGCGGGTGGCCGGTGGCGGATCCAGGGACCGAACCCCACGCTCAACCTTTTCCACCCAGCTCTTCGACTTCCCCAACCGATCCGCGAACGACTGTTGCGACAACCTCCGCCGCACCCGCAGGTACGCCACCCGACGACCGATCGGCACCGGCTCACCGTCCATCACGCCACCGCCGATCCGGCACGGCCCGAGTCGTCTCGTCCACCGGTATCCGCTCCGCCGCAGCCTGCGCGAGCAACCGACGTTTCGCCTCTTCGCGTTCGTCAGCGTCGATCTGTTCGCCCCGGCCCTGTGCCAATTCGGGCTGCGTACGGCCCACCTGCGACCTCCCTGGGAGTCGCGGCTGCGGTGCTCTGGAGTGAACTACCGTTGCCGCAAGACTGAGGGGCGCGGATCGCAGCAGGACCGATGGCAACATCCGCCGCTCGATCACGCCCTGTAGCCACCTGCTCACTTGGTGAGGGAAGGGCGGCCAGGTACACGAAAGACCAGGTCAGACGGAATCCGGAGGAAGTCGTACGCCCCGGGCGACTACGCGCCAACCAGGGCGGCCAGTTCGGCAAGTTCCTTGGACATCGCCCGCCGACGCCGCTCGGAGATTGACTGGACCATGTCACGGGCATACCGCTGCTGTCGCAGCCAGGCAGGCGCCTGGTCTCGCAGTGAGTGCGCTGGGCGTCGATACTCAAGCGGCCAGAGGCGTCCAGGGCCGCGGGTGGAATGCGACGCGCCCGCTGCGACCGTCCGCGCCACTCGAGAGGCATCCGTGCGACCCGGGAGATGTGATGTGATGGCAACCCCTGCCGCTCCTCGCGTCCGGTTCCCGACTCGCGTCGTGAATTGGGGTACGTAGCTCAGTACTATCCGGTGGTTCAAGCGGGCAATCCCGGACGCGGGATGCCATAACCGCCACCAGCCCAAAATACGCAATCCGGAGCAGGCATCGCGACACCCGGCCGGTCGGTAGCCGGCAAAGTCCCCAATTAGTTACCCATCTTGCCCTGGTACGAGATGTCGAAGATCGGATGTTGCCGTCAGCCCACACGGTGCGCCAAGGAGCTTCCATTATGATCAACCCTTCAGATCAGGTGTCTTACGAGCATTCGCCGCTTTGGCGGCGAACGCTCGGTGAAGTTCCAGGGGACAACTGGGCAGCGCACCGGACGGGGTTGCGCGCGGCGTATCAACAGTTTCGGTCGGCAGTGGCGCCGCTCGCCAACGAGATCGTGCTCTCGATGCCAATGTTCACCGACCACTCCATCTCCCACATTGACGCCCTGTGGGATACCGCCTCTATCGTCTGCGGGGAAGACTTTCCCATCAATCCCGCCGAAGCTTTCGTCCTCGGCGGCACCTTCCTGATGCACGATCTCGGGATGGGGCTGTGCGCCTATCCAGGCGGCGTAGATCAAGTAATCGCTGATCCTGCCTATCCTGGTCTCCTGACCATCGCGACAGAGCGGCTACAGAACCTGGAGCCCGCTGCTGATCCGGCGGCTGCCGCCGATGTGGCGCAAAAGCAGGCGCTCGTCGAGCTATTGCGTCGGCGCCACGCCGAGCGAGCCCAGCAGTTGCTGCGGACGCCCTTCACAGCGTCAGACGGCAGCGACAACTACCTCTTGTCCGACCTAAGCCTTCGACTCGACTATGGCAGCCTGATCGGCGAGATCGCCGAGAGTCACTGGTGGGACGTGGATCGCTTACGGAATCTGGACCGGGTGCAAGGTTCCCGGCCCGACCATCCGCCAGCCTGGACCGTGGACCCACTAAAGATCGCCTGTGTCCTGCGTTTAGCTGACGCCGCGCACATCGACAGCCGGCGCGCCCCGAGCTATGTGCACGCGTTTCGGCGTCCGACTGGCATCGCTGAGGATCACTGGGTCTTCCAGGAGCGACTGACTCGTCCGCAGTTGGATGACGACCGGCTCGTTTACACGTCGACTCGGCGCTTCGCTGGTGCAGAAGCACCTGCCTGGTGGCTGGCCTACGAGACGATCCAGATGATCGACGGCGAGTTGCGCCGTGTCGACGCACTTTGCGCCGACTTGAAGCGTCCACGTTTCCGTGCCCGGTCGGTCGCTGGGGCCGACTCTCCCGATCGACTTGCCAACCACTTGCAGACCGACAGGTGGCGTCCCATCGATGCACGCGTCAGGGTCACTGATGTCAATAAGGTTGTCGGCAATCTCGGTGGTGAGAAACTGTATGGGAATCGGCCGGATGTGGCCATGCGTGAACTGGTCGCCAATGCTTCTGATGCGACGCTAGCTCGCTCCGCCCGTGAGGGCACGCCACCTGGTGCCGTCACCATCATGCTTGCAATGGAAGGCGGTTCATGGTGGCTGACGGTCGCGGACCAAGGAATCGGTATGCAACCCGACACGATGGTGTCGGCGCTGACAGACTTCGGCTTCTCCCGCTGGCGATCCGCCGATTCATTGATCGAGTACCCGGAATTAAGCCGTTTCCAGCCCACCGGCCGCTTCGGCATCGGCTTCTTCTCGGTCTTCATGATCGCTGACGAGGTGATCGTCCGCAGCCTGGCGCTGGAAGAAGCCGCACGCGACACGCATGTCCTTGAATTCAGCAACGGCGCATCGGTGAGACCATTGCTGCGTGCAGCCGAACGCGCTGAATGGCTCCGGCAGCCCGGAACTGTAATACGAGTGCGACTCAGGCTTGATCCGCGGTCGACAAATGGCCTGTTTCGTAACGCGAGCCAACGCCTAACTCACACGGAATACCTGCATGCGATGGTGCTGCCGATGTGCGCGCTGGCTCGCGTACATATCGATGTGCAAGGCCCGGATGACCCGGTGCCAGTTCGCTTGGTTCACGCTAATGACTGGGTGACGATCTCGAACTCAGAGTTGTTCGAGCGTATCTATCACCGACCCGATGACACCTACGGGCAACGACTCGGGCTCGATATCTACCGCCAACGTTTCCTCGACCGTGCGGAGGAGATCCGTGACGAGCAGGGGCGCGTGATCGGCAGGGCCATGATGACGTCGATGTGGGAGGATATCAGCGGGGCGGGTTATTGGATAGCCTGCTTTTCGCACGTTTACGTCGGTGGCCTGCGGTCCGATACTCTTCGGGAGACCATGGGCGTCTTCGTCGGCAACCCTCTCACTGCGGATCGGCTTCGGTCGTTTCCGGAAGCCAATCCCCAGCAGCTGACCCAGTGGGCGGAGTCGCAGGCCGAGAGGGTTAGGCGAAGCTCACCGATGAGTTCGGCACAGCGACAAATGATAGGGAACCTGGGAAGGGCGTTGGGGGCGGTGGCACCACAACTGCCTTGTGCGCTGTCGAATGACAGAGCACTTGACGTAGCAGGCTTGCGACTGTGGCTGGAAGACCGCAGTTGCGTACTCCTGGTCGACGACCGATTCTACGTGCATCACAGGCTGGATGATACCCCGTGGTTCATTTCCTACAGCGGGGGCGAGTTGCAGTTCCCTCGGGACTGTTTGGTCGTTAGCTTCTACTCCGACTGGCTCTACCCGGAAGAGGTGCTGCCACGCCCCAAGGACGAACGCTTCGCTGACACAGAGCTTCAGGGACCAAAGTGGAACGCCCGTAGCTGGTGGTACGACAGCGGCAATTACGGAGCGATCGGTATTGTGGTCCGCACCATCGCGGAGATTTGGCGCCTTGATCTGGCTGAGCTGCTCGATCTGATGGAACCGATGCACCTGGACGAGGACGGCGATGTGCGGTGTCCTGTGCCGCTCGTCGGGGGCGGTGCCGAGCTGGTAGAAATGGTGCAGTTGAAGCGCCCAGATGTTGTGTCGCAGCTGGCACTGGCGGTTGACGCATGAACCGACCACCTCGGCTAGCAAGCTTCGCACGGCTACCAGCGGCGCGGCGCGCCGGCTCGCGCCCGGTGGCGCGGCAGTCCGGTGAGCGCTTGCCCCCGGCAATGTTCTGGGGCCGGAGCCCGGAAAGCGAGGCCGTTCAGGTTCAGTTCCAGTTGGAACGGTACCGCTACATACTGCAGCAGATCCAGGCCGCGAACGAGAATGTTCACCGCTTTCTTGGCATCTATCAGACGCTCGCCACCGCACTCATCGGAGCAGCGTTGGCGATCTTCGTTCGCCACACCGACTGGGGCATTACATCGGAGACTGCCAGAGCGAGCATTCTCGCTCTCATGTGGCTGGTGACTGTTATCGCCGCTTTCACCGTCCTGGTGGTGATCGTAGGCGTTCTGACCTGGCTCGACTACCGCCAGGAAGAATGCCAGTTGTTGTCTGAGGTCCTCCACCCGGAGTTCCGGGCCCCGCCAAGACTCCGAAACTTTTACCGGTGGTACGAGACCTATATCGTGGCCTTCATCGCGGTAACGGTCGCCATGATGTGGTGGTGCGGGACGGAGTTAATTATTCCTTCCATTAAGGCATAGGGCCACGAGATCATCGTCGTCGCCGAGTAACCGGATATGCCGCAATGCGCTGAACAAGCAGGCGGGTGTCCGCTGATCGCGCGTGCCGCCCGCTATCGAGTCACGGGCGGTACGCCTCGTACACCTCACGAAACGCTGCCGCCTCCGCCGTCCCGGTTTGCTCGACCGCCGGAGCACTTCCCGCGCCCGCCACCAGTTCGAGGACACCACCCGCCCCGACCGGACCTCGTCGGCGGCGACGACACTGGCCTCGTCCGGCTGGCCGGCGGCCAACAGTGCCATGGCGAGATCCAGACGGGCGGAAGCAGAGCGCCGTGGCCGGGCACCGCCATCGCCGCGCGGATCCAGTTCCGCCAAGGCAGCCCGGGCCATCTGCTCGGCAGCCGGGTTCCCCCGCCCATGCCAGCGTGGTGGCGGTGTACGCCAATGCCTTCGTCGGGTCGTACCGGTAGTGGTGCTCGGCCCGCTCCGGCACTGGCAGGTTCGCCGTCAACCGCTCCAGACGATCCAGCGCCGCACGCGTCCGCCGCACGTCAGCCAACCGCGCCCACACCCGCGCCTCCTGGGCGGTCGCCTGGATGTACGCCGAACTACCCCGAGGAGCAACCCGCTGCGCCTGCCGCGACAGGTCCATCGCCCGCCGGTAGTCGCCCTGGGTGAGCGAGTCCCACGCCCGCGTCTGCTTCCACGTCCAAGGCGACGCTCGACAAGTACAACAGGTCGCCCGAGTAGGACACGTCGTCCATGGCCACCCCACCCGGCCAAGGTGCTACCCACCCGGCGGCGCCTGCCGGATCGTCGCCGCACACTCATTGCCGATGACAACGCACCCGATACGGCCGACGAGAGCACTTCGGGACAGTCAGATCGGGGCTGAGTCGGTAGGGTGCCGTCGTTGGGACGCCAGCCATTCCCGGATGTAGTCCCCGACATGCACCAAGTGGCATTCACCGATTCGAAGGAAGCCCGGCATGAGCAGCCCACGCGAAACCTTCCTCCGGCTGGTGAACGGTGTCTGCGACGGTCCGTACGAAGACTTGGCTGACCTGTACGCCGAAGAAACCCATGTCACGCATCCGTTCCACCCGCTCGACCCGCCTGCGCTGCTCAGCCGCAGTGAGCTGCACGAGCACTTCACCGCGCCACCTCCGGTCGCCCGGACGCTGAAGCGTAAGCCGGTCGACGTGACGATCCATGAAACCGCCGACCCGGAGGTGATCGTCGCCGAGTTCGCCTACCAGGGGCGGGTCGACGAGACAGGCGAGACGTTCCGGGTGCCGTGTGTCTTCGTGATGCGCATCCGCGACGGGCTCATCATCGAGTCCCGTGACTACATCGACCACATCTCCAGTGCGCGGGCCTGGGGTCAACTCGACAGTCTGCTGACCGCGCTTCGTCCGCAGGAAAGCACCACGATTGACGGTGCAGCCCAGCCCTGATTCCCTCCGGCTGCTCCACCGACAGCCCTCCCACAGTGACGACGCGGTGCAATCAAAACGTGTGGAGCCGCCCGGCGTCTGATGGGTACCGTCCGGCGGTGGGGCAGATCGGACGGTACCGCTACGTCGGTCCGGCGGAGCTGAATGACCACGGGGCCGCGGTCGTCGACGTCGTTGCCGTCGACACAACTGCCTCGCTCGACGGCTGGCTCGCCCAGCGAGATCGCGAAGACGTCATCGAGCCCTTCACGTTCGTCGTTGCTCTCGACGGCACGCTCAGGCTGGCGCCCCGTCGAAGCGAACACGTCGTCCTTGCCGAGGGTCAGGATGTCCTCGCCGCCGGGGAGATCAGGTTCGCTCCCACGGAGACCGGCTGGCGCGTTGTCGAGGTGACCAATCAGTCGACTGGATACTGCCCCGATCCGGACTCCTGGCCCGCAGTGACCAGGGCACTCGACCGCCTGGGCGTACCTCATCCTGGCACCTTCACCGACAAGGTCATCTTCCGCCGATGTCCCACCTGCGGCGAGCGGAACATCGTGCGCGACGACGACTTCACCTGCGCCCTGTGCGACGGCCGTCTACCCACACGGTGGAACTTCCCGCCTGGCTGAGGCCCATCCCAGACGTAGGCTCTGCGGTCATGCACAGAGCACCCTGACCGAGCATGCCCGGTGCCTCTACGGCGACGAGTACCGGTCCGCGTCGCAGTGTGGACCGGACCACCAGGAGCAGTACTTCGTCGAAGAACTGACCTTCGCGGACGCGGAAGCCATCCTCGCGATGCTGCGGGAACTCTGCCCGAACCTGGCCGACGGATTTCTGCCGGTCTGGGTCCGCAATCTGGCTTACCGGCTTGTGCTCCTGCAGCGGCCGAACCAGCCGGCGCTCATGCGCGAGGCGGCCGCCAGCCTGTACCTGCACGGTCCCGATTGGGACGACCTCGCGGCAGAGCTACGCAGGCAGGCCGACGCACTGGAAGACCGCTGACCAGGACAGATGAGGTACGTGTGGGCGACGGACCGGGTCAGATCCACTGATCTGCCGCCGCTGCGAGGAGCGGGCGTCAAGAGACCGACGGCGGCCAGCGGTGTGTGCGCCACTCGTCCCAGGTCGCGAATCCAGCCGGTGGGTCATCGATGGGTTCGCTGCCGTCAAGCTCGCCCGGCGTCGGGATCTCGATGCTGGCAGCCCACTCGGCGAGTTCCTCGTCGGACATGGGCCAGGTCGTGTGTGGCGCTTCGGCCTGGCGCTGATCGAGTCGTCTGCGCTGCTCGGCTGGGGTGAGTGCGAAGTAGCGCAGCTCCACCGTCGCGCCGAGGTCCGCTGCTGCCTGCCGCAGCGCGGAGCGCTCGTCCCGACTCCAGAGGCCGAAGTCGATCACGACGTTGTTGCCGAGGTCGAGGGCGCGCAGCCCGATCTGGATGAGCCGTCCTTCGATCACGTCCTGAGCCGATGGCGGATTCTCCTGCCCGTAGAGAGCCTTCACCCACTCGTCCTTGGTGAGTCGAAGTGCTCTCTGCTCGGCCTCGATCCGCCGAGCGGCTGTGGTCTTCCCCGTGCAGGGGAGCCCGACGGTCAGGAACAGTGTTGGTTGCCTCATCATCACCCGCTTCCGCCCGAACGCCCCATCATCGCTGACAGCCGCTCACGCCGCCGGGAGGTCGCAACCAGCTCCGTCGCCCTGAGATGCTCGTTCCGACCGGGACGGCCGTGGCCCCGCCCCTCAGGGCAGCGGGTACGCGGTCAGACGGTCGGCGAGTTGCGTCGGGTGGCTGAGCGCCACTGCGTGGCCGCCGTCCATCTCGTCCGGGACGACGCCTAGTCGGTCGGCGGCCACCCGGCGCTGGAAGTCCGCCGGGAAGAACCGGTCCTCGCGTGCGATGAGCACCCTCGTCGGCACCTCTGGCCAGGTGTCCAGGGGCCACGGCTCGTCCCCTTCCGCGCTGACCTGGCCCCGGCTGTGTGCGGGTGCCGCCGCGACGATGTCGGCGGGCACGCCGTTGTAGAACTGCTGCTCCTCGCTGAGCCCTTCCGTGCCGCGGTAACCGGTGTTGGCCCACCAGTCACCGGGCCTCTCACCGGGCTTCGGGACCATCGGTGTGAGCAGGACGATCAGCCGCACCGGCAGCTTGTCGGCAATCAGCGGCGCGGTGAACGCACCGTACGAGTGCCCGACGACCACGAGGTCGCGCCGGTCGCCGATCGCGTCGACGACCGTCTGGCAGAACTCGGTGAACCCCGCCGAGCTGTCCTCGATCGGCAGCTCCGGGACCACCACGTCGTGGCCGCGCCTGGTCAGCTCGGGGACAAGGAGATGCCAGTCCCAGGCGCTGCCCCCGCCGCCGTGGATCAGAACGAAAGTCGCCATGCCCCGAAGCCTGACGCACGGGTACGACATCCAGCTCACCGATTCGCCGACAGACGTGCGGGGCGGATTTCGCCGCCACGCGCACCGACTATCGGACTTCGATGATGACCTTTCCGAATGGGCTGGCCGACTCGTAGTGCCGAAACGCCGCGCCGGCTTCCTCGAACGGGAACGCGCGACTGGTGACGGGCCGAAGCTGGTGCGCGGTGATGATCTCGTTCAGCTGGGTGAACTGGGCGTGACTTCCGACCGCCAGCGCCCGGACCGTCGCGGCGACACCGAACAGCAGGCGAGGGTCGAGTGGTGGCCAGTCACCCGAGAGGGACCCGACGAACGCGACGTGCCCGTTGACGGCAAGCGACTTCAGTGACTGCTCCAGTGAGCCGGCAGTGTCGACGACCCGGTCGACCCCTCGCCCGCCGGTGATGTCGCGGACCACGGTATGCCAGTCGGGAACGGCCCGATAGTTGACGACCTCGTCAGCGCCCAGGTCACGAAGGCGCCGCTCCTTTTCCACCTGGCCGGTTGTGGCGATCACCCTCGCACCGAGAAGCTTGGCCAGTTGCACAGCGGACAGTGATACGCCGCCCGATCCGGTGGTCAATACCGTGTGTCCGGGCTGGATCCCGGGACCGTCCCCGGTCAGCGCGTTCCATGCGGTGACGGCGGCGCACGGCAGCGTCGCGGCTTCGGCGTAGGAGAGGTGTTCGGGGACCGGGACGAGGGCTTGCTCCGGCAGGACGGCGAGTTCGGTGAGCATGCCGTCGAGGGAGCCTCCCAGTTGTGGCAGGTATGACGGTTCCAGGGGGCCGTCCAACCATTGCGGGAACAGCGCGGCGGTGACCCGGTCACCCGGTCGCACCAGTTGGACACCTGGCCCCACGGCAATCACCTGCCCGGCACCGTCGCCGACCGGGATGACGTCCGATTTGACCGGCAGCACGTACTGCCCCCGCAGCACCAGCAGGTCGCGGAAGCTGAGCGAGACGGCGTGGACCGCGACCGCGACCTCGCCGACACCTGGCGTGGGCGGTTCGTGGGTACGCAGCTTCAGGCCAGCAATGCCATCGCCGCTGTTCACACGGTAGCTGCGCACGGAAGGGGGCAGCACATTCATCGCGGTCATCTCTCGATGAACTGGTAGTCGCTGACGATGCACCCGTCCGTGCCGAGCACAAGGATCTCCAGCCCGACACCGCCCACGTCGCCACCGTCGCGAGGCACCATCTCCCAGCGAAACTTGACCATGTCGTGGAGCCGTTCCGCATCCCCACGGCAACGGAACACGAAGGTGCCCGGTGCGACGAACTCCTCGTACGCGCGTGTCACTCGCACCTGAAGCTCGTCGTGCCCACGCGCCTCCAGGACGAGGCGACCGAACCCCAGGCCCTTGGCGGCCTGTCGCATTTCCTGAGGCGCCTGCAGGACATGGACCCCGTCGGTGGACCACAGCTCGCGGACGGCGGCTCGTCGGCGTTCCGGGTCGGGTTCGTTCCACACCGCGACGTAGCGGTCAGTGAGGTTCTTCAGGTCGATGTCAGCCATGCTGATCCTTCGGTCGTGGATGATCGTTGCGACCACGACTGTTCTGTACCGGATGCGCCGCGACAATTCCCCGGAGGGAATCGCCAACCGGCCCGGCACCCGGTACACAGAAAGAATGATCACCGAATCCGCGAGCGGCGGACTCGCAGGTGCGTTACGCACATGGCGCACCCGACGACGCGTCAGCCAACTCGAACTGGCGGTGCGGGCCGGCACCACGCAACGGCACGTCAGCTTCATTGAGAGCGGACGCTCAATGCCTGGCCGGGCGATGATCATACGGCTGGCCGAATCGCTGGAGGTGCCGATCCGTGAACGCAACGGGCTGCTCCTCGCCGCCGGATTCGCGCCCGCGTACCCACAGCGTGAACTGGACGACCCCCAACTGGCGCCGGTCCGAGCCGCCCTCGAGCGCGTCCTGCAGGGCCACCTGCCGTACCCGGCCGTGATCGTCGACCGGCACGGCGACCTCATCTCCGCCAACGCCGGCTTCCAGATGATCACTCGCGGAGTGGACCCACACCTGCTCACTCCACCGGTGAGCGTCCCCCGAGTCCTGCTGCACCCCTGCGGTCTCGCACCCCGCATCGTCAACCTCGACGAATGGGCCTGGCACATCATCGACAGCGTCCGAGCTGAAAGCGTCCGCAACCCGAGCGACCGGCTCCAGCGCCTCGCCGAGGAACTCGTCGACCTGGCACCTCCGCGGCCACGGCAACTCTCGCCACATCACCTCGGGTTCGCGGTGCCAATGCATCTGCGCACAAGCAACCCGGACAGCCGGGAACTGCGGCTCATCACCACACTCACCCACTTCGGCACCGCCACCGACGTCACCATCGCCGAACTCCGCCTGGAAGCATTCCTCCCGGCCGACGAAGCCACCAGCGCAGCGCTAGCCGACCTCGTCAGGTGGTAGGTAACACTCCGCCAGCGCCGATCCGAGGAGGCTGGCCAGAAACCGACGCCGGCCGAGGGCCCCTACGGCACTGTCTGGCCGGGGCGGCCAGCACGGTAGTCCGCGGTGCCCCCAGTCTCCTCTGGGGCTAACGCTACGGGCGAGGTATACCTAGCCCTACGCCGTTCCGATAACTGGGGGTAGTGGTTTTCGTTCGGTGGAATGGTTGCCTGGCGACATGTCGAGATTCAAGGGAGTGGGAACGTTCCTACTCATCACCTTTGGCGCAACCTGGACTGTCGAGATCACGCTCTACCTGCAGGGCTTCTCGCTGGCAAATCCGCTCGTGCAGATCCTCTCCCTCGCCTGGATCGCGCCCGCCGCCGCTGCCTTCATTGTTCGCCGCTGGGTCACACGCGAAGGTTTCACCGACGCCGGGATGGCGCTGCGACTGCGCGCGGCTTGGCCCCACTACCTTGCGGCCTGGCTCGGACCGCTGGCATTCGCCGCCGCCGCCGTCGGCATCGCAGCGGCCCTGGGGCTGTGGCGGCCGACCCTGGCACCGGTGAACGATCTGGTACCTGGCCTGCCGTAGTGGGCCTTCCTGACTGTCCTGATGCTCCTCGTACCGCTACTGGCCCCGCTCTACTGGGGCGAGGAGTTCGGCTGGACCAGCTACCTGCGGCTGCGGATCTTTCCCGGACGACCGCTGGCCGCCACCCTGGCCACCGGCCTGATCTGGGCGATCTGGCACTATCCGCTGCCCTTCCTCGGCTACATCGAGTTCAGCAACGTGACCCTGGGCCTGCTGGTCTGGACGGTGTCATTCCTGTGCCAAGAGATCATCCTTGCCTGGCTGCGGCTGCGCAGCGGCAGCATCTGGACCACAAGCGTTGCGCACGCCGGAAACAACATGACCCTGTCGCTGCTGACCGGCACCCTGCTGGGTGAAACATTCGATGCTATTGCGGCCACGATGCTGATGACCGCCCCCATGGCAGCGGTGGCCGGCTGGATTCTGCTCAGCGGGCGGTACCGGGCCGTGCCACAACGCCCGACACACCAGCCGTCTGCCAAGCCTCAAGACGTATCGACATGGTCCTCCTCGAGACACCACGCGTGACCGGAATGATCCGCACGCTCTGGATGACAGGGGTGCTCTGCGTCGTTCCCCCTCGATCACGTGCACGCTCATGACTCTGACGATGACCGGACAGCCGATCATGGCTGGCCGGTCATCGGTCCGAGGGAAAGGACGGTTCAAGGGCGTGGCACGTCAGCGAAAGGAGTCGATGTTGCGCGCGGCCCACGCGGCGAAGGGGCGTGGCGATCGGCCCAGCACCTCCGACACGTCCGGGCTGATCCGCTGCTCCCGTGCGGTCGGCGTGCCCACGATCGCCAGCGTCCCCTCGACCACCGGTGGTGGCATGAAACGCAGCATCTGTTCGCGGGCCTCGTCCGGCGTCTGCTCGAGAAAGTTGATCGGTTCGCCGAGCGCGGTAGCGAGATCGGCGACCCGTTCACGTGGTGTGCTCAGCGCCGGACCGGTCAGCTCATACGTGCGGCCGGCGTGGGTGGCGTCGCGAAGGGCGACAGCCGCCACCTCGGCGATGTCGTCGGGGTCGATCACCGGCAGACCGACCTCGCCGAACGGTGCGGCCACCGTCCGTTGGTTGCGAACCGGTCCGGCCCAGGCGAGGGCGTTGGAGGCGAAACCGCCAGGGCGCAGGATCGTCCAGCCGAGGCCGGACCGACGTACAAGGTCTTCGATGGCGTGCAGGGGTGCGTGCGACGCCGCCGCCGGCCTGGTACCGACCGCCTGCGAGGATTGCAGCACGATGCGCTTCACACCGGCGGCCGTGGTGACCCGCAGGATCTCGGGCATGTTGAGATGCGCCCCGGCGCCCTCCACGAGCAGGAACAGCGCTTCGGCGCCAGCGAGCGCCGGCCCCAGGCTGTCCGGCCGCTCCAGGTCCGCGCGATGGTGGCGCACCCCGTCCGGTACGACGACCGGGCGTCGTGCACGGGACACCGCCGTCGCCGCGACACCCGACGCCGCGAGGATCGACAACAGCTTCCGACCGACGTTCCCGGTGGCGCCTGTCACGACGAACATGTCTCAACCTCCAGATCGACCGCGTCGTTCGCGCGGCTGGAGGAGACGTTAGTAGCGTCGATATAGTAGGTACCTAGAGGATAGTATTGGATCTATGACGGAGGCCACATGCAACGGTCAGCGAACCCCGAGCTGGCCTGCCCGGTCGCGCCGGTCGTCGACATCGTGTTCAGCCGATGGACCACACCGATTTTGTGGGCTCTGCACGAGTACGGTCGGCAGCGATTCGTGGAGCTGGAGCGCCGGCTGACCAGCATCACCCCGAAGGTGCTCACGCAACGGCTCCGCCAACTCGAACGCGACGGGCTGGTGACGCGCACCTACCACGCCGAGGTGCCACCCCGGGTCGAATACGAGATCACCGAGCTGGGTGCCAGCCTCGGTCCGCTCTTCGCGCACCTGTCCACCTGGGCCGACACCCACCTCGGCGAGGTGGAGCGTGCACGGCACGCCTACGACGCAGAACGATGAGCCTACGCCGGCCAGCTCATGGCGGTGGTGGCCCGAGAGGCCATGACCCCTGTCCGCAGCTGGCCGATAAGCGGAAGTCCGGACTCATGGCTGTTGAGGAGTTTCGTCTGCTCTCGATGACGGAACCGTCGGGATCGCCGACTGCGGATCGACACCGGCGAACGCAAGCCCGATGACGAACCCGGCGACCTCCTCCAGCTGCCGTGCCCGGTCCAGCCCGCCAAGTACGGCAGGAACGCCTCCGACGTCGCGTACGAGCGAGCCGACGATCTCCAGCGCTCCGGGGTCGTCCCCGCACATCGCGACAGTTGCCGGTGTCAACGCGGGTGCCGTCCACCGCGTCGATGGGAACAGATGGAACGCCTTGACCACGTGAGCGCCGGGGGCGAGTTCGGCGACGTGCTGCGCAATCGCGCGTCCGGATCGCGTCCGCAGCACACCGATGCCATGCTCGACCGCGTTGGTCGGATCAATGAGCGGCTTGCCGGCGAGCGACCCGGCGGGTGCGCCGGCCGCCGGGAGGATGTCGGCGATGCCCTCCCAGTGCACGGAGAGCAGGACGGCGTCGGCGTCCGCGACCACGTCGGGTAGCCGCCTAGCACGACCTCCGGATGCCTTCGCCGCGATCTCCGCGCGCTCCGGCGAGCGGCCGCCGATGCTGATGTCATGTCCGGCCCGGGTCCAGCCGGTGGCCAGCGCCGTGGCGAGGGTTCCGGTGCCGAGAATTCCGATACGCATGACGTCAGACTCTAGGAAATTCGATGCGAACCGATCGGGTCGTTGCGCACCACCAGGTGCGTATCGGCCGTGACACGATGACCGAATGTCTCCTCAGACGGACGGCGACTGTGTGGATTTCGTGGCGGACTGCCGGTTGCGAATGGGAACTGACCTGTTCACGCATGTCTGGGATCCGGTGATTCTGGCCGCTCTCGCCGCCGGCCCGCAACGTCGCCGCGCTCTCCGGACGATGATCGGCGGCATCAGCGACAAGGCGCTCACCGAGGCACTCCACCGGCTCGTCACCAACGGCCTGATCGAGCGGACGTCATACGCCGAGTCGCCTCCCAGGGTCGACTACGCGTTGACACCTCTCGGTCGGACCTTCGCCGACGGCCCGATGCGCGCACTCGCCGAATGGATCACCCGCTACGGCGACGAGCTCTTCGAGGCGCAGGAACAGATGCGCCTGGCGTAACCCTGCCCGTAGGACTGGTTGCTGTTGCCCTCGGTTGTGCTGGTGCCCTCTTCGGCGCCTGCCAGGCGGTGACGCGTATCGGCTCTCGACCTATCCGGCGTGCGGATCGGCCAGACCAGCTCGCCATGCCCAGGCCGCGATGCCCACCCGGTTGTGGAGCCCCAGTTTCGCCTGGATGTTCGCGACGTGGGTCTTCGCGGTGCCGGCGGAGATGAACAGTTCGGCTCCGATCTGCGCGTTGGTCAGACCCTGGGCGACAAGCCGTACGATGTCGATCTCGCGGTGTGTCAGGGGGTTGGGCAGCGGGGGTTGGTCGGCCTTTGTCGCCGCTCGCAGCAGCCGGATGGTGACCTGGGGGCTGATCAGGGCGTCACCAGCCATCGCCGCACGGACTCCCTCGACCAGCAGCGTTGGCCCTGATCGTTTGAGCAGGAAACCGCAGGCGCCGTTGCGCAGTGCGGCGTCCACGTACTCGTCGAGGTCGAAGGTGGTGACCACGACCACCCGCATGCCCGCAGCGGTGAGCAGCCGGGTCAGTTCCAGGCCGTCGATGCCGGGCATCCGGATGTCGGTGAGCACGACGTCCGGCCGCAGCCTGTTCGCCAGGGCCAGGGCCGCGGTCCCGTCGACGGCCTCGCCGATGACCGTGATGTCGGGCTGGGAGTCCAGAACGAGGCGGAAGCCGCTGCGTACGTCCGGCTGGTCGTCGGCGAGCAGGACGCGGGTGCTGTTCATGCCGGCACCGACGGGATGACGGCGACGACTTCCCAGCCACGCTCGCATGGGCCGGCCGACAGCGTGCCGCCACGTGCGGCGACCTGCTCCCGGAGGCCGGCGAGGCCCCTCCCGCCGTGCCTGTCGCGCCGCTGGCGGGGTGGCGGCAGCGGCGTGTCGTTGTGGACCCGCACCGTGATGCCGGCGGCATCGCGGGTCACCGACACGTCGACCCGGGTCGACGTCGACGCGTGCCGCCGGACGTTGGTCAGGGCCTCGACCACGATCCGGTACGCCACAGCGGCGCTGTCGCGGGACACCTCGCCCGATGCGAGATCCTGGACGAGGCGCGCGTCGAGGTGACCCGCCGCGCGGAACCGATCCACCAGGCCCGGCAGGTCGTCCAGTGTGGGCAGCGGCCGAACGGTGCCGGCATCAGGTCCGTGCAGCATGCCGACCACCTGATCCATGGTGGCCAGCGCCGCCAGACCCGCGGCCTCGATACGCTCCAGGGCCGGACCGGCCGCCTCCGGCTGGCTGGCCGCGACGAAGCGGGCCGCCTGGGCCTGCGCCACGATCCCGCTGATGTCGTGGGCGACGAAATCGTGCAGGTCACGCGCCATCTGTAGGCGCTGAGCACGCTGGGCCTGCTCCACGGCCAGTGCCCGCCGGTGCAGCATCAGCCGTGGGTAGCCACCGCCGACGACCGCGACAAGTGCCGGTGTCGTCCAGACCGCTGCCGCGCCGATCCGTTCCGCGGTGGCCATGCCGTCGGTGAACGACCAGAGGACCAGGGCCATCGCCACCCCGGCGAGCCCGGCAGCAGGAGCGATGTGCCGGTGTGGTCCCCACCGCACCGCGATGGCCAACAGCACCGCGAGGGTGGCCATCACCAGGAAGAAAGGACCGCCGAGGTCGCTCACGAACGTCACGCCCAGCGTGCAGACGCTGGCCGCCATGCTGATCCGGCCAAGGTGCCGTCGCATCATCACCTGATCCTAGGTGGGCATCGCCGTATGACGATCGGCGTAGGACAGCGCCGCGGTCGTGCTCCACCTCGCCCCGTCGGCAGATGGTGGCGTACACCCGGCGTGGCCAAGGCTGGTGAGGCAGCGGCGATCGGACGCCGCGCTCTCACGGGGAGTGACATGTCTGAAGGGGTAAAGAACGGGATCAGGTGGTGGCAGCGCTGGCCGACGTGGTCGGGGTACGCGGCGGCCGGCTGGTCACTGGCGTACGCCATGCTCGGCGTGTACTGGACGGCCGGCGGTGACGGGTTCCCGTTCGCGCCGGTCGACGACGACCACAGGACGGGCTCGATTCTGGAGGGCGTCCCGGTGGACGTCAGCGCGCCACTCATGGCGGCGCTCGGCCTGCTCGGTGCTGTGGTCGGGCTGGCGATGGCGCGAGGCGCTGGTTCTCGCCGTCAGTCGGCGGCGATGATCGCGTTCGGCTGGATCGCGGCGGCCAGCCTCACCATGCTCATCCCGGACTACACCATGATCGCCGTGCTGGCGTTCGCCCCACTGCTGCTGGTGTTCGCCTTCACCGGCGTGCCCGGCCCGCAGGGCGGCATCGGTGACATCCTGTACTGGCACCGAAACAACCTGATCATCCTGTTCGCGGGTGGGCTGCTGTGGGCCGTGGCCACGCTGGCCTACCAACGCCGCAGGCGTGCGGCATGCCAGCACTGCGGCCGTCGGCACGGGTCGACCGGCGACGGACCATCCCCGCAGACGCTGCTGCGGTGGGGGCGTTGGGCTGTCGTGATCGCCTGCCTGGCGCCGCTGCCCTACGAGATCACCAGAGTGGCCTGGTTCTTCGGCCACCCTCTGGGCATCAGCCGGGACTTTCTCACGATGATGCAGGACACCGACGGCATGCTCTGGATCGGGCTGGGCTGCGCCATCGCCTCGATGCTGGGTGGCGTGCTCACGCACGGTCTGGTCAGCCGGTGGGGCGAGGTCTACCCCCGGTGGATCTGGTTCAAGGCCGGAAGACCGGTGCCGCCGGCACTCGCGATCGTTCCGGCGTCCCTCGTCGCCGTCGTCCTCGTCCCGGCCGGGCTGATGATGCTCTGGGACCTCGACATCCACGAGGGGTGGGGCCTGCGTCTTCCCAGCGTGCCCTGGGTGCTCTGGGGCGTCGCGCTCGGCGCGGCCACCGTCACCTACCACCTCCGCCGGCGCGGCACCTGCCCACACTGCGAGCCGGACGGCGGGGTTGCCGGAGCTGACTCCGACCATCTACGGTCGGCGATGCCCGGAGTGAGAGGCGCTGCGACGGACCGGGTCCGCCACGCTCACCCGCAACCATCGGATCCAAGGGCGCCTTCCGCGACGAGGGAGGCGTGATGAGTGCAGCGGTGACCACGTGGGCGGCCGGTGACTATCCGGCCATGGCACGACTGTTGGCGCCGGTCGCCGAAGCGGTGGTGGAAGCCGCCGCGATACGGCCCGATGACCGGGTGGTCGATGTGGCCACCGGTACGGGCAACGCGGCGGTACTTGCCGCACAGCGCGGAGCCCGTACCGTCGGGGTCGATCTGGAACCGGCCCTTGTGGAGTTGGCCCGGCGGCGGGCCGCGGATGCCGGCCTGGCGATCGACTGGCGGGTTGGTGACGCGAGCCGGTTGCCCCTTCCGGACGACTCGGCCGACGTGGTCCTGTCCGTCTTCGGGGTGATGTACGCGAACGACCATGATGCGGCGGCCCGAGAGCTGAGCCGGGTGTGTGCCCCGTCCGGCCGGGTCCTGCTGGCGGCCTGGACACCGGGCAGTCTGATGCCGGCCATGGGCCAGGTCCTGGGCGGCTACCTACCGCCGCCCCCGGCCGGAGGCGCCCCGCCGAGCCGGTGGGGCGACCGCGAGCTGCTCGATCGGTACCTGGCAGCCGCCGATCTGCGGATCACGTCGGCGGCCGTTCACCGGTTGGGCTTGGGCTTTCCCAGCGCCGACGCGGCGACCAACCTGTTGATCGACACCGCCGGACACGTCGTCGCCGAACGGGATCGACTCAGGGCGGAGTCCCGGTGGGACGCATTGCGCGCCGACCTGCGCTCGTTCGTCGGTGACCGTGGAGTGGCCGACGGCGACCGCTTCCGGCTGGAACTCGAGTATCTACTCGTGACGGCCGCACCGGCATCGGCGGCGACAGCATGACGCGAGCGGATCTGGGAACCATGCCGAGCCTGACCGGGAACTGCCGCTTGCCGACGTGCTCCACCTTCAGGTCGCGTTGGTCGCCTGCTCCTCCTGGAGCTGGACTTCCTCCTGCTGTTCCGCAAACAACGGAAGGGGCCCCTTCCCGTCAGTAATGTCGGGAAGGGACCCTTGCCTGCCTGTGATCGAGCTACGGCCTGACGTACGCGTTCGGGATGTTCATCCGTTGCTGGGCGGGGACCAGCGGTCAGCCCTTGGGGCTGGGGCCGAAGCGGTTCGATCCGGGCGTGCTGTCCATAACAAAGAACACGATCAGGACGATGGCGCCCACGATCGGCACCAGGGCGATCAGCAACCACCACCCCGTCCGGTCGGTGTCGTGCAGGCGTCGCACCGCGACCGCCAGCGACGGCAGCAGCAGCACCAGCGAGGCGATAAGACCGATGACGCCGGTCGACGAGCCCTCGAAGGTCAATCCCAGCGCGCTGTCCAGGATGGCGGCGACAATGCTGACAAGCAGGGTGAACAGGGCGAACCACCAGTACTCAGACCGGCGGGCCCGACCCGAGAAGCCGACGTACTGGCTAAGAACCGATTTGATTGCGGCACCGAAGGACACAACTATCTCCCGTTATTTGAGGGGTTCTCAAGGTCATCGCGAGGGCAGCCAAACAGATCGATGTCGCGGGGTCAACGGCTAATTAGGCACGATCTTCTTCGCACGTATCTGCCGCTGTCCACCGCTTGTCCGGGCCGGCAAGGTGCCTGTCGTGTCGACCCGTGCACACAGGGGGCGATGCGGGATCGCCAAGCGATCTGCCCGGCAAGAACAGAAGGGCCCCCGCCCGACGACACTGTCGGGAGGGGGCCCTTCTGGCCTGGGGTTCGACCTACGGCTTCACGTACGCGTTCACGAACGACGGGTAGCCGAAGACGCTGGAGATGAAGATCCCGCCGGCCTTGGACCCGTGCACGTTGTAGGCCACGTCGACGAAGAGCGGCACCACCGGTGCGTGCTCCTTCATGATCCGCTCGTCGAGCTTGGCCCACTCCGGGCCCTGGTCGGCGGCGGGCATGGCCTGGATGCGGTCCATCTCGGCGTTGATCGTCGGGTCGTTGAAGTAGGACTGGTTGCTGTTGCCCTCGGCCTTGATGGTGCGGCCGTCGTAGAGCACCGGCAGGATCGACGCCCCGCTCGGCCAGTCCGCCGCCCAGTTACCGATGTACAGGTCCCAGGGGTTGTCCTTCTTCTTGATCTCGTCGAGCTTCGCGTCGTCGGAGATGTTCCGCAGCGTGATCTTGAAGCCGGCGCGCTCCAGGTTGGCCTTGAGCTGGGCGCCCTGCTGCTGCTCGGTCGAGTTGTCGGCGACACCGAGGACCAGCTCGGGCGTCTTTCCGCCGAGCAGTTCCTTGGCCTTGTCGACGTTGCCGTTGGCGCCCGCCGGGTACGCGTCGTACGCCTTGTAGCCGATGGTGGCCGACGGCATCAGGGTGGTCAGCGGCGCGGCGACGGTCTGTCCACCCATCGCCTTGATGAAGCCCTCACGGTCGATGGCGTAGTTGAGGGCCTGGCGGACCTTCAGGTCGGTGACCCGCTGGTTGTTGATGACGAGCTGGTTGGCGCTCGGGGTCGGCGAGAGAATCGTCCGGGGCTTGAGCGCGGCGTCACCGGCCACCTTGGCGACCAGCGAGGCGGGCACGGTGTTGAAGGCGAGCGCGCTCTGGTCGGCGCCGTTGTCGGCGATCACCCGGTTGTTGGCGGCGTCCGCGGTCGGGCCGAAGCTCCAGACGAACTGGTCCGGGTACTGGTGCCGGACCGGGTCGGTCTTCGGGTCCCAGTTGGGGTTGCGGTCCAGGGTGATCTGCACGCCGACCTGGTTCTTGGCGACCTTGTACGGGCCGGACGAGAACGGCTGCTTGTCCAGGTCGACGCCGGTGTCCTTGTCGGCGGGCAGCGGCGCGGTGGTCGGCAGCGAGACCGCGAACGGCAGGTCACAGCGCGGCTTGGCGAACTCGAAGCGCAGCGTCTTGGCGTCCGGCGTGCTCAGGCCGGGCGGCAGCGACGTCTTGTTCTTCTTGAAGTCCCACTTGGTGTCGAACTGCGGGGTGTCGGCCAGCCACTCCTGGATGTAGGTCGGGCCGCCGGACAGGTCCGGGTCGAAGGAGCGGGCGATGCCGTACGCGATCTCCTTGGCGGTGATCGGTCGGCCGTCCTCGAACTTCACCCCGTCCTTGATCGTGAATTCCCAGACCTTGCAGTCGTTGTTGACGTTCTTGCCCGGCGTCTCGGCCAGGTCGCCCACCAGGACCAGGCCGCCCTTGCCGTCGTCCTTCCAGGTGGTCAGGTAGCGCGCGAAGAGCGGGTTGGTCATCAGACCGGCGAACGAGTACGTCCGCTGCGGGTCCAGGTGGGAGATCGGCGACTCCCGGATGATGGTGAACGTGCCGCCCTTCGCCGCGCCGCTCACCTCGGCCGCCGGCCCCTGCGAGTCCTTGGGGTCGGTCGCGATGACCCCGGTCTGCTGCCGGTCGGTGTCCACGGTGGTGCCCTCGCCCGTGTTCTTCGAGCACGCACCCAATGCCACCACCAGAGCGATCGCGCCGCCCGCGGCGGCCACCACGCGTGGTCTCATGAATACCCCCTTCACCCATGTGCCGTGCGTTTCGTCGGGGCGAGAACCGCCGACGTCCCGAGGATCGTAAGGAAGAAAAACTACAAGTTGTGTAACAGTTGTCGATAAATTTCGCCACCGACCACGCGCTTCACATCTGGCTCAGCGCAACCGCACCCGTGGGTCGATGGCCGCGTAGAGCAGGTCGACAAGCACGTTCGCCAGCACCACGAAGACGGCCGCGATCAGCACTGTCGCCATGATGGTGGGCAGGTCCCCCGCGCGCACCGCGTCGACCGCCGTACGCCCCAGCCCCTGGATGCCGAACGTCGTCTCGGTGATCACCGTCCCGCCCAGCGCCCCGCCCACGTCCAGGCCGGCGATGGTCACCACCGGGGTGATCGCCGCGCGCAGCGCGTGTCGCCCGTACACCGTGGGTTTGGCCAGGCCCTTGGCCCGCGCGGTCCGGACGAAGTCCTCGGACAGGGTCTCCAGCATCTGCGCCCGGGACAGCCGGGCGTAGATGGCCGAGAAGAGGAAGGCCAGCGCCACCCAGGCCAGCACCAGCCCACTTGCCCACTTCGCCGGGTTGTCGAAGATCGAGGTGTAGCTGGGCACCGGCAGCAACCGCAGGTTGTAGACGAAGACCAGCAGCAGCACCGCGCCCACGAAGTAGAGCTGCAACGACGCACCGGTCAGCGAGAACCCGATGGCCGCCCGGTCGAGCCAGGTGCCGCGCCGCAACGCGGAGACCATGCCGAGGCCCACCCCGAGCAGCAACCAGAGGATGGCCGCCGGGATCACGATGCTCAGCGTCACCGGCAGCACCCGGGCGATGGTGTCCGAGACGGCCTCGTTGCTGACGTACGACCAGCCCAGGCACGGCGCGTCACACCGGCCACCCTGGGCGCTGCCGAGGTCGCGGCCGGTGACGATGCCCTTCATGTAACCGGCGTACTGGCTGACCAGCGGGTCGTTGAGACCCAGGTCGTCGCGGACCCGCTCCAGCCGCTCCGGGTTGCAGTTCTTCGAGCAGATGCTGCTGACCGGGTCGCGGGGCAGGGCGAAGAACATCAGGAAGGTCAGCACGCTCACCGCGAAGAGGGTCAGCGTGGCCGAGAAGAGCCGCTTGATCAGGAACCGGAACATGAGCCCACCCCTACCGGGACGACTTCGGGTCGAGCGCGTCCCGCAACGCGTCGCCGAAGAGGTTGAAGGCGAACACCAGCGCGAAGATCATGATGCCCGGGAAGAACACGTAGGCCGGGTCGGTCTGGAGGAAGTCCAGACTGTCGTAGATCATCCGACCGAAGCTCGGGGTCTCGTCGCTGAGGCCGACACCGATGAACGACAGCGCCGCCTCGCTGGTGATGAACTGCGGGACCGCCAGCGAGAACGAGACCAGGATCGGCGCCCAGATGTTTGGCAGCAGTTGCCGGAAGATGATGTGCCCCAGCCCGGCCCCGCTGGCCTTGGCCGCCTCCACGAACTCGCGCTCGCGCAGCGCGATCACCTGCCCGCGAACCAGCCGTGCCGTGCTGGTCCAGCCGAAGATGGCGAACACGGCGATCAGCACGCCCACCCCGAAGGCGGACGACACCTGCCCCCGCTCGCCGTAGAACCGCAGCGTGATGGTGGGGGTGAGGGCCAGCGCGATGATCAGGAACGGCATCGCGAGGGTCAGGTCGGTGATCCAGTTGATCACCGCGTCGAGCCAGCCGCCGAGGTAGCCCGCGAGCGCGCCGAGCACGATCCCGATCGTCGCGGTGATCAACGCGGCGGCGAACGCGATGAACAACGACGTCCGCAGCCCGTAGATCAGCCGGATGAAGATGTCCCTCCCCAGCCCCGGCTCCAGGCCGAACCAGTGCTCCCCGGTGACCCCGCCGGCATAACCCAGGGGCATGCCGAAGCCGTCCAGCAGGTTCTGGAACTGCTCCCGCGGACCCACGCCGTAGGCCATCTCGATCAGCGGAGCCGCCAACCCCACAAGCATGAAGAACACCAGGAGTACGCCGCTGACCATCGCCGTCCGGTCCCGGCGCAGCCGCAGCCAGGCGAGCTGACCTGGCGAACGCCCGACGACACCCTTCGCCGCGGGCGTGGTCGCGTCCGGGTCGGACTCGATCTCGGCCAGCGCCACACCCTCCACCGGGGACAGGCTCACGACGGCACCTCCTCGACGACCTGGGTGATCGACCCCGCAACCTCGGGAAAGTGACACGCGGTGGCCTGCCGGCCGCCGTCGCGCGGGACCAGCGCGGGCTCCTCGGTGGCGCAGACGTCCTGCGCCTTCCAGCAGCGGGTGCGGAAGCGGCAGCCCGACGGCGGGTCCAGCGGAGTGGGCACGTCGCCGCTGAGCCGGATCCGGCCCGCCGGGCCGAGCTGGGTGACGTCCGGGATCGCCGAGAGCAACGCCCGGGTGTACGGGTGCTGCGGACGCTCGTAGATGTCCGCCCGGTCGCCGATCTCCACGATCCGGCCCAGATACATCACCGCGACCCGTTGGCAGAAGTGCCGGACCACGGCCAGGTCGTGCGCGATGAACACGAACGCCAGGCCAAGCTCCCGTTGCAGGTCGCGCAGCAGGTTGACGACCTGCGCCTGGATCGAGACGTCCAGCGCGGACACCGGCTCGTCGGCGACGATCAGCTTGGGCCGCAGCGCCAGCGCGCGGGCGATGCCGATACGTTGACGTTGACCGCCGGAGAACTCGTGCGGGTACCGGTTGTAGTGCTCCGGGTTCAACCCGACCAGCTCCAGCAGCTCCTGCACCCGTGCCCTGGTGCCGCCGGGCGGCTTGATCCCGTTGACCTGCAGGGGCATCGCCACGATCCGGCCCACGGTGTGCCGAGGGTTCAACGAGGCGTACGGGTCCTGGAAGATGATCTGGAAGTCCTGCCGCAGCGGGCGCAACTCCCGCCGGCCGGCGTGGGTGATGTCGCGCCCGGCGAACTCGATGCTGCCGCTCGTCGGCTCCAACAGCCGCACCAGCATCCGGCCGGTGGTGGTCTTGCCGCAGCCCGACTCCCCCACCAGCCCGAGCGTCTCCCCCGGGCGCACGTCGAAGTCGAGCCCGTCCACCGCCCGCACCAGGCCGCTGGCGCGCAGCCCCTGGCGTACCGGGAAGTGCTTGGTCAGGCCGCGGACCCGCAGCAGTGGTTCGTCGGTCATCGGGCCACCCCCACGGATGCGACGTCCTCGGCGTAGCGCGCGGCGCGCTCCTCGGCACTCAGGTGGCAGGCCACCAGGTGGCCGGCCGCCCCCGCCACGCCGGCTGGGCCGGTCCCGCCGGCCGGGCGCAGTTCGGGGACCTCGGTGCGGGATCGACTGCCGACGCGGTCCGCGTAGCGGCAGCGTGGGTGGAACGCGCAGCCCGGCGGCAGGTTGATCAGGCTGGGCGGGTTGCCGGGGATGGGCACCAGGTCCGCGTCCGCGTCGCCGTGCAGCGACGGCACGCTGGAGAGCAACCCCCAGGTGTACGGATGCTGCGGCGCACGGAGCACCTGCTCGACGCTGCCCCGCTCGACGGCACGCCCGCCGTACATGACAAGCACGTCGTCGGCGACCTGGCCGACCACGCCCAGATCGTGGGTGATCAGGATGATCGCGGAGTGGAACTCCTCCTGCAGATCGGCGAGCAGGTCCAGGATCTGTGCCTGCACGGTGACGTCCAGCGCGGTGGTCGGCTCGTCGGCGATCAGCAGCGCCGGGTCGTTGACCAGGGACATCGCGATCATGACCCGTTGCCGCATGCCGCCGGAGAACTCGTGCGGGTACTGGTCGAAACGGCGCGCCGGCTGCGGGATGCCGACCCGGTCCAGCATGTCCACCGCTCGCTGGCGGGCCTCGCGCCGGTTGGCCTTCGGGTGGTGCACCCGGTACGCCTCGGCGATCTGCCGGCCCACCGTGTAGTACGGGTGCAGCGCCGACAGTGGATCCTGGAAGATCATTGCCATGTCCCGGCCGCGCAGCCGGCGTACCTCCTCGTCGGCGAGACCGACCACCTGCCGGCCGCCGACGGAGATCTCCCCGGTGACGGTGGTCCGTTTCGGATCGTGCAGGCCGAGGATGGCCAGCGAGGTGACGCTCTTGCCGGAGCCCGACTCGCCGACGATGCCGAGCGTGCGCCCCCGGTCGACGGCGAACGACACCCCGTCGACCGCGCGCACCACGCCGTCCTCGGTGTCGAACCGGACCCGCAGGTCACTGACCCGCAGGTAGGCGTCCTGGTCGGAGCGCTGCGCCGGCACGGCGGGGCGGGCGTCCGGTTCCCCGGACGGCACCGGTTCCGAGCTGTCCACGGCCGCCTCCCTCTGTGACGAAGAGAACTTACAGGAAAGTCCCGAGGGTGAAAATAAGCTACAAAGTCGGCGCGTGTCAGCGGGCCCGAGCGTAACGAGTCCGCATCGGCCCCGCACCCCCGTCACCTCGCCATCCACACCCGTTCATGGCCCTGATCGCACGTCAAGTGCGATCATTGGGCGAGCAGCCAGCAGAGGATGCCGATGGCACGAGGTGGAGGTGACCCATGACCGCGGCAGTGTTCGATCACGAAGGTCCGTGGACCGAAGAGGAGTTCCTCGCCCTCGGCGAGACGCAGGATCGCGTCGAACTCTTCGACTGGAGCCTCCACGTGACCCCAGGGCCCACCCCACGGCACCAACGAATCTCCCGCAAGCTCGGCAACATCCTCGAAGCAGCGGCGGAGGCGGCCGACCTTGAGCTCTTGGAGGCAGTAAACGTCCGGCTCCGGCCAGGTCGGATACCGATTCCCGATCTCGTCGTCACCAACGCAATCGATCTCGACGAGCCCAACATCGAATCGGCTGATGTCCGGCTGGTCTGCGAAATCATCTCGCCGAGCAATGCATCCACCGACAAAGTCCTCAAGATGCATTACTACGCGGCGGCTGGCATCGAGTGGTACCTGTTGGTGGAGCAGAGGACTGGCACAATGCGCCTTTATCAGCGGCAGGGCGGCCACTACGTGGAGCGGGCAACGACGAAGCGCGGCGAGGTTCTGGAACTGACCGAGCCGGTGCGGGCCACGATTCGACCGGAGGATCTCGTCCCCTGACGAGTGTCGGTCGGCTGGCCTAGGGTCGGTCGCATGACCGAGTTCGACGCGGCCACCGCCGCCGTCCAGGCCGCCCTCGACGCGGGAGCGCGGTACGCCGACGCGCGGGTGATGCACCGCCGTTACGAGTCGATGAGCGCGCGCAACGGCGACGTGGAGGAGCTGACCCAGGACGAGAGCATCGGGCTCGGTGTCCGGGCACTTGTCGGTGCGAGTTGGGGCTTCTACGCCGTACCCGATCTCTCCGACGCCGCCGCCCGCGACGCCGGCCGGCGCGCCACGCGGACCGCCATGGCGAGCGCGCGCGTGCCGGGCCCGCCTGTCGACCTGGTGGCGGTCGAGGCGGTCACCGCGACCTGGGCCTCCGGCTGCGAGATCGACCCGCTCGGGGTGCCCCTGTCAGACAAGGGCGACCTGCTGGTCGGCGCGACCCGCACGATGGCCGAACACGGCGCGGACCTGGCCGAGGGCCTGTACCAGATCTGGGACACCACGAAGTGGTTCGTGTCCAGCGAGGGTCACCGGATCGACCAGCGGATCCGCGAGTGCGGCGGCGGCATCTCGGCCACCTCGATCGGCGACGGCGAGACGCAGCGCCGGTCCTGGCCGAGCTACCGGGGGCAGTACGGCACCACCGGCTGGGAGCTGGTCGAGTCGCTCGACCTGGCCGCGCACGCCGCGCAGATCGCCGAGGAGTCCCGGGCGCTGCTCACCGCGCCGCTCTGCCCGGCCGGCGAGACCGATCTGATCCTCGGCGGCGAGCAGTTGGCCCTCCAGATCCACGAGTCGGTCGGGCACGCCATCGAGCTGGACCGAATCCTCGGCTGGGAGGCTGCGTTCGCCGGCACATCCTGGCTGGACCTGGCCCAGCTCGGTTCGCTGCGCTACGGCTCCGAGCTGATGAACATCACCATCGATCCGACGATCCCGGGCGCGCTCGGCAGTTTCGGGTTCGACGACGAGGGCTCCCCGGCGGTCAGGCGGGACGCGGTCCGCGACGGTCGCTGGGTGGGGGTGCTGGCCGGCCGGGACTCGGCCGCGATGGCCAGCCTCGACTACGGCGGCAGCGTACGCGCCGACGGGTGGGCCCGACTGCCGATGGTGCGGATGACGAACGTCGGTCTGGAACCCGGCCCGCACACGCTGGAGGAGATCATCGCGGCGACCGACGACGGCGTGCTGATGGACCTCAACCGGTCCTGGTCGATCGACGACAAACGGCTCAACTTCCAGTTCGGCTGCGAGGTCGGCTGGGAGATCAAGAGGGGTCGGCGGGGGCGGATGTTGCGCAATCCCACGTACACCGGGATCGGCCCGCTCTTCTGGCGTTCGATGGACATGCTCTCCGGCGAGACGGTCTCCTGGGGCACGCCCAACTGCGGCAAGGGCCAGCCCGGCCAGATCGGCCACACCGGCCACCCGGCCGCGCCGGCCCGCTTCAAGAACGTCCGGGTGGGGGTGTCGGCGTGAGCGCAAGGAGTGAGCCGGAGCTGGCGGGGCAGGTCGTGGAGTTGGTGCGTCGCCTGGGCGGGCCGGCCGCGCAGGCCGAGGTGGTGGTGACGCGGGCGGATCTGGCGCTGACCCGGTTCGCCAACTCGGCCATCCACCAGAACGTCGCCGAGTCGACCGTCGGGGTCCGGTTGCGGGTGCACGTGGACGGTCGGACCGCCGCCGGCAGCGGCAGCGTGGTCACCGCCGACGGGTTGAGCGCCCTGGTGGAGCGCACCCTGGTGGCGGCGCGGCTCTGCCCGCCCGATCCGGGCTGGCCGGGGCTGGCCCCGCCGACGCCCACGCCGGACGCGCCGGAGGTCGACGAGGCCACCGCCCACGCGGAGCCGGATCAGCGGGCCGACCGGGTCGGCGCTTTCGTGGCCGCGGCCGGGGGCCTCAGCTCGGCCGGTTACTGCCGTACCGCGCTCCGCTCGTCGGCGTTCGCCAACTCGGCCGGGCACACGGCGTACGGCCGCTCGGCGGAGGCGGCGATGGACGGCATCGCGCGTCTCGACGGCGCGGACGGGGTGGCCCGACGCCACGCCCACCGACTCTCCGACCTCGACGGCGCCGAGCTGGGCGCGCAGGCGGCGGCGAAGGCCCGGGCGGCGGCCGACCCGGTGGAGCTGCCACCGGGGCACTACGAGGTGGTGTTCGAGCCGGCCGCCGTGGCGGACCTGCTGCAAAACCTCTCCTGGTACGGCTTCAACGGCAAGCGGTACGCCGAGCGTCAGTCGTTCGCCGAGCCGGGGGTGGCCCAGTTCGACCGGGCGGTGACCCTGGTGGACGACCCGCTGGGCGCGTCCGGGTTGCCGTTCGACGCGGAGGGCACCGGCCGACGGGCGCTGACCCTGGTCGAGGCGGGCACCACCCAGGCGGTGGCGCACGACCGGCGAACCGCGGCCGTGGCCGGTGTGGAGTCGACCGGGCACGCGGTCGCGGGTGGCGCCACCTGGGGCCCGATGGCCCGTAACCTGCGCCTCTCCGGCGCGGCGGCCGGCCCGGCCAGCGCGACCGGCCGGAGCACCACCGGCGCGGCGGCCGGAGCGGTCGTCGACGCGGACACCGCCGCCCTGGTCACCGGCGTACGTCGAGGGTTGCTGGTCACCGATCTCTGGTACACGAGGGTGCTCGACCCGAAGAGCCTCGTCGTCACCGGGTTGACCCGCAACGGCGTCTGGCTCATCGAGGACGGCACGGTCGTGCGTGCGGTACGCGACCTGCGGTTCACCGAGTCGTACCCGCGGGCGCTCGGCCCCGGTGCCGTGCTCGGGCTGGGCGCGCGGGCGGTGCGCCAACCGGATCGGGTGGACGGTGCGTGGTGGGCCGCACCCTCGCTGCGACTGGCGTCCTGGCACTTCACCGGAGGCGCTTCCGGGTGACCTTCCCGACCGGCGCGGCACGGCTTTTCCGCAGGCCAGACACACGGGACACTCCCTTGCGCGGACGGCTCGGGGAGATCGGCGTAACGTGTGTCACTTAGCTGCGTCGGTCGATCCGGCGTGGTCGTTGGTGTGCGCATGACGTGGCAGCGGGTGCGGGTTGCCGGTCCGCGTGCCGACCGGAGAAAGATCAGCCCGCCCGTACGGGCCCGTCGAGGAGACGACTCGAATGACTTCAACGGCAACGAGGCCGCGGAAAGCGCGGGCGCGCGCCGCCATCGCGGCGAAGACGTTGCGTACCGACCGCTGGTGGTTCGCTCCGCTGATCACCGTGATCGGGCTCAGCGCCTGGGTGGCGTACGCGACGGTCCGGGTCTTCCAGCACGACAACTACTGGGTCGACGCGTACCACTACCTGACCCCGTTCTACTCCCCGTGCGTGACCGACAGGTGCGTCGAGGCAGCCTCGCACTTCGGCCGGTTCCTGCCCGGCTGGTGGGTCATTCCGGATGCCGCGCTGACCCTGCCGTTCCTGCTGTTGTTCCGGCTCACCTGCTACTACTACCGCAAGGCCTACTACCGGTCGTTCTGGCTGTCGCCGCCGGCCTGCGCCGTCCCGGACGGCCACAAGGAGTACGCCGGTGAGACCCGCTTCCCGCTGCTCGGCCAGAACCTGCACCGCTACTTCTTCTACGCCGCCGCGATCATCTCGCTGATCAACACCTGGGACGCGATCCTCGCCTTCCACTCGCCGAAGGGCTTCGGCTTCGGGCTGGGCAACATCATCCTTCTGGTCAACGTGGTGGCGCTCTGGGCGTACACGATCTCCTGCCACTCGTGCCGGCACATCATCGGCGGCCGGCTCAAGCACTTCTCCAAGCACCCGGTGCGGTACAAGGCCTGGACGTTCGTCTCGGCGTTGAACGTCCGGCACATGCAGCTCGCCTGGATCACCCTCGGCACCCTGGCGCTCGCCGACTTCTACATCATGGCGCTCGCGGCCGAGTGGTTCTCCGACCTGCGGTTCATCAACTAAAGGGCCCCTGACATGACCACTACCACTCGCATCGAGCGACACCACTACGACGTCGTCGTCATCGGGGCCGGCGGCGCCGGTCTGCGCGCGGCGATCGAGGCCCGGCTCGCCGGCAAGAAGACCGCGATCATCTCCAAGTCGCTCTTCGGCAAGGCGCACACGGTGATGGCCGAGGGCGGCGCGGCAGCCGCCATGGGCAACGTGAACAGCCGGGACAACTGGCAGGTGCACTTCCGCGACACCATGCGCGGCGGCAAGTTCCTCAACAACTTCCGGATGGCCGAGCTGCACGCGAAGGAGTCGCCGCAGCGGATCTGGGAGCTGGAGACGTACGGTGCGCTCTTCGACCGCACCAAGGACGGCAAGATCTCGCAGCGCAACTTCGGCGGCCACGAGTACCCGCGCCTGGCGCACGTGGGCGACCGGACCGGCCTGGAGCTGATCCGCACCCTCCAGCAGAAGATCGTGTCGCTCCAGCAGGAGGACCAACGGGAGTTCGGCTCGTACGACGCCCGGATCAAGGTGTTCTCCGAGACCACCATCACCGAGCTGCTACTCGACGGTGACCGGGTCGCCGGCGCGTTCGGCTACTACCGCGAGTCCGGTGAGTTCATCCTCTTCGAGGCGCCGGCCGTCGTGCTGGCCACCGGCGGGGTCGGACGCTCCTACAAGGTCACCTCGAACTCCTGGGAGTACACCGGGGACGGGCACGCGTTGGCGCTGCGCGCCGGGGCCACGCTGATCAACATGGAGTTCCTCCAGTTCCACCCGACCGGCATGGTCTGGCCGCCCTCGGTGAAGGGCATCCTGGTCACCGAGTCGGTGCGTGGTGACGGTGGCGTGCTGAAGAACTCCGACGGCAAGCGGTTCATGTTCGACTACGTCCCCGACGTCTTCCGCAAGCAGTACGCGGAGACCGAGGAGGAGGCGGACCGCTGGTACACCGACCCGGACAACAACCGGCGTCCGCCGGAGCTGCTGCCCCGCGACGAGGTGGCCCGCGCGATCAACAGTGAGGTCAAGGCCGGTCGGGGCTCCCCCGCCGGTGGCGTCTTCCTGGACATCGCGAGCCGGCGTTCGGCCGACGAGATCCGCCGGCGGCTGCCGTCGATGTACCACCAGTTCAAGGAGCTGGCCGACGTCGACATCACCGCCGAGCCGATGGAGGTCGGGCCGACCTGCCACTACGTGATGGGCGGCGTGGAGGTCGACCCGGACTCGGGTGCCGCCTTCGGCCACGTACGCGGGCTGTTCGCGGCCGGTGAGGTCTCCGGCGGCATGCACGGCTCCAACCGACTGGGCGGCAACTCGCTGTCCGACCTGCTGGTCTTCGGCAAGCGGGCGGGCGGGCACGCGGCCAGCTACGCCGACGGGCTGGCCGCCCGGCCGAAGGTGGCCGTGGACGCGGTCGAGGCCGCCGTGGAGACCGCGCTCGCCCCGCTGCAGCGGGACACCGGCGAGAGCCCGTACACCCTCCAGCAGGACCTCCAGGTCGTCATGGGGGACCTGGTCGGAATCATTCGGCGCGAGGGCGAGCTGGCCGACGCGCTGGTACGGCTGGCCGAGCTGCGCGAGCGGGTCGCCAAGGTGAGCGCTTTCGGCGGCCGGCGCTACAACCCCGGCTGGCACCTGGCACTGGACCTGCGCAACATGCTCGTGGTCTCGGAGTGCACCGCGAAGGCGGCGCTGGAGCGGCAGGAGTCGCGCGGCGGGCACACCCGGGAGGACTATCCGGCGATGGAGCCGAAGTGGCGGCAGGTCAACCTGGTCTGCTCGCTGGACGGCGACGCCGTACGCCTGACCCGCAAGCCGCTGCCGAAGATGCGGCCGGAGCTGATCGGCCTCTTCGACCGGGCCGAGCTGGCCAAGTACCTCACCGACGAGGAGCTCGCCGACTTCGACGCCCTCGTTGCCGACGCTGGAGAGGCGGACAACCGATGAGCGCGAAGCGTCAGTTCCGGATCTGGCGGGGTGACGAGACCGGCGGGGACCTCCAGGACTACATGGTCGAGGTGAACGAGGGCGAGGTCGTCCTCGACGTCATCCACCGCCTCCAGGCCACCGACGCGCCCGACCTGGCCTGCCGGTGGAACTGCAAGGCCGGCAAGTGCGGCTCCTGCTCCATGGAGATCAACGGCAAGCCGCGGTTGGGCTGCATGACCCGGATGTCGACCTTCGGCGACGAGGAGACCGTCACGGTCACCCCGCTGCGGACCTTCCCGGTCATCCGGGACCTGGTCACCGACGTCTCGTTCAACTACGAGAAGGCACGGGAGACTCCGGCGTTCGCCCCGCCGGCGGACGTGGCCCCGGGTGACTACCGGATGCAGCAGGTCGACGTCGAGCGCTCGCAGGAGTTCCGCAAGTGCATCGAGTGCTTCCTGTGCCAGACGGTCTGCCACGTGATCCGCGACCACGAGGAGAACAAGCAGGCGTTCTCCGGTCCGCGGTACTTCATCCGGGCGGCCGAGCTGGACATGCACCCGCTGGACAGCCGGACCGACCGCAAGGAGTACGCGCAGGCCGAACAGGGCCTCGGCTTCTGCAACATCACCAAGTGCTGCACCGAGGTCTGCCCCGAGCACATCAAGATCACTGACAACGGGATCATCCCCATGAAGGAACGGGTCGTCGACCGCAGGTACGATCCCCTTGTGTGGCTTGGTAGCAAGATCTTCCGTCGGGGCGAGACGCCCCAGACCAGCGTGACCACCGCCCGTCCGGGCTCGGCGACGCCGGGCTCCGCCCGGGGTGGGGTGCACTCGCACGCGGGTGGTTCCCACGACTCGCGGGCCGAGGCGCAGGCGCAGAGCGGCGTGAACTGGGACCGGGAGGTGCCTCACCCGACCGCTCCGGCGGTCGACGACCGGGGCAAGCTGCCGCTGACCGAGCTCACGTTCGACCGGGCGGCCGCGCCGTCACCGTTCGGTGACGACGTGACCTTCCCGCTGCCCCCGGAGCACCTCAACTTCGCACACCCAGACCAGGACAAGCACTAAAACCCGCAACGAAGGTGGGGGCCGGGGGCCCCGCCCCCGCCCCCCCCCCCCAGTGGGCCGCCCCCCCC
>NZ_JBEZDJ010000041.1:0-65162 GCF_040648275.1 Micromonospora sp. NPDC049171
CCACCCACCCCCACCCCCGCCCCCACCCCCCGCGGTTGATCATGGGGTTATAGTCCCGACACGCCGGGGCGAGTGGCTATAACCCCATGATCAACGCGGGGCCGGCCGGCGCGGGGCTGGCCAGCGCGGGGCCGGGCGCTGGGGGTCAGCCGGCGCTGGCGGTGGCTAGTTTGAGGCTGAAGGCCAGGAAGAGGGCTGCCACGGCGGTGGTGCCGCCGGCGGCCAGTCGGCGGCGTTGGCGGAACTGTGTGGCGAGGAAGGTGCCCGCGAAGATCAACGCGGTGAGGTAGAGCGCGCTCGTCACCTGGGCGATCAGCCCGAGCAGCAGGAACGACAACGCCGGCCAGGCGTAGCCGGGGTCGACGAACTGGATGAAGAACGAGATGAAGAACAGGATCGCCTTCGGGTTCAGCAGGCTGATCACCAGCGCCTTGCGGAACGGGCTGCGCAGCGCCGCCGGCTCCGCGGCGTCGATGAGCCGCGGCGTGCTCGGGTCGTTGCGGTCACGCCAGCGCCGCACGGCGCCGAGCAGCATGGTCAACCCGACATAACCGAGGTACGCGGCGCCGGCGTACTTGATCACCAAGAACAGCGGGGGGTACGCCTTGAGCAGCGACGCCACTCCGGCGGCGGAGAGGACCATCAGCACCCCGTCGCCGACGAACACCCCACCGGCGGCCCGGTAGCCGACGGCGACGCCCCGTTTGGCCGCGGTGGAGAGCACGAAGAGTGAGTTCGGCCCGGGCAGCAGGATGATGGCCACGGTGCCCAGCACGTACGTCCAGATGTCGGTGATCCCCAGCACGCCCGCCATCATCACGCCACCGGTGCCGTCCGCAGAAGTTTTTCTCGCAGCCTGGCCTGTGCGTTCGGCCACTCGTCGACGGTCATCGCGTACTGCACGGTGTCCCGCCAGGAGCCGTCCGGGCGTTGCCGGTGCATCCGCAGCACCCCTTCCCGGGTGGCGCCGAGCCGTTCGATGGCCGCCTGGGAGCGGACGTTGCGGATGTCGGTGTGCCAGACGACCCGGACCGCGCCCAGGTCGTCGAAGGCCCGGCTGAGCAGCAGCAACTTCGCCTCGGTGTTGATCCCGGTACGCCACCAGGGCCGGCCGAGGAAGGTGTGCCCGATCCCCACCGACCGCCGCTGGGGGTCGATCTCGTAGTAGGACGTGCTGCCGACCACGGCCCCGGTCGCCGCGCAGCGCTGCACCCAGGCCACCCGCTCGCCGTGGTGCTGGGCGGCCAGGGCGGTGTTGATCACCTCGGCGGTCTCGGCGGGCGCGGTGGGCGGCGCGACGCTGAGGTGCCGCCAGACCTCCGCGTCCGCCGTGGCGGCGTGCAACTCGTCGGTGTGCGCCAACTCCAGTGGCTCCAGCCGGACGTGCTCGCCGCGCAGCGGCACGGGGTCGTGCCAGGGTGTGCGGGCCGTCCGCAGGTACGCCGGCAGTGGTGCGGTGACCCCGGCGTCCGGCTCGGGTTGCCCGGCGGTCATCCGCAGCGGCAGCACGCCGGCCCAGTGCGGCAGGTCCAGGTCGGCCTCGTCCTCGCGGACCCCGCCGCTGCGGGTCCGGACGGACACCTCGTGCAGGGGCAGCGCCAGCACGGCGGTCTCGGCCAACTCGCGACGGCTGGGCGGGCGGGTGGCGGTGCTGCGTCCCGTGCCGACCTTTTCCACAAGCGCGGTGAGCATGGCGAGCTTCTCCCGCTCGTCGGTGACCAGTCGGGCGGTGCCGAGCGCGACGACCGAGCGGTAGTTGGCGCTGTGGTGGAACTGGGAGCGGGCGTAGACCAGGCCGTCGAGCACTGTCACCGTGACGCACACCTCCAGCCCGTCACCCCGGGCCGCGAGCAGCGGACGGCTGCCGGTGGAGCCGTGCAGGTAGAGCGTGTCGCCGATGCGGACGTGCAGGGTGGGCAGCACCCGCGGCTGGCCGTCGACGGCGAAGCCGAACGCGCAGTGGTACGCCTCGTCGAGCACCGCGTGGGCGGCGGCCCGGTCGTAGCTCATCTTGTCGCGGGAACGGTGGGGTGTGGTCCGGGCGGTGGGTGGGTACATGCGCTCGCCCCTTTGTTCTAGTACAATCTCTTGTTTGTGTCAGCACACTATCAGCTCACCGGTACGACGGCCGTCGAGATTTCGGCCAGCATCGAGTCCGGCATCCGTACGGATGCCCTACCGCCGGGTGCCGCCCTGCCGCCCGTGCGGGTGCTCGCCGCCGAGTTGGGCGTCAGTCCCGCCACCGTCGCCCGCGCGTACCAGGATCTGCGCCAGCGCGGCCTGCTCGCCACCGCCGGGCGGCACGGCACCCGGGTGCGTCCGCGTCCCCCGGTGGCCGCCCGGCGCTCGGCGCTGCGTCCTCCGTCGTTGCCCGGCGCCCGTGACCTGTCCCGAGGCGAACCCGACCCCCGGCTGCTCCCCCCGCTCGGCCCGCACCTGGCGGCCCTCGCCGCCGACAACGGTCCGTCGATCGGCTACTCCGACGCCGGGGTGCTACCGGAACTTGCCGAGGAGGCTCGCCTCCGGCTGGGCGCCGACGGCGTACCGACCGGGGAGCTCACCCTCACCGGCGGCGCGTTGGACGGCATCGAACGGCTGCTCGGCGCACACCTGCGCCCCGGTGACGCGGTGGCGGTGGAGGACCCGGGCTGGGCCAACCTGCTCGACCTGGTCGCCGCGCTGGGGCTGCGCCCGATCGGCGTACCGCTGGACGACGAGGGTCCCCTGGTGGCCGGGGTGGCCGCCGCGCTGGCCGCCGGGGCGCGGGCGCTGGTGGTCACCAGCCGGGCGCAGAACCCGACCGGCGCCGCCGTCTCCGCCGCCCGCGCCGGCGCGCTGCGAGCGCTGCTCGCCGGCCGTCGGGACCTGCTGTTGATCGAGGACGACCACGCCGCGGAGTTGGCCCGCGTACCCCTGCACCCGCTGGCTGGGGCGACGTCGAGCTGGGCCTTCGTGCGCTCGGTGAGCAAGCCGTTCGGCCCGGACCTGCGGCTCGCGGTGCTGGTCGGCGACGAGACCACGGTGGCCCGGGTGACCGGCCGCACCCGGGTCGGCGCCGGCTGGGTCTCCACCGTGTTGCAGCGGCTGGTGCTCGCCCTCTGGCAGGATCCGGCGGTCACCGAGCAGGTGCGGCGGGCGGCGCTGAGCTACGAGCAGCGGCGTGCGGGGCTGCTGGCCGCACTGGCCGCGCACGGCCTGACCGCGCACGGCCGCAGCGGCATCAACGTCTGGCTGCCCGTGGCGGACGAGACAAGCGTGGTCACCGCGCTGCGCGATGCCGGCTGGGCGGTGGCGCCCGGCGCCCTCTACCGGATCGCCGCGCCTCCCGCCGTGCGCATCTGCGTCAGCCCACTGGCCACCGAGGATCTGGCCCCCCTGGCGGCAGCCCTGGCCGAAGCCCAGAACCCCACCCCACCCCAGGGCTTCCAGACCTAGCCCGCCCCGCCCTCCGCCCCCCGCGATCTTTCTGTCGCCTTTATGTCGATCAACACGGCAGTTGTCCGGGCAGAAAGTGCAGGATCGCGGGGATTCGGGGCGGGTGAGGCGGGTATGCGGGGCGCCGGAGGTGGGGTCATGGCTTCAGGTGGGGCACGTAAGGGAGTCTGGATCGCGGTCGCGGTGGCGATCATCATCATCATTATCGTGCTGATCGCGATCGCTTCTGGTGGGGATGGCGGCGGTAACGGGTACTGACGCGGGTGCGGCTCCTCGTGTCGCGGCACCGCGCCGAGGACGTACCCGGCACCGGGCAACCAACGGGTATATAACAGTCGGCATGGCCGAGCAGACCGGGAGCGCTCCGGGCGCCCAGCGGTTCATCCCGCCCGACGCCGACACCATCGACGACCTGCGCACCGCGGCCGGTGGCTGCCGCGGCTGTGAGCTGTACCGGGACGCCTCGCAGACGGTCTTCGGCCGGGGCGACGAGAGCGCCCGGGTGGTGCTGGTCGGCGAGCAACCCGGCGACATGGAGGACCAGAAGGGGCTGCCCTTCGTCGGCCCGGCCGGACGCCTGCTGCGCCGCGCGGTCGACGACGCCGGGCTGGACCCGAGTCATCTCTACCTCACAAATGCCGTAAAGCATTTCCATTTCCTCCTGCGCGGCAAGCGGCGGATCCACCAGACCCCGGACCAGGTGCACGTCACCGCCTGCCGGCCGTGGCTGGTCGCCGAGTTCGCCCGGCTGCGTCCGGAGATCGTGGTGGTGCTCGGCGCCACCGCCGCCAAGGCGCTGCTCGGCCCGTCCTTCCGGGTCACCCGGCAGCGGGGCGAGCTGCTGCCCTGGCCCGAGTCGGCACAGCACCCGGAGGACTTCCGGCGGGTGCCGGTGGACGACTCCGGGAAGCGGGCGGACGTGCCGCAGACCCGGTTGTTGGCCACCATCCACCCGTCCGCGGTGCTGCGCGCCGACGATCAGGACAAGGCGTACGAAGGGCTGGTCACCGACCTCGCCGTCGCCAGCCGTGCCCTCGCCGGGTAGGTAACCGACAGCCCCCGCCGTGCCGGGGGCCCGCGCCGAGGCCCGGCCGGGTCGCCGTCGAGAATCGCCGGTACGGTCGGGTGGCGAGGCGATACCCGCCAGAAACGTCAATGCGCGATCGGCGTAACAGGTCCTCTACAGACTCACACGAGTCGATCTTGTAGGGGAGGCCGTTATGAGCGACGAGACGCAGTCGATGGTCAGCCGGCGTGGGTTCCTGCGCGCGGTCGGAGTCAGCGGCGGTGCCGGTGCGATGCTCGCCACGATGGGCGCCATGGGACTCGCTCCCAGCGCGGCCGGATCGGTAACCCCCGCGTTCCGAGCGCCGCAGCGATCGGATTTCACCCTGACCGGGCGGTCCGGTGCCAGCGTGGTCGTTCTCGGCGGCGGCATCGCGGGGCTCACCACCGCGTACGAGCTGGGCAAGGCGGGCTATGACTGCACGGTCCTGGAGGCGCGGCACCGCGTCGGTGGGCGCAACCTGACCATCCGGGGTGGCGACGTCGAGACCGACCTCGACGGCCGCACCCAACGGGCCGGCTTCTCCGACGGGGTCTACTTCAACGCCGGGCCGGGTCGGATCGCGCAGTGGATGGTCACCATGGACTACTGCCGGGAGCTCGGCGTACCCATCGAGGTCTTCACCAACCAGAACGCCGACGCCTGGATCTACAACGAGTCCGCCGGGATGACCGAGCCGGTCCGGTACCGCACCGCCAAGGCCGACGTGTACGGCTACGTCTCGGAACTGCTCGCCAAGGCCACCGACCAGGGTGCGCTGGACGGCCGGCTCACCACCGAGGACCGCGATCGGCTGCTGTCGTTCCTGCAGAGCTTCGGCGCGATCGGCGGGCGGGCCAGCGACTGGGCCTACACCGGCAGCAACCGTCGCGGCTTCTCCGGGTATCCCGGTGCCGGCAACGACGTGGGCAGCCTGCTCGGCGCGCCGCCGCCGCTCTCCGACGTCTTCGCCAGCAACGTGGGCCGGTACTTCTCGTTCGAGTTCGGCTACGACCAGGCCATGCTGATGTTCCAGCCGGTCGGCGGGATGGACCAGATCCCGCGCGCACTGGCCAAGGCCGTGGGCACGAGACGGGTACGCCTCAACGCCGAGGTGACCGGGGTGACCGACCGGGGCAGCCGGGTCGAGGTGACGTACCGCCAGGGTGGCCGGCAGTCGCAGATCACCGCCGACTACTGCGTGGCGGCGCTGCCGCCGCACCTGATGGCCCGGGTGCCGCACAATCTCGGCGCAGCGGTGACCGCCGCCCTGGCCGACTTCCCGGTCACCGCCGCCGGCAAGATCGGCCTGGAATACCGCAGCCGCTGGTGGGAGACCGACCAGCGGATCTACGGCGGCATCACCGAGACCGACCTGGACCTGTCACACATCTGGTACCCGTCGTACGGCTTCCACGGCAAGCGCGGCCTGGTCGTCGGCTACTACAACACCGGGGCGAACGCCAGGGCGTACAGCGGGCTCGCGCCGGAGCAGCGCAGCGAGCGCGCGATCAGCCAGGGTGTGAAGATCCACGGTGACAAGTACCGCAGTGAGCTGGTCACCTCGTACTCCCACGCCTGGGACCGGACCCGCTTCATCGAGGGCGCCTGGACGTCGCCCCGGTACGGCACACCCGGATACAACCTGCTCCTCCAGCCGGCGGGGCGGGTCTACTTCGCCGGGGACTGGCTGAGTCACGAGGTGGCCTGGCAACACGGCGCGTTCGTGGCAGCCCGGTCGGCGATCTCCGCGCTGCACCAGCGGGTGATGGCCGGCTGACCGAAACCGTCCACGGTCGACGGTGCGCGGGGGGTTGCGCGGCTGCCGTGGGCGGGTAGCACAGGTCGATGGATGTCGACAGCGCGACGGTTCGTGCCGGTGTCAGTCAGAGATGGAGAAGCTTCCTCGGGCGGGCGCCCGGGCTGCAGCTCATGGCCGTCTACTGGGTGCCGATGACGCTGCTGATCGGGTTGCCGGTGGGCTGGCTGTTCGACCGGGAGGAGTCGCTGGTCGAGGCCGTGCTGGACGCCGCGCTGGGCGTCGTCTGGGCGGTCCCCTCGATCTACCTGAGCCAGCGGATCGTGGGCGAGGCGGGGGCACGGCGGGATCCGGAGGGGTACGCGCTGCGCCAGGCACTGCGCGAGGGCACCGTGCCGGCGGACGACCGGGTGCGCGCCGAGTTGCCCGGCTACCTGGCGGGGCAGCGGCGGGGGACCTGGGTGGGACTGCCGGTCGTCCTGGGCACGTGCCTCGGTCTGATCCTGCTCGCTCTCCTCGGCGGCGACCGGGAGGGCGCCGCGGTGATCATCAGCGTGATCGCCGCCGTCAGCGTGGCCGTCGCCGTGCACACCCTGAACCGGATCCGCCGACTGGCATCCCTGCTCACCACACCCAGACCACGCGAGTGAACGACACCCATCCGCCGGGCGCGGGGCGGTGGGTGGGAACGGCTCGGGTTGGCTGTCGGCTAAACCCACTGCCGCTTGCCGTCGTCGGTGCGCGAGGATGGGTCACCCCCTCCTGAGGAGCGCAGATGGCCACCGACCTGACCGCGCCGCGTACCGTCGCCAGCCCCGACGTCACGTCGATCCAGCGTCGTACCCTGCGCCTGCTCTTCGCCACCCAGATCATCGGTGGTGTCGGCGTGACCATTGGCATCGCCGTGGGTGCGCTGCTCGCCACGCGGATCGCCGGCACGGCGGTGGCCGGCGTGGCGCAGAGCGCCGGCGTGGTCGGTGCGGCGCTGCTCGCCGTCCCGGTCACCCGGATCATGGCGCGGCACGGGCGGCGACCGGGTCTGGTGGTGGCGTACGCGGTGGGTGCCGTCGGTGGCGTACTCGTGGTGCTGGCCGCGGCCACCCGCTGGGTGCCACTGCTCTTCCTCGGCATGCTGCTCTTCGGCGGGGGCACCGCCGCGAACCTGCAGGCCCGCTACACGGCGGTGGATCTCGCCGAGCCGGCCCGACGAGGACGGCAGCTCTCCCTGATCGTCTGGGCGACCACCATCGGCGCGGTGGCCGCCCCGAACTTCGCCGCGCTGGCCGACCGGGTCACCACCGGCTGGGGGTTGCCCCCGCTGGCCGGGCCGTTCGCGTTCAGTGCTGTCGCGTTCGTGCTGGCTGCCGCCGTACTCCTCGGGTTGCTCCGGCCCGACCCGCTGCTCACCGCGCGGCGCCTCGCGGCGGCCGCCACGCCGCCGACCCGCGCCGCGCCGCCGACCACCGTGCCGGTCAAGGTGCGCGCGCCGCGCGGCGCCGGGATGCGGGCGGCCTGGTCGGTGGTACGCGGACAGCCCGCCGCCCGACTCGGCATCGCCGCCGTGGCGGTGGGTCACCTGGTGATGGTGGCGGTGATGGCGATGACCCCGGTCCGGCTCGGTGAGTCGCACGCCGACGCCGACGTGCTGCGCCTGGTCGGCATCGTGTTGAGCCTGCACATCGCCGGCATGTACGCGTTCTCCCCGGTGGTCGGCTGGCTCACCGACCGGCTCGGCCGGCGGGCGGTGATCCTCGGCGGGGTTGGGCTGTTGCTGGCCGCCTGCGCGGTCGCCGGCACCGCGGGGCACCACACGCCACGGCTCTCGGTGGGTCTGGTCCTGCTCGGGCTGGGCTGGTCGGGGACGATGGTGGCCGGTTCGACGTTGCTGTCCGAGTCGGTGCCGGCCGACGTGCGGCCGAGCGTGCAGGGGCTGTCCGATCTGATCATGGGGTTGGCCGGGGCTGCTGCCGCCGTGGTGAGCGGGTTTGTCATGCAGTTCGCCGGTTATCCCGTGCTCACCCTGCTCGCGGCGGTCGCGGCGGTGCCCCTGGTGGCGCTAGCGTTGCGCCCGGTGCCGACCAGGGCACCGGACGAGGAGGGCTGATCACTGTGCGGCTGACCGACTTCTGGACGCGCCTTGACGAGGCGTTCGGGCCCGGCTATGCGGCCAGCATCGCCCGCGACCAGGTGCTGTCGCAGCTCGGCGGACGGACCATCGAGCAGGCCCTGGCGTCGGGGGAGCAGACGCACGTGGTGTGGCGGGCGGTTTGTGCCGCGTACCCCGACCGCGTGCCCGCCCGACTACGCTGAGCAGCCTTTTCGTCGCTTCCGCGTGTCGCTTGTCGAGTCGTACACCTGTTCGGCTATTGTCCACAGCGGGGTGCTCGTCCACAGCTCGCGGCCCGTCGGCTGGTTTTCTGTCGGACCCAGCGCCTAGCGTGTCCGCGTGACGCGAAGCTCAGCAAAGACGCCGGCGAAGGCAGGGGTGGCAACCATGGCAGCAGGGCCTGACCGGGAGAAGGCACTCGACCTTGCTCTCGCTCAGATTGACAAGCAATTCGGCAAGGGCTCGGTGATGCGGCTGGGTGACCGGCCGGTCGTCCAGACCGCGATCATTCCGACCGGCTCCATCGCGCTCGACGTGGCGCTGGGCATCGGCGGTCTGCCGCGCGGCCGGGTGGTCGAGATCTACGGCCCCGAGTCCAGCGGTAAGACCACGGTGGCACTGCACGCGGTGGCCAACGCCCAGCGCAACGGCGGCATCGCCGCCTTCATCGACGCCGAGCACGCGCTCGACCCGGAGTACGCGAAGGCCCTCGGCGTCGACACCGACGCGATGTTGGTCTCGCAGCCGGACACCGGCGAGCAGGCACTGGAGATCGCGGACATGCTGATCCGCTCCGGTGCCCTGGACATCATCGTGATCGACTCGGTGGCGGCCCTCGTGCCGCGTGCCGAGATCGAGGGCGAGATGGGCGACAGCCACGTGGGTCTCCAGGCCCGGCTGATGAGCCAGGCACTACGAAAGATCACCGGTGTGCTCAGCAACACCGGCACCACGGCCATCTTCATCAACCAGCTGCGGGAAAAGATCGGCGTCATGTTCGGCAGCCCGGAGACCACGACCGGTGGTCGGGCGCTGAAGTTCTACGCCTCGGTCCGGCTCGACGTGCGACGCATCGAGAGCCTCAAGGACGGCACCGACGTGGTCGGTAACCGCACCCGGGTCAAGGTCGTGAAGAACAAGGTCGCCGCGCCGTTCAAGCAGGCCGAGTTCGACATCATGTACGGCAAGGGCATCTCGCGTGAGGGCTCGCTGATCGACGTCGGCGTGGAGCAGGCGATCATCCGCAAGTCCGGAGCGTGGTACACGTACGACGGCGACCAGCTCGGCCAGGGCAAGGAGAAGGCCCGGGAGTTCCTGAAGGAAAACCCGGACGTGGCCGCCGAGATCGAGAAGAAGATCCTGGAGAAGCTCGGCGTCGGTGTCGGCGCGGGTGACGCCGCCGGTGGCCCCGAGCTGCCGCCTGTCGACTTCTGACCGGTCGCTGACCCATGGCAGGACGACGCGCCCGTACGGGGCGGGGCTGGGATGCCAGTCCACCTCGTACGGGCGACGCCCCTGATCCACCCCGCCCCCGCCAAGGCCGCCGTGGGCGTTCCGCGGAGACCGACGCGGTGGAGTCTCCCCCTCGTGACGAGTCGGAGGTGGCCCGCGAGATCTGCCTGCGGCAGCTCGCGGTCCGGCCCCGCACCCGGGCCGAGCTGGCCGGTGCGCTGGCCAAGCGGGGCATCTCCGAGGAGGTCTCGGCCGAGGTGCTCGACCGGTACGACGAGGTCGGCATCATCGACGACGCCGCGTTCGCCCGCGCCTGGGTGTCCAGCCGGCACTCCGGGCGTGGTCTGGCCCGCCGGGCGCTCGCCAACGAGCTACGCCGCAAGGGTGTGGACGGCGAGGTGGCCACCGAGGCGCTCGGCGAGCTGGACGAGGAGACCGAGGCGGACACCGCCCGTGCCCTGGTGGACCGCAAGCTGCGCACCGCCCGGGGTGAGCCCGACGCGGTGTTCCGCCGGCTGGTGGGCATGCTGGCCCGCAAGGGCTACCCGCCCGGCGTGGCGATCCGGGCGGTGAAGGACGCGCTGGCGGCGCAGAGCGCCGAGGCGGCCGAGTTCGCCGAGCAGATCGACGCCGACGCGCTCGCCGACGCCGAGGGCGAGTTGGACCGCGACAACCGCCCGATCGACTGAGAACCGCGCTGGGTGGGGTGGGTGGTCCGATGCTGAAGGCGTGTCTGAACGGTGGGCGCGGCCGGGACGCCCACCCGGCGGTGCCGGTCACGCCCGCGGAGTTGGCCGTCGACGCGGCCCGTTGCGCGGCGCTCGGCGTCGCGGCCGTGCACGTCCATCCCCGGGACGCGTCGGGTGCCGAGTCGCTGCGCCCAGAGGTGATCGCCGACGCGCTCACCGCGATCCGCGCCACCCGCCCGGGGCTGCCGGTGGGGGTGAGCACCGGCGCCTGGATCGCGCCGGCCCCGGCCGACCGGGTGGCCGCCGTCCGGGCCTGGTCGGTGCTGCCCGACTTCGCCTCGGTCAACGCGCACGAGGCGGGTGCCGAGGCCGTCGCCGCAGCCCTGCACGGGCGGGGTGTGCTCGTCGAGGTGGGGCTCTGGACGCTCGACGCCGTCGAGGCGTATCGGGGGTGGCGGGTGCCGGCCGGCCGGATCCTCGTCGAGTGCATGGCCGAGGCGGTGCCGGTCGCGTTGGCCGACGCGGCGCGGATCCTCGACGCCCTGCCGTCGCGGGGAATCCCACCGGTGCTTCTGCATGCCGAAGGGCCGGCCACCTGGGCGGTGCTGGCCGACGCGGTCAGCCGCGGTCTGCACACCCGGATCGGCCTGGAGGACACACTCCTACTGCCCGACGGCACACCGGCGCCGCACAATGCCGCACTGGTCACCGCCGCGCTGGCGGCCGGCGCCCACTGAGCGCACGGCGCTGGGCGGGGCGGGCGGCGCGATCCTGGCGGGCGAGCCGCGATCTTGGCGGGACGGGTGTGATCTTGGTCGGGGTGAGCCTGGCGGGGTGCCGGGCGCGGAGGTGGGGTCGTTGTCGTCACACAGTGGGCTCGCCGAGGGGCGCCGCCGTCGCTGAACAGGCACGACATCCGGATTAGGGGTGGGTGCCTCGCCGTGTTTGTCCCGTCGTGTCCGACACGACATCACCTTTGGGTGACGATGCAACTTCTCTCCGTTCGGGGGGTTTGATCATGAGTCCTTGACCAGAGCACCCCCGGCGACCTAGCCTCGCCATACAGGCTCACATTGCCCGACCATCGCAGGCTAAGCGCACAACATAGATCGCGTAACAAGACAGCATCACTTTGGCCGACTCCGCGGCCTTTGGCGGCAACTCCGGACAGGCCGGTCCGGGACGCCGCGACAACTGCACCCGGTCGCCGACGTTGCCCACGGGCACCGCCGGCGGAGAGAGCTACCCACGGCCAGCCGCTCCGGTCGGGCGTCCACAGCCGCAGGAGTGTGCCCCCGGCACGGTCGCTGCGGTCTCGACGTTAGGGGAGGCGGCCATGGCGGGGCGGCGGCACAGGTTCATCGGTAGACCCGACGGGGTCCCGGCATGAACGCCTTCGACGTCGTGCTTCTCGCGGCCGTCCTCGTCCTCGCCGTGGTGGTGATCGGAGCCGTGCTGGTCGGCATCCGGACGCTGCGCCGGGTGGGCGCGGCACCGGCCCCGGAGGATCCCGCCTTCATCGCCGAGAAGGACCGCCAGGAGCAGTCCCTGGCCGCCCTGCGGACCGCGGCCGACGAGGCGAACAGCACGATCGACGTGGCGAAGTCCGCCGCCGCGGCGGCGCGTACCGAGGCGGCGGCGGCGAAGGCCGAGGCGAAGGCGGCCCGTGCCGAGGCCCGGCGGGTGCTCGACGACGCCCGCGCCGAGGCGGACACCGTCCTGGAGCGCGCCCACAAGCAGGCCGAGGCGGACGCCGAGCAGTTGCGGACGACGGCCCGGCGCAGCGGTGAGCGGGAGGTCGCGGTGCTCGCCGCCACCACCCGGGAGCAGGCCGCCGAGGTGGAGCGTCGGGCGGCCCGGATGGACGAGCGGGAGCGGATGCACACCGAGGAGGTGGAGCGGTTCGCCGAGCGGGAACGGCAGCTCACCGAGGCGCGTGCGGCCCTCGCGACCCGGGAGACCGCGTTGGCCCGTCGGGAGGTCGAGCTGGCCGAGTCCGAGGAGCTGCGCCGCCGGGAGTTGGAGCGGGTCGCCGGGCTCAGCGCCGACGCGGCACGAATGGAGCTGGTCGAGGCGATCGAGACCCAGGCCAAGCGGGAGGCGGCGCTGCTGGTGCGCGACATCGAGTCCGATGCGCGTAACACCGCCGAGCAGCGGGCCCGACACATCGTGGTGGACGCCATCCAGCGGGTCGCCAGCGAGCAGACCGCCGAGAGTGTGGTCAGCGTCCTGCACCTGCCCGGTGACGAGATGAAGGGGCGGATCATCGGCCGGGAGGGGCGCAACATCCGCGCCTTCGAGTCGGTGACCGGCGTCAACCTGATCATCGACGACACGCCCGAGGCGGTGTTGCTCTCCTGCTTCGACCCGGTCCGCCGCGAGGTGGGTCGGTTGACCCTGGAGAAGCTGGTCCTGGACGGGCGGATCCACCCGCACCGGATCGAGGAGGTCTACGACCTGGCCCGGCAGGAGGTGGAGCAGCTCTGCCTCCGTGCCGCCGAGGACGCCCTGGTCGAGGTGGGCATCACCGAGATCCACCCGGAGTTGGTGGCCCTGCTCGGTCGCCTGCGCTACCGCACCTCCTACGGGCAGAACGTGCTCAAGCACCTGGTCGAGACCGCGCACATCGCCGGCATCATGGCCGCCGAGTTGCGGCTGGACGTGCCCACCATCAAGCGGTCGGCGTTCCTGCACGACATCGGCAAGGCGCTCACCCACGAGGTGGAGGGCAGCCACGCCATCATCGGCGCGGACCTGGCCCGCAAGTACGGCGAGCACGAGGACGTGGTGCACGCCATCGAGGCGCACCACAACGAGGTGCCCCCACAGACCATCGAGGCCGTGCTCACCCAGGCTTCCGACGCCTGTTCCGGTGGTCGGCCGGGCGCGCGTCGGGAGAGCCTGGAGGCGTACGTCAAGCGCCTGGAACGGATCGAGGAGATCGCGGCCGGCAAGCTCGGCGTGGACAAGGTCTTCGCTATGCAGGCCGGCCGGGAGATCCGGGTGATGGTCAAGCCGGACGACGTGGACGACATCGGCGCTGCCGTGCTGGCCCGGGACGTGGCCAAGCAGATCGAGGAGGAGCTGACCTACCCGGGTCAGATCCGGGTCACCGTGGTCCGCGAGTCGCGGGTCACCGAGATCGCCCGCTGACCGGCCCGCTCACCGCGAGTTCAGCAATATCGGGGTGTCCCCAAGGAGGGGACACCCCGATATCAGGAAAGCACCGGGCGGCCCGGCGGGAAGCACGTCCCCGGTCAGCCCTGCGGTTCGCTGACGGTGTGGCCGCCCACCGGAGTGGCGCCGGCGGCGGTCCGTCGCTGGGCACGGAACCCACGCTGACGGCTACGCCGGTCCAACCAGTTGGCGAGCGCGGTGAGCAGCGAGTTGATCACGATGTAGATCGCGGCCACCACGATGGCCGCGGCGACGATGTTGCCCTTGTTCGCGGCGAGGTCGTTGACCCCGCGTTGCAGCAGCTCCGGGTAGGCGACGATGTAGCCGAGCGCGGTGTCCTTGAGCAACACCACGAGTTGGCTGACGATGACCGGCAGCATCGCCCGGGCGGCCTGCGGCACGAGGATCAGCTGCATGACCTGGCTCTTGCGCAGGCCGATCGCGTACGCGGCCTCGGACTGGCCACCGGGCAGCGAGCGGATCCCGGCCCGGAACGCCTCCGCGAGGACCGAGCCGTTGTACAACGTCAGCCCGATCACGACGGCCCAGAAGGCGGTCACCGGCCCGTCGATCACGAACGGCACGCCGTAGAAGATGAAGAAGATCATGAGGAGCAGCGGTACGGCGCGGAAGAACTCGACCACCGCGCCGGACGGAATGCTGATCCAGCGACGCTCGGAGAGCCGGCCGACCGCGAAGATGATGCCGAACGCCAACGAGAGCACCATGCCGACCGCGGCCGCCCAGAGTGTGGCGAGCAGGCCGGGCCCGATGAACTGGGTCCACGTCGCGGCCTCGGTGAAGGGCTTCCAGAGCTGCCCGTCCCACTGGCCCGCCTCGTCGAACTTCGCGTAGATCCACCAGAGCAGCCCGGCCAGGGCGACCCCGAAGACGACGGTCAGTGCCGCGTTGCGGATGCGTGCCCGAGGCCCCGGGTGGTCGTAGAGGACGGAGTCGGTGCTCATCAGCGCTTCACCGCCAGTCGGTTGGCCAGCCAGCCGAAGGCGTAGCCGGTGGGGATCAGGAACGCGGCGAAGGTGCCGGCGAAGACCAGGAAGATCATGATGACCGCGTTGCCGTTGTCATTGATCAGCTGCTTCATCACGTTTGAGGACTCCATCAACCCGATCGTGCCGACGATCGTGGCGTTCTTGCAGAGCGCGATCAGGATGCTGCCCAGCGGTGCGATCACGGAGCGCGTGGCCTGGGGCAGCACCACGATCCGCAGGGTCTGCACGAAGGTGAGACCGATCGCGCGGGCCGCCTCGGCCTGCCCGGTGGGCACCGTGTTGACGCCGGAGCGCAGCGCCTCGCAGACGAAGGAGGCCGTGTACACCGACAGGCCGACGACCCCGAGCCAGTAGTTGTTCAGGTCCAGGTCGTCGGAGAAGCTCAGACCGAGGCTGGAGTAGAGCCCGAAGTAGCAGAAGAAGACCACCAGGGTCAGCGGTGTGTTGCGGAAGATGTTGACCCAGGCCGTCCCGAAGCCGCGCAGCACGGGGACCGGCGAGACCCGCATGGCGGCGAGCACCAGGCCGAGCGCCAGCGCGAACAACGCCGACGCGCCGGTCAGCTTGAGGATCCAGACAAAGCCCGACAGGTAGGCGTCGAAGTTCGTCGGATCAGCGAATACGTCCATGCGTCGGCTCCCAGGGGCAGGTCGTCGGCGTCGTCACGGGCCGAGGGCCGACACCCGTGATCGGATGTCGGCCCTCGGGACCGGTCAGACGCTGCCGCAGTTGGTCAGCTTGGTGGTGTCCAGCTCGGGTGCGGCCTTGCCGCTCTTGCCCAGGCTGGTGTCCCAGGCGGCCTTGTAGGTGCCGTCCGAGGCGGCGGCCTTGAGGATCTCGTTGACCTTCTCGCAGCCGTCCTTGTCGTCCTTCTTCAGGCCGATGCCGTAGGGCTCGCTGGAGAAGGTCTTGCCGACCACCTTGAACTTGCCGGCGTACTGCGACTGGGCGGCGTAACCGGCGAGGATGATGTCATCCGTGGTGACGGCGTCGACCTGGCCCTTCTCCAGCAGCGGCAGGCACTTCGAGTACGCGTCGAACTGCTGGAGCTTGGCCTTCGGGTAGTCCGACTGGATCCGCTTGGCGGGCGTGGAGCCCGAGGCCGAGCAGACCTTCTTGCCCTCCAGGCCCTCGGGGCCGGTGATCGTCGAGTCGGCCTTGACGAGCAGGTCCTGGCCGGCGATGAAGTACGGGCCGGCGAAGTTGACCTTCTGCTTCCGCTCGTCGTTGATGGTGTAGGTGGCCACCACCAGGTCGACGGTGCCCTGCTGGATGAAGGGCTCCCGGTTGTTGGAGACCGTCGTCTTCCACTCGATGTTGTTCGCGTCGACGCCGAGACCCTTGGCGATGATCTTGCCGATCTCGATGTCGAAGCCCTCGTACTGGCTGCCGGTCTGCAGACCCAGGCCGGGCTGGTCGGCCTTGACGCCGATGACGAGCTTCTTCTGCTTCTCCGCCTTGCCGACGATGCCCTTGGCGCCCGAGCTGCCGGTGCTGCCGCCTTCGTCCCCGCCACAGGCGGTCATGGTGACGGCCAGAGCCGCGACCGCGGCGACTGCCGCAACGCGCTTGATACGCATACTCTTCTCCTTCTTCGACGGAGCCCGCCGAGGTGCGGCGCGCTCCACTACGGACGCCTAGTGCGTGAGGATCTTGGAGAGGAAGTCCTTGGCCCGCTCGCTGCGCGGGTTCTCGAAGAACTCCGCCGGGGAGGCGTCCTCGACGAGCTTGCCGTCGGCCATGAAGATGACCCGGTTGGCCGCGTGCCGGGCGAAGCCCATCTCGTGGGTGACCACGACCATGGTCATGCCGTCGCGGGCCAGCGAGGTCATCACGTCCAGCACCTCGCCGACCATCTCCGGGTCCAGAGCGCTGGTGGGCTCGTCGAAGAGCATCGCCTTGGGCTGCATGGCCAGCGCTCGGGCGATCGCCACGCGCTGTTGCTGCCCGCCGGAGAGCTGGGCCGGGAACTTGTCCGCCTGGTTGCCGATGCCGACCCGGTCGAGCAGGGCCAGGCCGCGCTCGCGGGCGGCGGCCGGCTTCTCCTTGCGGACCTTGATCGGGCCGAGGGTGACGTTCTCCAGGATGGTCTTGTGCGCGAAGAGGTTGAAGGACTGGAAGACCATCCCCACCTCGCTGCGCAGCTTGGCGAGGGGCTTGCCCTCGGCCGGCAGCGGCTGGCCGTCGAAGGTGATGGTGCCGGAGTTGATCGGCTCCAGTCGGTTGATGGCGCGGCACAGCGTCGACTTGCCGGAGCCGGACGGGCCGATCACCACGACCACCTCACCCCGACCCACCGACAGCGAGACGTCGTCCAGCACGTGCAGCGGCCCGAACCACTTGTTGACCGCGTCCAGCACGATGAGCGGTTCGCCCGTCGTCACGTCGTCCACCGTCCCCTGTCGTCTCCCGGATCGGGGTCGGTTGACCCCCGGTGCGGCCACTGTAGGCGGCCTGATGTGGCGGAATGCAACTCAGCGGGTCACGGAGCGATAACACCGGTCACGATCGTCGTCGGACGTCCGATTCCGTTCATTCCGCGGACCACAACTGTGGCGATCGTGGCCCGCTGTCGAGATCATGGGGGCATGACCGAACCGGTACGGCTGACCAAGTACGCCCGTGGTGGTGGCTGCGCCTGCAAGATCCCGCCGGGCGAGCTGGAGATCATGGTGTCCGGTCTCGGCCCGGCCACCGGGACCGCCGAGTTGCTCGTCGGGTTGGACCACGGCGACGACGCGGCGGTGGTGCGCCTCGATCAGCGGACCGGCCTGGTCAGCACCGCCGACTTCTTCACGCCGGTGGTCGACGACGCGTACGACTGGGGTCGGATCGCCGCGGCCAACGCGCTCTCCGACGTGTACGCGATGGGCGGCACCCCGTTGCTCGCGCTCAACCTGCTCTGCTGGCCGCGCGACGTGCTGCCGATGGAGTTGGCCGGCGAGGTGCTGCGCGGCGGCCAGGACGTGGCTCGGGAGGCCGGCTGTCACCTGGCCGGCGGGCACAGCGTGGACGACGACGGCCCGAAGTACGGTCTCGCGGTCACCGGCACGGTCCGCCCGGAGGAGTTGATCACCCTCGACGCCGGGCGGGCCGGCGTGCCGCTGTCGTTGACGAAGCCGCTCGGGGTGGGTGTGCTCAACACCCGACACAAGACCACCGGCGAGAGCTTTCCGGAGGCGGTGGCCTCGATGAGCGCGCTCAACCGGGACGCGGCCCGCGCCGCGGTCGCCGCCGGCATCCGCTGTGGCACCGACGTGACCGGGTTCGGGTTGCTCGGGCACGCCTCGAAGCTGGCCCGGGCCAGCCGGCTCACGGTGGCCATCGACACGGCCCGTGTGCCGTACCTGTCCGGTGCGCGGGAGGCGCTGCGCGACGGGTACGTCAGCGGCGGCAGCCGGCGCAACCTGGAGTGGGTGACCCCGTGGACGGATTTCGGCGCCGTGGGCGAGGACGAGCGGTTGTTGCTGGCCGACGCGCAGACCTCCGGCGGCCTGCTGGTCGCCGGTGAGATTCCCGGCGCGCCGGTGGTGGGTGAGTTGCTGCCGCGCGGCGAGCACCTCGTCGTCCTGCGCTGACTTTCCGCAGGTCGACGCCGGAGACGCGGCGGTCACCGTTCGCCGGACACGCGAGGGGCGCTCGTCGGACACGCGGCGGCGGTGGTGCGGTTGGCGCACCATAGCCGATAAACTGTCACCTTCCCGCTACTCCGAGCAATGTGGCTCAGGGAAATTTTGCCCGGAATGGTCACAGACCGGTAACTTGCCCCCGGCTGGGGTCAAATGCCCCCCACCATCGTGGGTAAGGCCCGATCCGGAGGCCGGTGGGACGAACGCAGCGAGGAGGCGGAATGACCGAGCTGTGGAACTGGAGAATCGACGGGGCTCGACCCGTGGAGGTCTACCCGGCGCTGGCCGAGGCGCTTGGCCGGGTGGTGATGCCGTTGGCGGTGGCCGACCCGGCCCGGCTGCCGGCGTACGCGGTGGTGTGTGACGTCTGGCAGGCGCCAGGTGAGTTCGCGACAGTCGTGGATTGCTACGGGGTGCCCGAGCGGCTCTCCGAGCACGCCAGCATCGCCGCGCTCGCTCGACTGCTGGGCCGCAACTGCCTGTTGCGGGACGACACGCTCGACGCGGGTCGGCATCTGCTCGTCGCGCCGGACGGCACGGTCCGTCCGGTGCACTTCGACGTGCGGGACACCGACGACGGCGAGGTGCTCAGCAGGCACCGGCTCTGCTCGCTCGGTGACCCGGGCTGTCGGGGCTGGTCGCAGTGCCACCGGTCACGCTGGGCGCCGGACACTGTCGTCCCGGCGCTCGCCGCGGCCTGACCCGCCAAGGGGGCAGGCCCGGCCGGAAGCCGCAAGCGCGAGTCGGTCCGCTCCCGCGAGCCCTCGACGCGGGCGCGACGGCGGCCGGTCGGTCCGTGCCCGCGATCAGCCGGTGACGGCGGCCTGCCGGTCCGTGGTGCCCGATCCGGCACCCCGTACCACCAGTTGGTCGAGCAGGTCGCGCGTCGCCGCGGTCACGGCGGCCACCGCGGCGTCGAACGCGGCGGCGTTGTGTGCGGCGGGCGCCCGGAAGCCAGAGATCTTCCGGACGTACTGCAACGCCGCCGCCTCGACGTCCGCGTCGGTCACCTGCGGGGTGAACGGCTCACGCAACGTCTTGATGCTCCGGCACATGTGGGTTTCCTCCTCTGTCGGCGCCCCGGACCAACACCCGGGGTGCCGGTGGTTGTACCGACGGTGACACTCGGTCGATATTTGTCTATCCTGGTCACGGACCAGAGCCTTTCGCGCAATTATCGCCGCTCGCGCTTCCGGCGCCCGGGCCCTCGGAGACTCATTGTGGACCATGCCCCCACCCGCACCACCCGTCCCGACCTCGACAACCTCACCCGAAGCCTGCACACCCCGCTGGCGCGGATCGCCGCCGAGCACGCCGATCTGGTCGAGGCGGTCCGCCGGCGCGTCGTCGTGGACGAGACCCTGCCCTCCGGCAGCGTGCCCGTCGCCGCCTTCAACTCGTCGATCTAGATGATGGCCGGCCGGAGCGGGCCACCCGGAGTGGGCGGGTCGCGCCGGCCGATCAGCCAGTTCGTGCTGAAGGTGCACAGCCGGTGCGATCTGAGCTGTGACCACTGCTACGTCTACCAGCACGCCGACCAGACCTGGCGGGGTCGGCCGGTGCGGATGTCGACGGCCACGGTCCGGGCCGCCGCACGACGCATCGCCGAGCACGCCCGCGAGCACGCGTTGCCGGTCGTACACGTGGTGCTGCACGGGGGTGAGCCGCTGCTGCTGGGCGCTGCCGGGCTGCGCGAGGTGCTGGCCGAGCTGCGGGCGGCGATCACGCCGTGGACGCGGCTCGACCTGCGCATGCAGACCAATGGCGTGCTGCTTGACGATGAGCTGTGCCGGCTCCTCGTCGACGAGGACGTGCAGGTCGGAGTGTCGTTCGACGGCGACCGCGCGGCCAACGACCGGCACCGGGTCTTCGCCCACGGCGGCAGCAGCCACGACCACGTCCGGCGGGCGCTGGCCCTGCTCCGGCGGCCGGAGCACCGCGCCAGCTACGCCGGCATCCTCTGCACCGTCGACGTCCGCAACGACCCCGACCGGGTGTACGAGGCGCTGCTGGCCGAGAGCCCTCCCCGGGTGGACCTGCTGCTGCCGCACGCCACCTGGGACAACCCCCCGCCGCGCCCCGGCCCCGGGTCCACCCCCTACGCGGACTGGCTGGGCCGGGTGCACCGGCGGTGGGTCGACGAGGGGCGGCCGATGTCGATCCGGCTGTTCGAGGCGTTGCGGCCCGGTGGCGGCGGCACCGAGGCGTTCGGCCTCGCCCCGGCCGACGTGCTGGTGATCGAGGCGGACGGCAGTTGGGAGCAGGTCGACTCGTTGAAGACCGCCTATCACGGCGCGGCGGGCACCGGGTTCGATGTGTTCGGCCAGTCGGTGGACGAGGCGGCCCGGCACCCCGGTGTCGCCGTCCGGCAGGAGGGCGTGGACGGGCTCTGCGCGACCTGCCGGGCCTGTCCGGTGGTCGACAGGTGTGGCGGCGGGCTGTACGCCCACCGCTGGCGCACCGGCTCCGGCTTCGACAACCCGTCGGTGTACTGCGCCGACCTGCTCCGTCTCGTCGACAGCGTCGACGCGTACCCGCGGCCGGCGCGCCAACCCCCGGCCGCCGCACCGGCCGACGACCTGCTGGACGACCTGGCGACCGGCCACGGGTCGACGGCGACGCTGGCGCTGCTCGCCGCCACCCAGCTCTCCATCACCCGGGCGTTGCTGGTGTCCTGCCGGGACCGGGGTGGTTCCCCGGCCGCCTGGGAGCTGCTCGTCCATCTCGACCAGGCCGCACCGGAGGCGGTCCGGGCGGTCCTCGAGCACCCCTTCGTCCGGCCCTGGCTGGTGCACCGGCTCGACTCGTCGGCCCGGTCGGGGGCCCGCCCCGCGGTCGATCCGCTGCCGGCGCTCGCCGTCGCGGCGGCGCTGCGGGCCGGCGTCCCGGCGGCGGTGCACGTCCCGGTGCGGGCCGACGCGATCACGTTGCCCACGCACGGTGGTCTGGTGCTGCCCGGCCTGGGGGAGAGCGCCGAGGTGACGGTCCTGCGGGGAGGCTTCCGGGTCCGCGGCGGCTCCGTCGAGCGGACGGTGCTCCTCGACCCGGTCGAGTCGTCCGCCGGCTGGCGACCGACGCGCGACGTGTCGGTGCCCGGTGGCTGGTTGCTGATCGAGGACGGCGACCCCTACCGGGACTGCTACGGCCAGCCGGTGGCACCCCGCCTGGCGGACCCGGCCGCGCGGGCGTTGGGGCGTACCGTGGCCGAGGCCTGGCGGGTCGTGCAGCGCGACGTGCCGGCGCACGCGGCGACGCTCGACGGCGGTCTGCGCGCCGTGGTGCCGCTGACACCCGACCCGGTGCGACCACTGCGCAGCGCGACCGCGCGGCACGCGTTCGGCGCGGTCGCGGTGACCCCGCATCCCGACCCGGAGACGATGGCGGTGCTGCTCGTGCACGAGTGGCAGCACGCGAAACTCGGCGCCGCGCTCGACCTGTACGACCTCGTCGAACCCGGCCAGGGCACCCGGATCAGGGTGCCCTGGCGTCCCGATCCGAGGCCACCGGAGGGCGTGTTGCAAGGGGTGTACGCCCACCTGGCGGTGACCCAGGTGTGGCAGTCCCGGGCGGCCAGCACCGGGGGTGACGCGTCGGCGCACGCCGACCGTTACCTGAGCTGGACCCGGGACGGCGTCGACGCGCTGCTGGCCAGTCGGTCGCTCACCGCGGCGGGTGAGCGGTTCGTCGGCCGGTTGCGGCACGCCCTTGAGGAGACCCGTGTCGGGTCCCGATGAGCGGCAGCTGCCCTTCCTGGGCCGTCCTCGCCTCGCCGACGATCTGCGAGCGCTGGGCGTCCGCCCGGGGGCGTGCCTCGTGGTGCACTGCGGCCTACGTCGGGTGGGCCCGTTGGAGGCCGGGCCGGCGACGCTTGCCAACGCTCTGCGCGACGTCCTCGGCCCGGCCGGCACGTTGCTGGTGCCCACCCACACCGACGGCAACTCGACGACCTCCCGGGCCCACCTGGCGGCCGTCGCGGGGATGGACCGGGCGCAGCGCGAGCGGTACGAGGCGGCGCTGCCGGGCTGGGACCGCCGCAGCACCCCGTCGCAGCGGATGGGTGCGCTCGCCGAGTACGTCAGGTGTGCCCCCGGCGCCGTCCGCAGTGATCATCCGCAGACCTCGTTCGCCGCGCTCGGGCCGCGTGCCCGGCAGCTCACCGACGACCACGACCTCACCTGCCACCTGGGCGAACGCTCACCTGTCGGTGGCCTCTACGCGGCCGACGGGCAGATTCTGCTGCTCGGTCTCGGCTACGAGGCGTGTAGTGCCCTGCACCTGGCGGAATACCGGCTGCCGGTGCCGGCGCCCGAGCGCGACTACCACTGCTTCCGGCTCGTCGACGGGCGTCGGGTCCGCCTCGACTTCCGCGCTCTCGACCTGGACGACCGCGACTTTCCCACGGTGGGCGTCGCGCTCGACGACGCTTCGTTCGTGCGGCACGGTCGGGTCGGTCGGGCGAGCGCGCGCCTGCTGCCGGCACGTGCCACAGTGGACTTCGCCGTCGACTGGTTCGCGGCGAACCGGCTGGCGGCGCGACGTTGACGCGGGGTCTACGCTGATGGTCCGGCCGCGTGGGGAGGGCGGAGGGGCAGCGGTGAGCACAGCGGACGCACCCTCCAGAACGCGCGCCCCGCTCTTCTTCGTCAGCTACTCCAGGGCGCCGGTCGGCCGGGCCACCGGCAAGCCCGCCGAGTACGTCTCCCGGTTCTTCGAGGACCTGTCCGTGCACGTCAGCGAGCTGGTCGGCCCGGTGACCGGGCTGGACGCCGGCTTCCTGGACACCTCCATCGCGGGCGGGGAACGCTGGAGCCCGGAGCTTCTCGAGGCCGCCGGCACCTGCCAGGTCTTCGTGCCGCTGGTGTCCAGTGCGCTGCTCGGCAGCGAGTGGTGCGGCCGCGAGTGGGACGCGTTCTCCCGCCGACGGATCGTCGGGCGGCACAGCTCCGCCTCGGCCCACGAGACGGCGATCGTGCCGGTCACCTGGTCGCCGACGAACGGCACCGCACTGCCCCGGGTGCTGCGCGACATCCAACGGTTCTCCCCGACCGCCATGCCGGATCCCGACATCGCGGTGCACTACCAGCGGGATGGGGTCTACGGCTTGCTGACCATGCAGTGGGAGAACGCGTACCGGGCGGTGGTCTGGCGGCTCGCGCAGCGGATCGTGGCGATCCACCGCTCCTACCTGGTGGAGCCCTGGGTGCCGGCGAGTGCCGACGAGCTGTGCAACAGGTTCGCCGAGGAGCCGGGGTGAGCCCGCCGGGGGACCGCCGCCGACCGGCGGCACGAGGGACGTACTTCTTCCTCAGCTATGCCCACTCGGCGCCGGCCCCGGGCGCGCGGGCCGACGCCGACGTGTGGGTCGGGCAGTTCTTCAGCGACCTGTCCGACGAGGTGCGGCGCCAGGCGCGGCCGGTGGCCGGAATGCGGATCGGCTTCTTCGACCAGCACATCCCGATGGGCGCCGACTGGAAGGCGGCTCTCGCCGAGGCGCTCGGTGACGCCGAGGTCTTCGTCCCGCTCTACTCGCCCGGCTACTTCAGCCGCCCGTGGGCGTTGGGGGAGCAGGAGTCCTTCCGGGCCCGGCTGGCCGCCGCCGGTCCGGCCCGGCTCACCGCCGGTCACCTCACCCCGGTGCTGTGGATCCCGTTTCCGTGGGGGGCCCATCCCGAGCTGGACGGCGCCCTGGACCTGGGTCGGGACGTCCCGGAGTACGCCGAGGACGGCCTGCGCGCCTTCTGCATGCTGGCCTCCTACCGGGCGCAGTACGAGCTGCTGCTGAGCCGCCTGGCCAGTCGGATCGTGCACACCGCCGAGCGGCGACCGCTGGGTCCGTCCCGGGCGCCGGGCCTCGACGAGGTCGCCCGCCCGGGGCCGTCCGACCCGGACTTCGTCGTCGCCGTCCTGGCCCCGACCCGGGACCGCCTTCCGGCCAACCGCGACCCCGCCGGCTACGCGACGAGCGGCCGGCTCTGGCGGCCGTACGGGCGACGCCAGGAACTCCCCGCCGCCGAGTACGCGGTCAGCACCGCCGAGCGCCTCGGGCTGTCCGCCCGCACGGAGGACTTCACCCAGGCCGCCGGCCTGCTCGACCACCGACCGGCCGTGCTGCTCGTCGACCCGTGGGTCGCGGCGGCGCCCGACGCGTCGGCGATCCTCGCCGGCATGCTGCACGGCCTGCGGGAGTGGGTCGTGCCGCTGGTGGTCACCGACGACGACGACACCCAGGACGCGTCCCGCTGGGCGACCGAGGTGACGCGCCTGCTGCACGACGCCGGCCTGCCCCAGGTGAAGCGGGCGTGCAGCATGCCGGAGTTCGTCGACCTGATGCCGGCGCTGGTCACCGAGGCCCGCCGCCAGTTCCTCAAGTACGGCCCGGTCGTCCCCTTCGCACCACCGTCGGAACCGGTGCCGAGCCTGCGCGACGGCCTGCCCGCCGCCGGCTCCACCGGCACGCCCGACCCCGTGTCCCCGCCTGCTGATCCGGCCCCACCGCGTCCCCACGGAGAAGACCGATGAACAACGATCGCGAAGGCCAGGTCGTCACCTTCTACTCGTTCAAGGGTGGGACGGGCCGGACGATGGCGCTGGCCAACGTCGCCTGGATCCTCGCGGCCAGCGGCCGCCGGGTGCTTGTCGCCGACTGGGATCTCGAGTCACCAGGCCTGCACCGCTTCTTCCATCCGTTCCTGGACGCCGAGGCGATCCAGGGCACCAGCGGCGTGATCGACATGATCCGGGACTACGAGTGGGAGACCACCCGCGTCGACGACCGACCGGATCGCTGGATGGAGCAGTACGCCCGGGTCGCGCGGCACGCGTTCTCGTTGCGGTGGAGCTTCCCCGACGGCGGCGGCCTCGACTTCCTCTCCGCCGGCCGGCAGAACAGCGACTACGCCGTCTCGGTGAGCGGTCTGGACTGGGACAACTTCTACAACCGGCTGGGCGGGGCGCAGTTCTTCGAGGCGCTGCGGGCGGACATGAAGCGCCAGTACGACTACACCCTGATCGACAGCCGGACGGGGTTGAGCGACGTCGCCGACATCTGCACCCTGCACCTGCCGGACACCCTCGTCGACTGCTTCACGCTCAGCGACCAGGGCATCGACGGTGCGGCCCGGGTGGCGCACTCGGTGCGGGACCGGTACCGGCGGCGCGACATCCGGGTCCTGCCGGTGCCGATGCGGGTCGACCAGGCCGAGAAGGAGCGGGCCGAGGCGGGTCGCCTGCTGGCCATGCGTCGCTTCGCCGGGTTGCCGGCGGGCATGACCGAGGCGGAACGGCGGCGCTACTGGGCCGCGGTGGAGGTTCCCTACCGGCCGTTCTACGCCTACGAGGAGACCCTGGCGACCTTCGGCGACCCGCCCGGTTCGCCGACGTCGCTGCTGGCCGCGTTCGAGACGCTGACCGGGATCCTCACCGACGGCGAGGTGAGCGCGCTGCCGGTGATGGACGAGTCGGTGCGGGAGCGGGGCAAGGCCCGTTTCCGTCGGCGTACCGAGGCGATCGACGACCAGATCGTGCTCCGGTACGCGCCGGAGGACGCCATCTGGGCCGAGTGGCTGGAGCGGGTGCTCAGCTCGGCGGGGCTGCGGGTGGTGGAGCCCGCCTCCGCCGTCGGGTCCGCCGGCACGCCCGCGCCGCGCACGCTGACCGTGGTCTCGCCGGCCTACGTGGCCACGCCGTCCGGCGGCCTGCCCGACCGCGACACGAGCACCGGCTCGACGGCCCTCGCCGTGTACGTCGCCGACCTGCGCCCGCTTGCCGAGTTTCCGGCCCAGAGTTCGACGAACCTGGTGAACGTGAGCGCCGCGACCGCTGTGGAGCGGGTGCTGCGGCTGGTCGGCCGGCCGGTGCCGTCGTCGGCGGACGGTCCGGCGGCCGGGGCGGCCCGTTATCCCGGCACCGAGCCGCTGATCTTCAATGCCCCCAACCGGAACGCCCGGTTCACCGGCCGGGAGGACGACCTGGCGCGACTGCGTGCGCAGTTGCAGAGCGGGGGCAGCGCGGTGGTGCTGCCGGTCGCCCTGCAGGGCATGGGTGGCGTCGGCAAGACGCAGGTGGCGTTGGAGTACGTGCACCGGTTCCGGGCCGCGTACGACGTGGTCTGGTGGATCGTGGCGGACCCGCCGCAGTTCGTCGACACCGCCCTCGCCGACCTCGCCGGTCGCCTCGGCATCCTCGTCGGGCCCACCCTGCCCGACACGGTCCGATCCGTGTTGCAGGTGCTGGGCCGTGGTGAGCCGTACGAGCGGTGGCTCGTCGTGCTGGACAACGCCGAGGAGCTCGACCAGATCGAGCCGTTCCTGCCGCAGGGCCCCGGCCACGTCCTGCTGACCTCCCGCAACCGCGCCTGGGGTGATCGGGCGAACCCGATCCAGGTGGACGTCTTCAACCGCACCGAGAGCGTCGCGCACCTCGCCCAGCGGGTGCCCACGATCAGCGCCGAGGAGGCCGACCGGGTGGCCGAGGCGCTCGGCGACCTGCCGATCGCGGTGGCCGCGGCGGGTGCCTGGCTGGCGGACACCGGCACGTCGGTCTCCGACTATCTGCGGCAGATCGAGCGGCACGGCCCGAGCGCGCTCTCCGTGGAGGCGACCTGGGACCTGTCGCTGAACCGGCTACTCGAACAGGCGCCGGCCGCGTACCGGTTGTTGCAGCTCTGCTCGGTGCTGGCACCGGAGATCGCCCTCGAACTCATCTACAGCGACGAGATGGCGGCGGCCCTCGTGCCGTTCGACCCGTCGGTGTCGGAGCGGCTGGTGCGTGGCGCCCTGGTCCAGCAGATCAACCGGCTGGCCCTGCTCAAGCTCGACGTGCAGGGCGGTCGGGTGCAGGTGCACCGGTTGTTGCAGGCGGTGGTCCGCGACCGGATGACCGACGACGAGATCACCGCCGCCCGACACCAGGTGCACCTGGTGCTGGCCGCGTCCCGCCCGCGCGGCGACGTGGACGACCCGACCACCTGGGCCCGGCTGCGGATGCTCTGGCCGCATCTGGAGGTCTCCGAGGCGCTGACCTGCCCGGACGAGTCGGTGTGTCAGCTCCTGATCGACCGGGTCCGTTACCTGTGGCAGCGCGGCGGTCTGGACCAGGCCGACGCCTTCAGCCAGGAGGTGGACGACACCTGGAGCGCCCGGCTCGGCGACATCCACGACGAGGTCGAGGCGTCGGCGCTGGGCCGACAGCTGCTGCACCTGCGGTTCAACCGGGCGAACATCCTGCGCAGCCTGGGCCGCTTCGACGAGGCCCGGGACCTGGACGAGGCGGTGCTCGCCGAGCAACGCCGCCTGCTGGGCCCGCTGCACCCGCACAGTCTGATGACCGCCGGCAGCCTCGGCGGTGACCTGCGGGCCCTCGGCCGCTACGCCGAGGCGCTGGAGCGGGACCGGTCCACCTACGCCTCCTGGCTGCAGGTGTTCGGCGAGGACCACCCACGGACGTTGAGCGCGGCCAACAACCTCGCCGTCTCGTACCGGCTGGTCGGCGACTACCGGTCGGCCCGGCGGTGGGATGACGAGGTGCACCAGCGGCGGCGGCTGGTGCTCGGCCCCACCCATCCCTACACGCTCGTCTCCGCCGTGCGGCTGGGCAGCGACCTGCGGGAGGCCGGCGAGTACGAACGCTCGGCCACCCTGTTGCGCACGGTGTACGAGACGTACTGCGAGGTGCTCGGGCCGGACGACGGCCAGAGCCTCGCCGCCCAGGTCAACCTGGCGGTGTCGCTGCGCAGCTCCGGTCGGGGCAGCGAGGCCGCGCCGATGTTCGAGACGGCCTTCCGTGAGCTCGACGAACGCTTCGGTCCCGACAATCCGGACACGGTGGCCTGCCGGTCCAGCCGTGCGGCGAACCTGTTGGCCGTCGGCGACGCGGCCCGGGCGTTCGCCGAGATGACCGCGGTGCGCCTGGCGTACGAGGAGCAGCTCCGGCTCGGCCCGGAGCACCCGCACACCCTGGCGACGGTGAGCAACATCTCGGCGGCGGAGCGCGCCCTCGGACGCCGGTCGGACGCCCTCGCGTCGGCGGCCCGGGCGGTCGGCGAGTTGCGCAAGGTGCTCGGCCCCGACCACCCGCACACCCTCGCGGCGGAGGTCAACCAGGCGGTGTGCCTCGCCGAGGAGGGTGACCTGGAGTCGGCGCGGGACCGGCTGCGGGAGACCGCCGGCCGGCTGGCCGCGGTGATCGGCGCGGACCACCCCGACACGCTGCGCTGCCTCGGTGACCTCGCCCTGGTGTCGAGGCGCGCGGGCGACGGCGCTTCGGCCGAGGACGTCGGCGCGGTGGCGGACCGGCTGGCCGAGGTGATCGGCCTGGAGCATCCGACCGTGCAGACCCTGCGCGAGCGGCGGCTCGTCGTCCGGGTGATCGACCCGCACACGATCTGACCGGGTGTCCGGCCCGCCGGCCCTGCCGCGCCGGGCCGGACGCTCAGACCTGGGGGCTGGTCGCGAGAGCCGGCGTGACCAGCCAGGTCAGGGTCTGCGGCAGGATCTCCACCGCCCCGAAGTGTGCGGCGCCGGGCTGCACCTGGACCTCGGCGCGCGGGATCCGCGAGGCGAGCCAGTGGGAGTGCTCCACCGGGGAGAAGCGGTCCTGCTCGCCGTGCCAGAGCCGGACCTCCGCGCGGATGCCGGCGAGGTCGAACCCCCAGCCCCGGCGGATCGCCAACACGTCGTCGATCCAGCCCTCGGGGCCGTGTCGCAGGGCCTCGGCGTACATGTCGGTGAGCAGGCGACGGATCGCGACGTCGTCGACGACCCGGATGTCCTCGTCGGGTAACTGCGGGCGCAGGAAGTCCAGCAGCGTCATCGGGTCCCGTCGAGCCTCCTCGGCGCGGACCTTCAGGTTGAGCGTCAGCTCGGTCAGGTCCTCGTCGGCCTGCCCGTAGTCCGTCACGTTCGTCGCGGCCATGCCCGCGTACCAGTCCAGGTCGGGTGCGCCGGCCGGGGCGAGCCCCACCAGCACGGCGGCCCGGGTGACCCGGTCCGGCAGCAGTGCCGCGCAGGCCAGGGCGTGCGGCCCGCCGCCGGAGCGGCCGACCACCGCGAATCGTTCGATGCCGAGGGCGTCGGCGATCGCCTCGACGTCGGCCGCCGCGTCGGCCACCCGCCGGCCCTCCTGCCGGTCGGAGTCGCCGTAGCCGGGCCGGTCGTAGCAGACGAGGTGCACGCCGAGGCGGTAGACGACGATGCCCCGGGGTCGGGGGCCACTGCGGCTGCCCGGGGTGCCGTGCAGCAGGAAGACCGGGGGCCCGTCGGGTGCGCCGGAGGTCTCCACCGCGAGCCGCCGCCCGTCCGGAGTGGTGACGGTGCGCTGTGTCGCATCTTGTCGCGTCACGGTTGGCCTCCCGCGGGTCGTCATGTGCTCCCCCGTGAACGGTGCCGCGCATCGTCGGCGTTGAGTGCAAAGCCCCCGAAATCGCCCAGAACACATTCTTGTTGTGCAGCGTACTGCCCGCCGTGGATGCCCGCCATGGGCCGCCGGGTCAATGCCGGTGGGTGGGGGCCGCCAAACGGGCCGCTACCCTGGTAGCCCGAGGGGAAGGGGCACCAAGAGGGTGGCTAGGACCTACAACGTCGTGACGTACGGCTGCCAGATGAACGTCCACGATTCCGAGCGCATCTCCGGCCTGCTGGAACAGGCCGGCTACGTACGCGCGGTGCCGGCCGACGACACCCCGGACATCGTCGTCTTCAACACCTGCGCCGTCCGCGAGAACGCCGACAACCGGCTCTACGGCAACCTCGGTCGACTGCGTCCGGTCAAGGACAAGCACCCCGGCATGCAGATCGCGGTCGGTGGCTGCCTGGCCCAGAAGGACCGGGGCGAGATCGTCCGCAAGGCACCCTGGGTGGACGTGGTCTTCGGCACCCACAACATCGGTGCGCTGCCGGTGCTGCTGGAGCGGGCCCGGCACAACGCCGCCGCCGAGGTGGAGATCCTGGAGTCCCTCGACGTCTTCCCCTCCACGCTGCCCACCCGCCGCGAGTCCACGTACGCCGGCTGGGTGTCGATCTCGGTGGGCTGCAACAACACCTGCACGTTCTGCATCGTGCCGGCGCTGCGCGGCAAGGAGAAGGACCGCCGCCCCGGCGACATCCTCTCCGAGGTGCGCGCCCTGGTCGACGAGGGCGTGCTGGAGGTGACCCTGCTCGGGCAGAACGTCAACTCCTACGGTGTGGAGTTCGGCGACCGGTACGCCTTCGGCAAGCTGTTGCGGGCCTGCGGCGACATCGACGGGCTGGAGCGGGTCCGGTTCACCAGCCCGCACCCGAAGGACTTCACCGACGACGTGATCGCCGCGATGGCCGAGACGCCGAACGTGTGCCACTCGCTGCACATGCCGTTGCAGTCCGGCTCCGACGACGTGCTGAAGGCGATGCGCCGGTCCTACCGCTCCGAGCGTTACCTGGGGATCATCGAGAAGGTCCGGGCGGCGATGCCGGACGCGGCGATCACCACCGACATCATCGTCGGTTTCCCCGGCGAGACCGAGGCCGACTTCCAACGCACGTTGGACGTGGTCCGCGAGGCCCGGTTCTCCTCGGCCTTCACTTTCCAATACTCGAAGCGCCCCGGCACCCCCGCCGCGACCATGGACGACCAACTGCCCAAGCAGGTCGTGCAGGAGCGCTACGAGCGGCTGATCGAATGCGTCGAGGAGATCACCTGGGCGGAGAACAAGCGCCTGGTGGGGGAGACCGTCGAGGTGCTGGTCGCCCTCGGCGAGGGCCGCAAGGACGAGCGGACCGGCCGGATGTCCGGTCGGGCCCGCGACGGCCGGCTCGTGCACTTCGCGACCGAGGTACCCGGCGGGCAGTCGCTGGCCGGCCAGATCCGGCCGGGCGACATCGTGCACACCGCGATCACGTACGCCGCACCGCACCACCTCAACGCCGACGGGGCGCCGGTGGCGCACCGACGGACCCGGGCCGGCGACGCGGCCGAGGCGGGGCGCTCCCCGCGTACCCCCGGGGTGTTGCTCGGTCTGCCGACGATCGGCGCACCACCGGTCGCGCCCGCACCCACCGCCGGCTGCGCCACCCACTGAGCGCGCGGAAGGGCCCCTCGTCGAGGGGCCCTTCCCCGGTCAGACGGTGATCCGGCCGGCGCCGGCGCCCGCCGTCACGATGGACTTGACGGTGCTGGCGGTGTCCAACTGGTACGAGTACGGGATGCTGGCCACGCTGCCGCCGGTCTGCCCGGCGGGCGAGTTGACGAAGTGGTTGTTCCGGGCGACCAGGCGGCCCGGCCCGGAGTCGGCCTCGCCGAGGTGGTACGTGTCCTTGACGTTCTCGAAGTAGTTGCCCTCGACGAGCACGCCGGCGTTCTCGGTGGAGGCCACGCCGTAGCCGCCGTTGGCCCGGTAGTAGTTGTTGAACACGTGCACCGGGTTGCCGAAGCGCACCCGCGGGTTGCGCTGCCTGCTGCCGTCGAACCAGTTGTGGTGGTAGCTCACCCGCAGGTGGCCGGTGTCCTGCGCGCCGTTGTCGTCGCTGTGGCCGAGCAGCATGGTCTTGTCGTGGTTGAAGACCCGGTTCCACGACACCGTGACGAAGTCCGACCCGCGCTTGACGTCGACCGCGCCGTCGTAGCCGTTGCTGAAGGTGTTGTGGTCGATCCAGATGTTGGTGGCCGACTCCTGCACGTTGATCGCGTCGTCGTTCCAGTCCCGGAAGGTCAGGTTCCGGATGATCACGTTGCGGTCACCGCTGATGTTGAGCCCGCAGCCGGCGATCGTCGCGCCGGAGTTGCCGAGGATGGTCTTGTTGGACCGGACCCGCAGCATGCCCGAGCAGGAGATCGTGCCGGAGACCCGGATCACCGCGGCGCCCGTCGCATTCAGTGCGCTGGTCAGCGCCGACGCGGTGGTGACGGTGGTGGCCGGTGCGCCGCCGCCGCCGGTGGTGCCGCCGTTCTGGGTGGCCCAGCCGACGAGACCGGTCGGTGGCGGCACGCTGGGCGGCGGATCGCTCGGGATCGGCGGGGTCGTCGGGGTGCCCGGGTTGGTCGGGGTGCCCGGGTTGGTGGGGGTGGTCGGGCTCGTCGGGGTGGTGGTGCCGGTGCACGCGACGTCGTTCAGGGTGAAGCTTGCCGGGTCCGGGTTGGCGGAGTTCCAGCTCGCGTTGAAGCCGAACGAGGTGCTGCCGTTCGTCGCCAGACTGGCGTTGTAGTCGACGTTGGCGGCGGAGACCTGACCTCCGCTCTGCGCGACGGTGGCGCCCCAGGCCTGGCTGACCTGTTGGCCGGCCCCGTACGACCAGCGGAGCGTCCAGCCGGAGACCGGGTCGCCGAGGTTGGTGACAGTGACGTTGCCGGTGAAGCCGCCCGGCCACTGGCTGGCGACCGAGTAGGCGACCCGGCAGCCGGCGGCCGCCTGCGCGGACACGGAGGTCAGTAGGCCGGCGGTGACGAGGCTGGCGGTGGCTGCGGCGGTGGTGGCGATCAGCGTCATTCGACGCCGTCCTGTGCGCATGCTGCTCCCTTTCGATCAGGCGGACGGACCGTCGCGACGCCCATGCCCGTGGGCGGCGAGTGGTGGCCGGGACCTGTGGTCCTCGGGCCCGCCAGTGCAGGTACGTGAAGGAAAGCGGCTCCCGCGCTCGCGCCCGCCAGGAGAAAGGCAAGCGCTTTCCCGATGAAAGCATAGAAGCATCTGGATGTAAATGGCCGGGACGGCCGATGCGGTGCGCACCGCATCGGCCGTCCCGGGGTGTGTGTCGGAGGCCGCCCAGCAGCTCCTGGCGGCTCAGCAGCTGACGCCGTTGAGTTTCACCGTCGCGGGGGTGCTGGCCGTGCCGTTGGCCGTGAAGCCCACGGTGACCGACCCGCCCGCCGGCAGGGACGGGGCGTGGCTCGGAGCGGCCGCGGTGACCGTCGTGCCGGACTGCGTGACAGTGGCGTTCCAGCCACTGCCCAGCGTCACCCCGGACGGCCAACTCCAGGTGACCGACCACGGGTTCACCGCGGCCGTACCGGTGTTCTTCACTGTCACCTCGCCCTGGAAGCCGCCCTGCCAGGCGTTGACCTGTCGGTAGGTGACCGTGCAGGCACCCGGGGGCGGGGTCGTCGGTCCGCCGGTGGGCCCGCCGGTCGTCGGTCCGCCGGTCGGCCCGCCGCCGGACGGCGCGATCAGGTACGGCTGGAGGATCGCCTGCTTGACGGTGTTGACGTTCGTCCAGTCGTCGAGCGCGATGCCGCCGGTGTCACCCGAGTTCGGGTTCCACGACCAGTAGGTAAAGGACATCCCGGTGACCCCGGTGCCGGTGTACGCCATCAGCTTCTCCAGCCACACCTTGTCCTTCGGGTCGACAAGGGTGCTGCCGAACTCACCCATCATGATCGGGGCGATGTTCTGCTTGTAGAGGTAACCGAAGTACTTGTCCCAGATGGCCGGCATGTTCGCCGGGTAGTCCGGGGCGTCGAACCAGGTCTGCCGGTAGACCGAGGTGGCGTACTCGTGCGGCGAGTAGACCAGCCGGTTGGCCACGTTCAGCCGGACCGGGAACTGACCCGCCTTCGACAGGTTGCCGCCCCACCAACCGCAGTCCTCGTCGTTGCTCGGATCGTTGTCCCAGACGTTGGAGAGACCACCACTCGGGCAACTCACCCCCTCCACGAAGATCAACCAGTTGGGCTGGACACCGAGGATGGCGTTGCCGGCCCGCTCGGCGGCGAGCCGCCAGTCCCGCGTCGTGTCGCCGCAACCCCAGCACGCGCCGGTGGCCGCCGGGTTGGTGCCCTCGGCGTGCGGCTCGTTGTGCAGGTCCGCGCCGATCACCGTCGGATTGCCCGCGTACCGCTGGGCGAGCATCTTCCAGTCGTTGATCCACGTCGCCTCGGAGACCGTCGACGTGTACCAGAGCGGCGACTGCCCGGCCGACGTCGGCCGGTGCCGGTCCAGGATGATCCGCATGCCCTTGCTGCCGGCATAGTTGATCACCTTGTCCAGGATCTGCAACGGCGACAGCCCGATCAGGTCCGGGTTGACGAAGTCGTTGATCCCGGTGGCGGCCGCGCCCGGCTTCAGCGCGTCGTTCGAGTACGGCACCCGCAACGTGTTGTAACCCAGCCGGGCCATCGTGTCGAGCTGCCCCCGCCACGGGTTGTTCGACCACAGCCCGTGGAAGGTCTTGTTGTCGGTCTCCATGCCGAACCAGTTGATGCCGGTCAGCCGGACCGTGGCACCGGTGCTGTCCACGATCTGGTTGCCGTTGGTATGCAGGTACCCGGTGCCGGTGCCAGCGGCGACGGCCGGGGTGGTGCTGACGGCGGTGGCGAGGAACACGCCAGCCGCGACAGTGGCGAGCGCGGTCAGCGCACCGCCGAGAGCCTTGGGACGGAACATTCACGCTCCACTTCGGAGGTCCGACGCCGTCCGATGACGACGTCGGCGGGCGGCCGTCCGCACGTCACGGCCCTTTTCGGGTACGCGGACAGTGCGCGACGGCCCATGTCACGCGGACGTGGTCACTCGCGGAAGCGCACCGGTGACCCTCGACAGCGGTGTCCCGCCGTCGTCGCCCTCGTACCGGTGGCCCTACCTGGCTCCGTAACTCATTCTGATCAGCCAGCCTCGATGCGTCAACCTGCGCCCCGCCCCGCCCCGCCCCGCCCGCGCACCCCGCCGGTCTCCGGTCTCCGTAGCTCGCGCTGTCCGTGCTCGCGCTGTCCGTGCTCGCGCTGTCCGTGCTCGCGCTGTCCGTGCTCGCGCTGTCCGTGCCGCGCTGTCTGGGTCGTCGGGTGGCCCTCGGGTCGTCCCGGGTGGCGCTCTGGCTGTTCGGGTCGCGCTACGGCGGACCGAAGGGCTCGGCGGTAGTTGCCGAAAGTTCTCCGACGCCCGACGATCCCATGATCGACTCGACATTCAGAAAACCGGCCCATCCACCCGGCCCGGACACCCCGAGTTTCAGGAAGCCGAGTCGGATCAACGCAATGGGCAGCCGGACACCCGCGCCGGTGGCGCACGGACCAGGAGCAGGGCGGCGACGAGTTCGGGTCGGGCCGACCGATCTCATCCCAAGATCGTGACCGATCCAGGAAATCCACATCGTTGCGTCAGGGCGGTAGCGGGCGGGTCAACCCGGGACATGACGTGCACGATCGCGGAGTGGGGTCGGCCCCGGCTTGGCGATCATGGAGTTGTGGTGCCGACTTTGGGGGGTTAGGGGCGTTTTGTTGCCCACCACAACTCCATGATCGGCGAGGCGGCGCTGGTTGACGAAGAGCCGTTCCACCTAACGCAAGGATGTCGACATGGGTGTAATGGTCTCCGGGTGCTCGGATGCCGCTACTTCCTGGATTGAGCATGCCCTTGACGTCTGCCGGCCGCCCCCAACCCCGGTCTCGACTCTCAAGCACGAGGTTCGTGTCAAGATCCAGGCAACATCGGGGATGTTGCTGCCTCCCGCCGCCTCCGAGGCAGCAACATCCGGGAAGTTGCGTAGATCTTGGCGCGGGCGCGGGCGCGGGCGCGGGCGCGGGCGCGGGCGCGGGCGCGGGCGCGGGCGGCGCGAGGCGCGAGGCGCGAGGGCGGCGCGAGGGCGCGGACACGTGGAAACCCCCGGTCCCGCTCGGGACCGGGGGCTTCGGACGTTGTCAGCTCAGCCGGCCTGCTCGGCGAGCTGGAGGAACTGTCGCTTGGCGGCGAGGGCCTGCTCGGCGTCCTTGATCCGGCGGGCGTCCCCGGCGCTCTGGGCCCGAGCCAGCCGCTCCTCGGCCTCGGCCACCTGGGACCGCATCTGGGCGAGCAGCGGGTTGTCCTCCTTGGTGGTGCGGCGCCACGCGGAGTCCATTACGTCACGGACCTTGTCGTCGATGACGCGCAGCCGGCGCTCCAGCCCGGCGGCTGCCTCGCGGGGCACCCGGCCGGCCTCGTGCCACTGCGCCTGGATTTCCCGCAGCTTGGCCTGGGCGCCCTTCGGGTCGGCGTCGATGTCCAACGCCTCGGCCTCGGCGAGCAGGGCCTGCTTGCGTTCCAGGTTGCCGCGCTGCTCGTTGTCCCGGGCGGAGAAGACCTCGCTACGCCGGCTGAAGAAGGCGTCCTGTGCACCCCGGAAGCGTTCCCAGAGCTTCTGCTCGGCCTCCTTGGAGGCACGCGGCGCGGCCTTCCACTGGGTCATCAGATCCTTGAGCTGGTTGGCGGTCGCGGCCCAGTCGGTGGATTCCTGGAGCTTCTCCGCCTCGGCGACCAGCTCCTCCTTGACCGTCTGCGCCTGCTTGCGCTGCGAGTCCAGGGAGGCGAAGTGGGCGCCCCGACGCCGGGTGAAACCATCCCGGGCGGCGGCGAAACGCTTCCACAGCTCACCGTCGGCCTTCTTGTCGACCCCACGGATGGTCTTCCACTCGTCGAGGATCTCCTTGAGGCGGTCCCCGGCGGTCTTCCATCCGGTGGATTCGGCGGCGAGCTTCTCGGCCTCCTCGACAAGCGCGGTCTTGCGCGCCAGGGCCTCGCCGCGAGCGGCGTCCCGGGCGGCGCGCGCTTCGCCGGCCTTCTCCTCGGCGAAGGTGGCCAGCTTGTCCAGGCGAGCGGCCAGGGCGTCGATGTCGCCGACCACGTTGGCCTCGGGCAGCGTGGTACGGATCCGCCGGATCGTGCTCAGCGAGTGCCCGGCGTCGGCCGCACCCGACTTGAGACGCGCTTCGGTCAGGTCCACCTCGGTCACCAGGTCGGCGAAGCGGCGCGCGAAGTGTGCCAGGCCCTCCTCCGGTGCTCCCGCCTGCCAGGATCCGACAACCCGCTCGCCCTCGGTGGTCTTGACGTACACGGTGCCGTCCGCATCCACCCGTCCGAAGGCAGTCCAGTCGCTCATGTGCCCATCCTCGTTCTCCCGGCGTCGAGGGATCGATCCCCCGTCGCCGCCACGGCGCAGCCAAGTTACTTCCGGCATTGTCACAGGTCCGACCCGGTCCGCGTCGAGCGCCTATCGCCGACCGTGACCATACGGTGTCCTAGGGGCCGAATGACCGGATCGGCGCGGAGACGCACCGACGATTCCCGCTACGGTGAATGGGTGCCACTGGTCGCCGCTGCCGTCTGCCCCCATCCGCCCCTGCTCGTGCCCGAGGTGGCCGGTTCCGCGGCCCCGGAGTTGGACGACCTACGGGCGGCCTGTGACACCGCCGTACGCCGACTGCTGGCCGTCGATTCGGACATGGTGGTGTTGCTCGGCACCGGCCCGGTCACCGGCCTGATCCGCACCCCGGCCACCGGCTCGCTCCAGCCGTGGGGTGTCGACCTGGACGTGCCGCTGGTCCGCGGCCAGCCCGACCGGGGTGCGGTGCTGCCGTTGAGCCTGACCATCGGCGCGTGGTTGCTGGCCCGGCACGACGCCCGTGCGCACGACCCCCGAGAGCGCGACGCCCGTGCGCACGACCCGCGTGTGCACGACCCGCGAGAGCGCGACGCCCGAGCGCACGACCCGCGAGCGCACGACACCCGAGCGTCGGTGACCGCCGTGCAGGTGGCCGCCGACGCCGGCCCGGCCGAGCTGGCCGCGCTCGCGGACGAGGTCGGCGGTGCGGGTGACCGGGTGGCGTTGCTGGTGCTCGGGGACGGGTCGGCCTGTCGGGGAGAGAAGGCTCCCGGGTACGACGACGCGCGCGCCCTCCCGTACGACCAGGGGGTTGCGACGGCGCTGGCCGACGCGGACCTGGACGCCCTGCTCGACCTCGACCCGGTGCTGTCGGCGGAGCTGAAGGCCGCCGGTCGCGCCCCCTGGCAGGTGCTGGCCGGCGCGGCCCGTGCGGCCGGCGGTGGGTGGCGCGGCGAGCTGCTGCACGACGCGGCTCCCTACGGCGTCGCCTACTTCGTGGCCTCCTGGGAGCGGGTGTGACGGGCGACGCGGGTGTGACAGGCGACGCGGCGGGCACTGTCGTCGCGGTGGTCGGCCCGACCGCGGCGGGTAAGTCGGCGCTGAGCATCGCGTTGGCGCACGCGCTCGACGGTGAGGTGGTCAACGTCGACTCGATGCAGCTCTACCGGGGCATGGACATCGGCACGGCCAAGCTGACCCCCGCCGAGCGGGACGGGGTGCCGCACCACCTGTTGGACATCTGGGAGGTCACCGAGCCGGCGAGTGTCGCGGAGTACCAGCGGCTGGCCCGCGCGGCGGTGGACGACATCCTGTCCCGGGGGCGGGTGCCGCTGCTGGTGGGTGGCTCCGGGCTGTACGTGCGGGCGGTGCTGGAGCGCTTCGAGTTCCCCGGCACGGACGCGGCGCTGCGCGAGCGACTGGAACGGGAGTTGGCCGAGGTCGGCCCGGCGCCGCTGTACGCGCGGCTGCGCGCCGCCGACCCGGTGGCCGCCGAGGGCATCCTGCCCGGCAACGGTCGAAGGATCGTCCGGGCCCTGGAGGTGATCGAGCTCACCGGGGCGCCGTTCGCCGCGTCGCTGCCGCAGCCCACGCCGTACTACCCGTCGGTGCAGCTCGGCGTCGACCTGGACACCGCCGTGCTGGACGAGCGGATCGCGCTGCGGGTCGACCGGATGTGGGCCGACGGTCTGGTGCCGGAGACCCGGGAGCTGGTCGGGCGCGGCCTGCCCGAGGGCCGGACGGCGAGCCGGGCGCTGGGCTACCAGCAGGTGCTGCGCATGCTCGCCGGTGAGCTGACCGAGGCGCAGGCGCACGACGAGACGGTCCGGGCCACCAGGCGTTTCGTCCGCCGGCAGCGGTCCTGGTTCCGGCGCGACCCGCGGATCCACTGGTTGGACTCGACGGCGCCGGACGTGTTGGGGGAGGCCCTGCGTCTGGTGCCGGCCGCTGCGCGATGATGGGAGTGTGGAGTTCACCAAGGGCCACGGCACCGGCAACGACTTCGTCCTCCTTCCCGACCCGGACGGTCAGCTCGACCTGACCCCGGAGCTGGTCGCGGCGCTCTGCGACAGGCGGCGGGGCATCGGCGCGGACGGCGTGCTGCGGGTGGTCCGCGCGGCCAAGCATCCGGACGGCGCCGGGCTGGCCGGCGAGGCCGAGTGGTTCATGGACTACTGGAACGCCGACGGGTCGTTCGCCGAGATGTGCGGCAACGGTGCCCGGGTCTTCGTGCGCTACCTGCTCGACACCGGCTTGGCGACGCCCGCCGGCGCCGCGTTGCCGGTGGCCACCCGGGCCGGCGTCGTGCGCGCGCTGGTCGAGGGCGACGCCGTGTCCGTCGAGATGCGCCGACCCCGGGTGTACGACACGTCGGCCGCCACCCTGGGCGGACTGACCCTGCCCGGCACCGCTGTGGATCTTGGCAATCCGCACCTGGTCTGTGTCCTGCCGGCCGGCGTGGAGCTGTCCGCGCTGGACCTGACCGTCGCGCCCGGCTTCGACCCGGCGGTCTTCCCCAGCGGGGTGAACGTGGAGTTCATCGTGGCGGGCGACCCGGTCGACGGCACCGACGAGCACTCGCTGATGCGGGTGTACGAGCGTGGCAGCGCCGAGACCCTGTCCTGCGGCACGGGTGCCTGCGCGGTGGGCGCGGTGGCCCTGCGGGACGCCGGTCGGGACACCGGGGTGGTCGCCGTGGACGTGCCCGGTGGCCGCCTGACGGTGACGGTCACCGCGACCTCCTGCTGGCTGTCCGGCCCCGCCGTCCTGGTGGCCACCGGCAAGGTAACCCTCCCCACCTAACAGCCCCACCCACCCCACCCACCCCACCCCCACCCCAGCCCCGTTGATCATGAGGTTATTGCCAGCCAGCCCGGCGTGTCGCGGCTATAACCTCATGATCAACGAAAAGGGTGGGGGTGGGGGTGGGGGTGGGGGTTACGGGGTGGCGCTGGCGTTTGCTGCGATCTCCGGGAGGTCGGCGGGGCCGGGGTCGGCGGCCGGGAGCGGGCTCGGGTTGTGCGCGGCGGCGCGGACGGCGGCGGCGACGGCCGGGGCGACCCGGGAGTCGAAGACGCTCGGCACGATCACCGTCGGGTTGATCTTGTCTTCGCCGACCACGTCGGCGATGGCCCGGGCGGCCGCGATCGCCATCTCCTCGGTGAACTCCTCGGCGTGCGCGTCCAGCATGCCGCGGAACACGCCGGGGAAGGCGAGCACGTTGTTGATCTGGTTCGGCTGGTCCGAGCGGCCGGTGGCGACCACGGCGGCGTGCTTGCGCGCCTCCCGCGGGTCGACCTCCGGATCCGGGTTGGCCAGCGCGAAGACGATCGAGTCCTTGGCCATCTGGGCGATGTCGTCACCGGTGAGCAGGTTCGGCGCGCTCACGCCGATGAACACGTCGGCACCCCGGATCGCACCCGGCAGGTCGCCCGAGTAGTTCTCCTTGTTGGTGTTGTCCGCCAGCCACTGCCACGCCGAGTTGAGCCCGGTCAGCCCGCGGTGCAGGGCGCCCTGCCGGTCGTACGCGATGATGTCGCCGACGCCCTGGCGCAGCAGCAGTTTCATGATCGCGGTGCCCGCCGCGCCGGCCCCGGAGACGACCACCCGGACGTCCTCGAGCTGCTTGCCCACCACCCGCAGCGCGTTGGTCAGCGCGGCCAGCACGCAGATCGCGGTGCCGTGCTGGTCGTCGTGGAACACCGGGATGTCCAGCGCCTCGCGCAGCCGGGCCTCGATCTCGAAGCAGCGCGGCGCGGCGATGTCCTCCAGGTTGATCCCGCCGTACGCCGGCGCGATCGCCTTCACGATCTGCACGATCTCGTCGGTGTCCTGGGTGTCCAGCACCACCGGCCAGGCATCCACCCCACCGAAGCGCTTGAACAGCGCCGCCTTGCCCTCCATCACCGGCAGCGAGGCGGCCGGGCCCAGGTTGCCCAGGCCGAGCACCGCCGAACCGTCGCTGACCACCGCGACGGTGTTGCGCTTGATGGTCAGTCGCCGGGCGTCCGCCGGGTTCTCCGCGATCGCCATGCAGACGCGAGCCACCCCCGGGGTGTACGCCCGGGACAGCTCGTCGCGGTTGCGCAGCGCGACCTTCGACGTCACCTCGATCTTGCCGCCCAGGTGCAGCAGGAACGTTCGGTCGGACACCTTCCGCACGTCCACGCCGTCCAGCGCGGTCAGCGCGTCGACGACCTGGTCGGCGTGGCCGGCGTCGGCGGTGTCGCAGGTCAGGTCGACGATCACGTTCGTCGGGTCGGAGTCCACCACGTCCAACGCCGTGACGATCGCGCCGGCCTCGCCGACGGAGGTGGTGAGCCGGCCGATCGAGGACGCGTCCGCGGTCACGGCGATCCGGATGGTGATCGAAAATCCGGCGCTCGGCAGTCGGGTGATGGCCACGGGATCCCTCCGTCACGGCTGTGCGGCCGGTCGGCCGCCGCCCGCATTTCTACCGGGTTGTCGCGGCCGACCAGCATTCGCCCCCACTTTTGGCGACCCTGACCATGGGCATATAGCAGGTGCGTTCGGCGTTGCGTCATGTCAGGATTACGTTCCACTTATCAAAACGGACAGGAGAACCGCTTGCGAGACCAGGAGAGCTTTGTCCCCGTCGAGGACGAGCTCGACGACGTCACCACCGGCGAGATGGATCTGTCGGAGCGACAGTCCCTCCGACGCGTCCCGGGCCTGTCGACCGAGCTCACCGACGTCACCGAGGTGGAATACCGCCAGCTGCGGCTGGAGCGGGTCGTCCTGGTGGGCGTCTGGACCGAGGGCACGGTGGCCGACGCGGAAAATTCGCTGGCCGAGCTCGCCGCGCTGGCCGAGACCGCCGGCTCGCAGGTGCTCGAAGGGCTGATCCAGCGCCGCAGCCGACCCGACCCGGCCACGTACATCGGCCGCGGCAAGGTCGACGACCTCGGCGCGGTGGTGCTCTCCAGCGGCGCCGACACGGTCATCTGCGACGGTGAGTTGTCCCCGTCGCAGCTGCGCAACCTGGAGCAGCGCACCAAGGTCAAGGTCGTCGACCGCACCGCGCTGATCCTCGACATCTTCGCCCAGCACGCCAAGAGCAAGGAAGGTAAGGCCCAGGTCGAGCTGGCCCAACTCGAATACCTGCTGCCCCGGCTGCGGGGTTGGGGTGAGACGCTCTCCCGGCAGACCGGTGGTTCCGGCCGTGGTGGCGGCGCCGGCGGCGGTGTGGGTGTGCGTGGTCCCGGTGAGACCAAGCTGGAGACCGACCGGCGGCGGATCCGCCACCGCATCTCCCGGCTGCGCCGTGAGATCAAGAGCATGCGCACGGTACGCGTGACGAAGCGCGCCCGACGCACCCGCAATTCCGTACCCGCCGTGGCCATCGCCGGCTACACCAACGCCGGCAAGTCCAGCCTGCTCAACCGGTTGACCGGTGCCGGTGTGCTGGTGGAGAACGCGCTGTTCGCGACACTGGACCCGACCACCCGTAAGGCGACCACCTCGGACGGCCGGCTCTACACCCTCTCCGACACCGTCGGTTTCGTCCGGCACCTGCCGCACCAGATCGTCGAGGCGTTCCGTTCGACGCTCGAGGAGGTCGCCGAGGCGGATCTGGTGGTGCACGTCGTCGACGGCACCCACCCGGATCCGGAGGAGCAGGTCCGGGCGGTGCACGCGGTGCTCGCCGAGGTGAGCGCGGAGCGGCTTCCCGAGTTGCTGGTGGTCAACAAGACCGACGCGGCCGACGAGGACACGCTGCTGCGGCTCAAGCGGCTCTGGCCGGACGCGATCTTCGTCTCCGCGCACTCCGGGCGGGGCATCGACGGGCTGCGTGCGGCGATCGAGGAACGGCTGCCGCGCCCGGCCGTGGAGGTTCGGGCCGTGTTGCCGTACGACCGCGGTGACCTGGTCGCCCGTGCGCATCGCACGGGTGAGGTGCTCAGCACGGCGCACCTGCCGGAGGGCACCCTGCTGCATCTCCGCGTCCCGGCGGAACTCGCCGCGGAGTTGGCGCCGTTCGCCGTCGAGCGACAGGGTCAGGCGGCCGGCAGCCGCTCCTGAGCGGCTACGGTGTTATCCGCCGGAAACGCGTGGCATGCGACACTGGCCGAATGCGCCGCGTTGTTTCCTCGGTCACGGTTGCCCTCGGCCTGCTCGGGGCAACCGTGGCGCTCGCCGGAGTCGCCGCGGCGGCTCCCGCCCCCGGGTCGTCCGAGCAGCAGGCCGCCACTCCCGGTCAGAAGCGGTGCACGATCGCCGACGAGCGGCTGCGGGAGCTGTCCGGCCTGGTCGCCACCAAGAGTGGCTACGTCGTCATCAACGACAGCACCGAGATCGTGGCACGCGAGCGGATCTTCTTCCTCGACACCAAGTGCAAGGTCTCGAAGGAGCCGGTCCGGTATTCGGGGCAGGGCCCGGTCGACACCGAGGATCTCGCGCTCTCCAAGGACGGCAACACCCTGTGGATCGCCGACACCGGTGACAACGCCGACTCGAAGGAGCGCCGCACGCGCGTCGCGCTCTGGTCGATGCCGGTCACCGGTGCGAGGCAGCCGACGCTGCACCGGGTCTCCTACCCGGAGGGCAAGCCGCACGACGCCGAGGCGTTGCTCATCGGCGACGACGGCAAACCGCTGATCATCACGAAGGTCACCAGCGGCAAGGCCGAGATCTACACGCCGACGGCGGCGCTGCGCAACGGCGACGCCGAGCCGGTGCTGATGCGCAAGGCCGGCGAGATCGCGCTGCCGAAGACGCAGACGGAAAATCCGCTCAACACGTTCGGCCGGATCGCCATCACCGGCGCGGCCCGGTCGCCGGACGGCTCCCGGGTGGTCCTGCGCACCTACGCGGACGCCTTCGAGTACGACGTGAGCGGTGGTGACATCGTCGGTGCGCTCACCACCGGCAAGCCGCGGGTGACGGCGCTGTCCGACCCGTTCGGCGAGGCCATCAGCTACACCTCGGACGGCAAGGCCTTCCTGACCGTCTCGGATGGGTTCCGGTTCACCGACGACGAGCCGGTCGACATCCTCAGCTACACCCCGTCCACCTCGACCACGGTGCCACTCGCGGCGGGGGCGGGGGACGCCAAGCAGGCGGCCTCGAAATCCTGGACCGCCGGGCTGGACTTCGACGACATCACCTACCTGGTCGGCGCGGTCGGGGTGATCGGCCTGCTGCTGGTCGCTGCCGGCATCATCGGCATCGTCCGGGCCCGTCGCCGGCCGCCGGCCACCGACGCGACGTCGGATCCGGATGGCGAGCCGTTCGGTCCGCGCACGGGCCGTGCCGTCGGCGGTTCTCCAGCCGGCGGTGACCGTACGGGCGGCGTCTACGGTGGCGGCGCGCCGGCGGGTGGTGCGGCCTACCGCGGTGGCGCGGGTCGTGGTGGCCCGGGTCGTGGTGGTGTGGATCGCGGTGGCCCGGCTCCGGCGGGTGGTGCCGTGTATGGCGGTGGCCGACCGGCGGTGGCCGACGGCGGCTACGGTGCGGCACGACCGGACGGCGGCGGAACAGGTACGTACGGCGGCGGTCGCCCCCCGGCGGGTGGCGGCGGTCGCCCTCCGGTCGGTGGCGGCGGTCGTCCGCCGGCAAGCGGTGGCGGTCGCCCCCAGGGTGCTGGCGGCGGGCGCCCGCAGGGGGCCGGTGGCCGTCCGCAGGGCGGTGGCGGTCGTCCGGGCAACGGCGTGTACGGCGGTGACGGCGGCGGACCCGGCACCGGTCGTGCGGAGCCGCCCCGACGTGGTGGGCAGGAGCCCGACTACCGGGGTCAGCGGCCTGGCCGTCGTCGTGACGACGATGGGCCCGTCGACCCATACGGGCAACATCCCGGGGGCGGTCGCGGCCCTCGGGGCGACCGTTACTGACGAGCGCTCAGCCGCCCCTGACGACCCGCGCGGGTGAGCGCCCGTGGGCACTCACCCGCCGATCGGTCAGATGCGGCGCAGCACCGCCACGACGCGGCCCATGATGGTGGCGTCGTCACCGGGGATCGGGTCGAAGGCCGGGTTTTGTGGCATCAGCCAGACGTGCCCGTCGCGCCGCCGGTAGGTCTTGACCGTCGCCTCGCCGTCGAGCATCGCGGCCACGATCTCGCCCGAGTCGGCGGTCGGCTGTTGCCGGACGACCACCCAGTCGCCGTCGCAGATCGCCGCGTCGAGCATCGAGTCGCCCTTGACCTGGAGCATGAAGACCTCGCCCTCGCCCACCAACTCGCGGGGGAGCGGGAAGATGTCCTCCACGGCCTGCTCGGCGAGGATCGGCCCACCGGCGGCGATCCGACCGAGCATCGGCACGTACGCCGGGGTCGGTCGTTGTGCCCGGGACAGCTCGTCGTCGATGGCCTCGCTGGGGGCGCGGACGTCCACCGCGCGCGGCCGGTTGGGGTCGCGGCGCAGGAAGCCCTTCTTTTCCAGCTCCTTGAGCTGGTAGGCGACGCTGGACGGCGACACCAGGCCGACCGCCTCGCCGATCTCCCGCACACTCGGCGGGTAGCCGTGCCGGTCCACCCAGGTGCGGATGAACTCCAGGATGCGGCGCTGGCGGGCGGTCAGGTCGACAGTTGCCGGGTCGGGGAAGGCGCTGACGACCGGGGTGACCGGGCGCACGGCGGGTTGACCCGTCCGGCTGCGCGCGGCGCTGCGGCGTCGGGTGGCCGGGGGGCCCGCCTCGGTGATCTGCTGCGGGCTCTTCGGCCGGCTGGCCCGGTCCTCGGTCACGTCCGTCCTCCCTGGTCGGCGCTGGGTGCCTCGTCGGCTCGTGGTGCGTGCGGTGGTGCCACGTTGTTCATGACCGTATAGGTGAGATCGGTCATTTTCAAACATCTGTACGACCTCTCACCGGCGTGTCGGGGTGAAAAACCGCTCCGGTCGTACAGATGTTCTGATAAATGGTACGTCGGATAGCACTGGTGTTCGATGGTCGACCGTTTTCCGGCCTGTTCTGGCCGGCCGGGTCGGTAACCCGGGCGGGGTCTCGGCGTTGGGTCTTCGGACGGGCTGGCGGGTGGGGATGACCGGATGGTCCGTGACGCGCCGGACACGCCCACCAACTTGACCCGGCTTCCCCGGCGACATACGGTCGACCCCTAGATGTAGTAGTGACACGGGCGTAAGTTGCCCACAGGTTGGGTCCGACTACCGACCGCACTCTCGTAACGTTGATCACGGCGGGCGCCATGAACGCATGGCACCGCCGTGGTGGGTCGTGTCCGGGTGCGTCCGGTACGACATGGTTGATCACGATTAGGGGGTCCGCGATGCGGTGTCCGTACTGCCGGCACGCTGACTCCCGGGTGGTCGACTCGCGGGAGGCCGACGACGGCCAGCTCATCCGACGGCGGCGGTCCTGCCCGGAGTGCGGCAAGCGGTTCACCACCGTCGAGGAGGCGGTCCTCGCGGTCGTCAAGCGCAGCGGGGTGACCGAGCCGTTCAGTCGTACGAAGATCATCGGCGGGGTGCGCAAGGCGTGCCAGGGCCGGCCGGTGGACGACGACTCCCTCGCGCTGCTCGCGCAGCGGGTGGAGGAGACGGTCCGGGCCAAGGGGGCCGCCGAGATCCCCAGCCACGACGTGGGCCTGGCGATCCTGGGCCCGCTGCGCGACCTGGACGAGATCGCCTACCTGCGGTTCGCCAGCGTCTACCGCTCCTTCGACTCGCTCGCCGACTTCGAGCGCGAGATCGAGACGTTGCGAAGCGCGGCGCGCGCCCGGGGGCAGGGCCGGGCCGACGCGGTCGAGGCCGCCGGCCCGACCAACTGAATCTGCACAAATTTCCAGAGATTGGGACGCGCGGTGGGTGACCGCGCAGACGAGGGGGGCGACGGCGTGACAACTAGCCGTGCACGGAGCAAGGCAGGCGCGGGGCTGAAGATCGAGCGGGTGTGGACGACCGAGGGGGTCCACCCGTACGACGAGGTCAGCTGGGAGCGCCGCGACGTCGTGATGACGAACTGGCGGGACGGCTCGATCAACTTCGAGCAGCGGGGGGTCGAGTTCCCGGAGTCGTGGAGCGTCAACGCGGCCAACATCGTCACCACGAAGTACTTCCGGGGCGCGGTGGGGACCCCGGAGCGGGAGTGGTCGCTCAAGCAGCTGATCGACCGGGTGGTCACCACCTATCGCACGGCGGGCGAGGAGTACGGCTACTTCGCCAGCCCCGCCGACGCCGAGGTCTTCGCCCACGAGCTGACCTGGATGCTGCTGCACCAGGTGTTCAGCTTCAACTCGCCGGTCTGGTTCAACGTCGGCACGCCGTCGCCGCAGCAGGTCAGCGCCTGCTTCATCCTGGCCGTGGACGACTCGATGGACTCGATCCTCGACTGGTACAAGGAGGAGGGGCTGATCTTCAAGGGCGGCTCCGGCTCCGGGGTCAACCTGTCGCGGATCCGCTCGTCGCGTGAGCTGCTCTCCTCCGGCGGCACCGCCTCCGGCCCGGTCAGCTTCATGCGCGGCGCGGACGCCTCGGCCGGCACCATCAAGTCCGGCGGTGCGACCCGTCGCGCGGCCAAGATGGTCATCCTCGACGTGGACCACCCGGACATCGAGGAGTTCGTGGTCACCAAGGCGCGCGAGGAGCACAAGATCCGCGCGCTGCGCGACGCCGGGTTCGACATGGACCTCGGCGGCTCCGACATCGTCAGCGTGCAGTACCAGAACGCCAACAACTCGGTCCGGGTCTCCGACGAGTTCATGTCGGCGGTGGAAAATGGCGGCGGCTTCGACCTGCGCGGCCGGCTGGACGGCTCGGTGATCGACACCGTCGACGCCAAGAAGCTGTTCCGCACCATCTCTCAGGCCGCCTGGGAGTGCGCCGACCCCGGCCTGCAGTACGACGACACGATCAACGACTGGCACACCTGCCCGGAGACCGGGCGGATCACCGCGTCGAACCCGTGCTCGGAATACCTGCACCTGGACAACTCCTCGTGCAACCTGGCCTCGCTCAACCTGATGAAGTTCCTCCGCGCCGACGGTGGCTTCGAGGTGGAAAAGTTCGTCAAGTCCGTCGAGTTCGTCATCACCGCGATGGACATCTCGATCTGCTTCGCGGACTTCCCCACCGACAAGATCGGTGAGACCTCCCGCGCCTACCGGCAGCTCGGCATCGGCTACGCCAACCTCGGCGCCCTGCTGATGGCCACCGGCCTGCCGTACGACTCGGAGCAGGGCCGTTCGGTCGCCGCGTCGATCACGTCGCTGATGACCGGCACCGCGTACCGCCGCTCGGCCGAGCTGGCCGGCGTCGTCGGCCCGTACGACGGTTACGCCCGCAACGCCGAGCCGCACAAGCGGGTCATGCGCAAGCACGCCGCCGCGAACGACGAGATCAAGCCGACCAGCCCGGTGGCCACCGCGATCGTCCGCGAGGCGACCAAGCAGTGGACCCAGGGCAACAAGATCGGCGACAAGTTCGGCTGGCGCAACGCGCAGGCCAGCGTCCTCGCCCCGACCGGCACGATCGGCTTCATGATGGACTGCGACACGACCGGCGTGGAGCCGGACCTGGCGCTCGTCAAGTTCAAGAAGCTGGTCGGCGGCGGCTCGATGCAGATCGTCAACCAGACGGTGCCGCGCGCCCTGCGCAGCCTCGGCTACCCCGAGGAGCAGGTCGAGGCGATCATCGAGCACATCGCCGACCACGGCCACGTGGTGGACGCCCCCGGCCTCAAGCCGGAGCACTACCCGGTCTTCGACTGCGCCATGGGCGAGCGGACGATCGCCCCGATGGGTCACGTGCGGATGATGGCGGCCATCCAGCCGTTCGTCTCCGGCGCCATCTCCAAGACGGTCAACATGCCGGAGGCGGCCACCGTCGAGGACGTCGAGAAGATCTACTTCGAGGGCTGGAAGCTCGGCCTCAAGGCGCTGGCGATCTACCGGGACAACTGCAAGGTCGGCCAGCCGCTCTCGGTGGCCAAGTCCAACAAGGCCACCGAGCCGGCCGCCGTCGAGACCGCACCGGCCGCGCCGGTCGCGGTGGAGAAGGTCATCGAGTACCGGCCGGTGCGCAAGCGCCTGCCGAAGAAGCGCCCGTCCGAGACGGTCAGCTTCTCCGTCGGTGGCGCCGAGGGTTACCTCACCGCGTCGTCCTACCCGGACGACGGCCTCGGCGAGGTCTTCCTGAAGATGTCCAAGCAGGGCTCGACCCTGGCCGGCGTGATGGACGCCTTCTCGGTGGCCATCAGCATCGGCCTGCAGTACGGCGTGCCGCTGGAGACGTTCGTCAGCAAGTTCACCAACATGCGCTTCGAGCCGGCCGGTATGACCGACGACCCGGACGTGCGGATGGCCGCCTCGGTGATGGACTACATCTTCCGTCGCCTGGCACTGGACTTCCTGCCCTACGAGCGCCGCGCCGAGCTGGGCATCTTCACCGCGTCCGAGCGGGCCGCCCAGCTGCGGGCCGAGGCCGACGCGGAAGCCGCGGCCGTCACCGGCGCGGACCTCACCGCGATGGCGTCCTCGGCGCCGGTGGAGGCCCCGGCCAAGACCGAGGCCGTGGCCCAGCCGGCCCAGGAGATGGCCGACGTGGCCGCCGCCAAGCCGGCTCCGAGCGTGGGCTCCAGCACCGAGCTGCTGGAGGCCGTGATCGGCAAGGCCGCCGACGCACCGCTCTGCTTCACCTGCGGTACGAAGATGCGCCCCGCCGGTAGCTGCTACGTCTGCGAGGGCTGCGGCTCCACCAGCGGCTGCAGCTGACGGCGAGCCCACCGACGGGCGCTGAATAGCACCAACGAACACGGCCCGGCCCCTCGCTGCGAGGGGCCGGGCCGCGTTCAGGGGGGTGCTTGCCGTTAGTCGTGATGCCGCCGAGTCATCAAGATGACTCAGCGGCAGCACGCTCGCCCTGCGGTTTGCGCCCGGAGGGCTACCGGCTTGCTCGCTCGGCGGCGCGCACGGCGTTGCGGAACAGCATCGCCACGGTGGTCGGACCGACCCCGCCGACCCGGGGCGTGATGGCACCGGCGACCTCGGCGCACGATTCGTCGACATCCGGCAGGAGGCGCCGCCCGTCGTAGCGGACGCCGGCGCCGATGACGACCGCGCCGGGCTTCACGTGCTCGGGCCGCACGATCCCGGGTACGCCGGCGGCGGCGACGAGGATGTCGGCGCGGCGGGTGTAGCGGGCCCAGTCCGGCACGCCGGTGTGGACGACGGTGACTGCGGCGTTGGCGGTCGGGCGTTTCTGGGCGAGCAGCATCGCCAGGGGGCGGCCGAGGGTGGCACCCCGGCCGAGGATGACGACCTCACGACCGGCGACGGGGATCTCGTAGTACGCCAGGAGGGCTTCGATGCCGGCGGGGGTGCACGGCAGCGGGCCGGGCAGGCCGACGGCGAGACGTCCCATGTTCAGCGGGTGCATGCCGTCGACGTCCTTGTCCGGGTCGATTGTCTGCAGTGCCGCGTCGTAGTCCAGATGACCTGGCACGGGGTACTGCACGAGCAACCCGTGCACGGCCGGATCGGTGTTGAACCGGGCAATGGCCTGGTGCAGCTCGGCCTGGGTGGCGGTGGCGGGCAGGTGCACGTGCGGGGAGGCGAACCCGAGCTCGGCCGCCTGCCGCTGCTTGATGGCGATGTAACCGGCGCTGGCGTCGTCGTCGCCGACGAGGATGGTGGCGAGGCTGGGTGTGATCCCGCGGTCGCGCAGGCGGGCGGCTGCCGCGGCGGTCTCGGCCAGGACGGCTTCGGCGACGGGTGCCCCCGGCAGCAGCCGGGCCGGGCCGGACGGGGCGTGGTGTTGCGCGGACTGGCTGGTCGTGGTCATGACGGGTCCTCGACGCAGGCGCCCAGGCGGTCGACGCCCGCGAGAGGCTCCCCGATGGTTGCACCATCCCCGTGCCGCCAGTCGCCGGTGCTTCGATCATGCCCCATCACCAGGGCGGCTGCCCACCTGACCCGCAGCGCCACCGCGGGGCCGGGCCACTCGCACCGGGCGGGCCAGCCCGTCCTGCCGGCCCGGCGTGCGGTGTGCTGTCAACGCACCGATGTGCTGCCAGCCCGCGTCGAGGTGGGTCTCGGGACATTCGGTGCCGTCACCGCCCGCCGCCAGGACTGAGCCGTCGACTGGTCGTAGTAGCGGGTGAACCCACAACCCCAGGCGATGGCGTCGTCGAACGGAGATCCGCCGGGACGAGGCTGCCGAGGCCCACCGCTGACGAGCAACCGCGATCCGATCGCGTACGAACTGAAGGTCTCCGCCGTGGGGTCGTGCGTCCCCGGCACGGGCGGAAACATGTCCACGGTGACGCGCGACGCCGTACCACCGGAGAACCACTCGCCGACGGTGAAGGTGACTCCCACCAGGTCCAGCCTGTCGACGCCCGGACGGTTGGTGTGGGCTGGTCCGATGGTGGCCACGACACCGTCGAACGCGAACGCCCGATTGGCGATGGCCCCCGGGGTGGGTCTCTCCACACAACTCGCCGCGCCACGCTCCGGCAGTGGCCCGGACCGGTCCTGCGTCGGACTGTCCCCGTCGGTCGCCGCCGAGCCGGACGGGGTCGCCGCCGAGCCGGACGGGGTCGCCGCCGAGCCGGACGGGGTCGTCGGGCGCCGCCCGTCGGCAGTGTCGTTTCCGCCCCGAGGTCCCGCACCGACGGAGTCCATGGCGACAACGCCGCCGCCAAGCGCGAGGGCTGTCGCTGCGGCAGCACCGAAGAGCGCGACCTGCCGCCTCCTGCGCTGCGCCGATCTGCCCGCGCGGAGCAGTTGGTCCACCGGCGCAGGCCCGACCGGCACACGGCCCGCGAGTCGTTCGAGCATTCGGCCGGCTTCCTCGTCGTTCATACGTGACTCCCTCCGCGCAGGTCGGACATGTTGGCATCGGCGGACAGCTGCGCCAGGGCGCGGGACAGGCGGCTCTTCACCGTGCCGCGGGCGATGTGGAGGGCTTCGGCGATCTGCTGATCGCTCAGCTGCGCGTAGTACCGGAGAACGACAACCTCACGATTCGCCCGGCTCAGGCCGGCAAGCGCACGGCTCACCGCGTCGGCCGCGTCCACCCGGGTGGTGGCGTCGGCCTCCGCTCGTTCGGGCACGGCGGACGCGGGTATCTCGCCCCACCATCGCCGTCGACGGCTGTCGCGATGGGAGTTCACCAGGATCCGGTACACGTAGGCATCCCGATCATCCGCTTTCGTCACCTTGAGCCAGGACACGTAGCAACGCATGAGGGCCGTCTGGGCCAGGTCCTCCGCGTCCGGCATGGTGCAACCGAGAAGAACAGCGGCGCGCACGAGAGCAGGCCAACGCTTGCTCGCGTACGTGGAGAATTCTTCATCTCGCTTCACTCGCCCCCCAGTCGGATCCGGCCGCCCCTACTCCTTAGACGGGCTACCTGGCGCATTTGGGTCCACGACTGTCGACCCCGCGGGTGAGACGGCGCACGGGCACGAGGGCTGAACGGCCGGGGAACGGCTGCGACGATGAGGGCATGACGACCGCTCAGGAGTACGTGGAGTTCGGCAGCCGGGAGGCGCGTGGGGTGTCGCCCACGTACGAGCGTCTGGCGCACGCCGTCGCCCACGACGACGCCCTGCTCGCCCTGCTCGACGGGCTCCCGCCGGCCAAGCGGCAGCCGAATCTGCTGTTCGGCGTGGTGCGCTGGCTCGGTGGCCCGGTCGACGACCCGGCCACCTTCCACGACTACGTGGTGACGCACTGGCCCGCCGTCGAGGCGGAGCTGCGCACCCGGGCCACCCAGACGAACGAGGCGGGCCGGTGCGCGGTCCTGCTGCCGCTGCTCGCCGCGCTGCCGCAGCCGCTGGCCCTGTTGGAGGTCGGTGCGTCGGCCGGCCTCTGCCTCTACCCCGACCGGTACGCGTACCGCTACGGCGATCATCAGGTGGGCTCGGGTGCGCCGGTCCTCGACTGCGCGGCCAACGGGTTGGTGCCGCCGAGCCGCGTACCCCGGGTGGTGTGGCGGGCTGGCCTGGACCTCAACCCGCTCGACGTGACCGACCCCGGCGACGTGTCCTGGTTGGACGCCCTGATCTGGCCGGAGCACGCGCACCGGCGGGCCCGGTTGCGGGCCGCGGCGGCGGTCGCCGCGGCCGACCCTCCGCTGCTGGTCCGCGGCGATCTGGTGGACGACCTGCCGGCGCTGGCCGCTCGCGCGCCGGCCGACGCGACGCTCGTGGTCTTCCACAACTCGGTGCTCTACCAGGTGCCGTCGCCGCGCCGGGACGCGTTCGTCCGCCTGGTCCGTGAGCTGCCGGGGCACTGGATCGCGAACGAGGCGCCGGAGGTGCTCCGGTACGACACGTTGCCCGAGCCGCCGAACGACGCGCTGCACAACGTCCTCGCGCTCGACGGGAAGCCGCTGGCCTGGGCCCGGGGCCACGGCCAGGCGATGACCTGGTTCGGCTGAAACCGCCCAGCCCAGCCGCCCGGCCAGCCCAGCCGGCTCAGTGAACCGGTTCGGGCATCCGGGCGTGCAGGGCCCGGATGAACCAGTCCACCGCCGGCGCTGTCGCATCGCCGGTCGACCAGCCGTTGAGCACCGCCAACAGGTCGAGGTAGCGGTCCCGGCGAGGATCGTTGGCCGGCACCAGCCGGTCGAGCAACCGCCGACGCAGGTCGGCGTTGTCGGAGTGACCGTGCAGGCTCGCGTACCGGCTGGTGACTGCCGCGACCACCGGATCGGCGGCCGGGCTGGCCGGGTCGACGCCGGCCGCGAGAGCGGGAGCCACCGCGTCCCGGACCACCGCGACGGCGTCTGGGCGGGGCAGCCCCGGGACGTCGTGGTCGGCGGCGTGTTGCCGCGCCAGCCGCCGCATCCGTGCCCGGAAGTCAGGGTCCCGGCACACCTCGGCCAGCTCCAGCCACGCCTCGACCTGCTCGGTGGTGGGGTCGTCGGGAAGCTCCGGTGTCATCGAGACGAGCACACCCGGGTACGCGGGCTGGTCGCCGAGGCCGGCGAAGACGCTGGCCAGGAAGTCGGCCACCAACTGCCCCCGCTGGCGTGTGCCGAGCTGGGCCAACCGGTGCAGCTCGTCGACCTCGGCCGGGCCCGACCCGCGCCTCGCCGCGACGGCGAGCACCGCCTGGCGTAGCCGCAGCACCCGGATCTGCACCGCCAACGCCTCGGCGTGCGCGGCGGTCACCTCGTGCAGGGGCACCTCGTGATTCACCACCCGTCGGATGGCGGCCAGGTCCACGCCCAGGTCACGCAGCGTCCGGACCAGCTCCAGCCGGGCAACCGCCGCGGCGTCGAAGAGGCGATAGCCGGTCGGGCTCCGGTCCGTCGGTGGCACGATCCCGCTGTCCGCGTAGTACCGGATGGTCTTGACGCTCAGGCCGGTGCGCCGGGCCAGCTCGCCGATCGTGTACCGCGTTGCACCACTCATGCCCCCACCCTCGTGTCTCCCCCCGCTGGAGACTCAAGCGACAGACGTCAGCGAACCCGTTCGTGGCGGAGCAGGACCACACCGTTGCCGAAGGCGCGGCTCTCCGTGAGCCGCAGCCCGGTCGGGGCGTCGGCGTCGGGAAAGAGCCGGCGACCCCGACCGAGCAACACCGGGTGGACGTAGATCCGGTACTCGTCGATCAGGTCGTGCCGGGCGAACGTCGCGGCCAGGTCGGCCCCGCCGAGCCCCAGGTCACCGCCGGGCTCGGCCTTGAGTCGTCGTACCTCCTCCGGGTCCACCTCCCGCACCACCGTGGCGTTCCAGTCGGCATGGTCGAGCGTGCGGGAGTAGACGATCTTCGGTATGCGCCGCCAGATGCCGGCGAACTCACGCACCGGGGCACTGCTCGTCGGGTCCTGGTCGGCGGTCGGCCAGAAGTCGGCCATCAGCTCGTAGCTCACCCGGCCGTTGAGGAACCCACCCATCGGCGCGATCACGTCGTTGAAGTGCTGGTGCAGCTCCTCGTCGACCTGGTGCCAACCGATGTCGCCACCCGGGCCCTCGAAGAACCCGTCCAACGACAGGCTCATGTGCACAACGATCTTTCGCATCGCGTCTCCTCCGTGCTCGGCACAACGATCGATCCCGAGCATCGTCGGACCCTACGACGAAAACAGCATGGGTACGGTCGGCGGGTCGCCTCTAGACTCCTGCGCGTGACCGCGAAGGACTGCTGCTGGTGACCGGGGAGCGACGTCCCCTGGCGGGTCGGCCGCTGACTGAGCCGCACCCGTCCCGGCTGTCGCCCGCGCACCCCGACCGGGCCGGGATCCTCGCCGCGCACGCCGCCGCGCTGGCCGCCGACGAGGCCGGCTACCTCGACCCGGCGAGCGGGTTGTTCGTGCTCAGCGCCGGGTTCCTGGCCAAGCGCGGCACCTGCTGCGGGCGCGGCTGCCGGCACTGCCCGTACGTGGACGATCCACCGCCGGAATAGGTGTCAGCGGAGGGCTTCCGCCCGACACCGCCACCCCGTACGGTGTCCGACGGACATCCGGCGGGCGCCTTCCGCCGTCGGTCGGCGAGAGGGTGGAGCGTGCGCGGGCGGATCGTGGTCGGAGGGCTGGCGGGGCTGCTGGTGAGCGGCTGCGCCGCCGAGGCCGAGCCGGTGGCGGTGCCGCCGCCGGTGCCGATCGTGGTGGAGGTGGCGGCGGCCTCCTCGGGCGGCGCCTGCCGGCTGCTGGACTTCGCGGTGACCGAGCAGGTGGTGAAGACGCGCTTCGACGTCGCGGCGGCCAGCGAACAGGGCGACACGCACGCGTGTGTGCTCCGGGCCGGGGGTGCGGCGCTGCCGGAGCTGACGCTGAGTGTGTCCGAGACCACTATCGACAAGGCCACCTTCGCGGCGGACGTGGTGCCGGACAAGGCGGCGAAGATCACCGGGCTGGGGCAGCAGGCGTACCGGCGGACCACCGCCGCGGCGAGCGGGCACGGACCGGTCGCCGAGGTGGGCTGGCTGGCCACCGACGGGCGGCTGGCCACGTTGAGCTGGACCGGTGCGCGTGGCAGCGAGCGCGCGGCGGCGGAGAAGCTGACCGGTGACCTGGCCGCACTGGCCAAGAAGGTGGACACCCGGGCGCTGTGACGCGCCCGGGCGGCCGGTTGGTCAGTTGGCGGCGACGAAGACCCGGGAGGCGACCTCGCGGGGCAGCCGCACCCGGTCGCCCGACCGGTCGATCGACACCCCGTCACGCTCCTGCGCCACGGTCACCGTGGCACCCGGGTCGACACCGGCGGCGTGCAGTTGACGCAGCACGTTGGCGTCCTTCTGCACGCTCTCGCAGATCCGGCGGACCACGACCGGCCCGGAGAGGCCGGGGAAGGCCAGGTTGCGCTCACCCTCGGCGGCCTCGGTGGCCTCCTCGGCCGACGAGCCCAGCTCCTGTAGACCCGGGATCGGGTTGCCGTACGGGGAGCGGGTCGGCCGGTTGAGCAGGTCGTACACCCGCTTCTCCACCGCGTCGCTCATCACGTGCTCCCAGCGGCAGGCCTCCTCGTGGGCCTCCTCGTAGGGCATCCCGATGACGTTGACCAGCAGCAGTTCGGCGAGGCGGTGCTTGCGCATCACCGACACGGCAGTGCCGCGGCCCTGTGCGGTGAGTGTCAGGTGCCGGTCGCCCTCGACGGTGAGCAGGCCGTCGCGCTCCATCCGGGCGACGGTCTGGCTCACCGTCGGGCCACTCTGCTGCAGCCGTTCGGCGATCCGGGCACGCAGCGGTGGCACCCCTTCCTCTTCCAACTCGAGGATGGTGCGCAGGTACATTTCGGTCGTATCGACCAGGTCGTGAGACTTCATAACGTCAGCGGCCCTCCGGTGCACGATGCTACCTCGGGGAAGGGCCAGCGACCGCCGCCGAGCCGTGAGCCGGCGGCACGAATGGTGTTGGATGGTCGTCATGTCCGGTACCCAGGAGCCGTTGGTCGAGGTCGACCGGCTCGCCGCCGAGCTCGACCACGCCGATCCGCCCACCCTGCTCGACGTCCGCTGGCGGCTCGTCGGCCCGCCCGGCCGCGACGACTACCTCGCCGGCCACCTGCCCGGCGCGGTCTTCGTCGACCTGGACACCGCGCTCTGCGGGCCGCCGGGGGCCGGCGGTCGACACCCCCTTCCCGACCCGGAGGCCCTACAGGCCGCGCTGCGGGCCGCCGGCGTCCGCGCCGGTCACCCCGTGGTGGTGTACGACGGCGGCGACGGCCTGGCCGCGGCGCGGGCCTGGTGGACGCTGCGGTGGGCGGGGCACCGACCGGTGCGTCTGCTGCACGGTGGCTACCCGGCCTGGGTCGCCGCCGACCGACCCGTCTCCACCGACGCGCCCGCCCCGACTCCCGGCGACGTCGAGGTACGTCCCGGTGATCTTCCGGTGCTCGACGCGGGGCAGGCCGCCGAGTTGGCCGCCGCGGACGACGCGGTGTTGCTCGACGTGCGGGCGGCACCCCGCTACCGGGGCGAGGTCGAGCCGATCGACCCGGTCGCCGGACACGTGCCGGGAGCGGCGAACCTGCCCGCCGGCGAGTACGTCGGCCCGGACGGGCGCTTCCTGGCCGCCGACGCGCTGAGTGAGCGGTTCGCCGCCGCCGGGGTGACCGGCGCGCGGGCCGTCGGGGCGTACTGCGGCTCCGGGGTGACCGCCGCGCAGGCGGTGCTCGCGCTGCACCTGGCCGGCCGCACGGACGCCGCGCTCTACGTCGGTTCCTGGAGCAACTGGGTGGCCGACCCGACGCGTCCGATCGCCTCCGGGCCGACATCTGGGCGCTGACCAGCGCGTGCGGTGGGTCGGTGACGGTCCTCGTGCGACGATGGGCGCATGTCCGACGACACGGTGGTGGTGTGGGACGAGTCGCTGCTCGCCTACGACATGGGTGACCATCCGCTCGACCCGGTCCGGGTGGAGCTGACCGTCGCGCTGGCCCGCGAGCTGGGCGTCCTGGATCGGCCCGGGGTGCGGCTGGTCAAGCCGGAGCTCGCCGACGACGCCCTGCTCACCCGGGTGCACCACCCGGCCTACCTGGCCGCGGTGCGGGCCGCGCCCCGTGATCCGCTCTTCGCCGGGTACGGGCTGGGCACGTCCGACAACCCGATCTTCGACGGGATGCACGAGGCCAGCGCGCTGATCACCGGCGCGACGGTGGCCGCCGCCGAGGCGGTCTGGCGTGGCGACGCCCGGCGAGCGGTGAACGTGGCCGGTGGCCTGCACCACGCGATGCCCGCCCGCGCCGCCGGGTTCTGTGTCTACAACGACCCCGCGGTGGCCATCGCCCGCCTGCTCGACCTGGGCGCGGAACGGATCGCGTACGTGGACGTCGACGTACACCACGGCGACGGCGTCCAGGAGATCTTCTGGGACGACCCGCGGGTGCTCACGGTCAGCCTGCACGAGACTCCGCTCGCCCTCTTCCCGTACACCGGTTTTCCGGACGAGACGGGTGGGCCGGGCGCGCAGGGCAGCGTGGTCAACATGCCGCTGCCGCCGGGTGTCGACGACACCGGTTGGCAGCGGGCGTTCCACGCGATCGTGCCGTCGGTGCTGCGCGCGTTCCGGCCGCAGGTGCTCGTCACCCAGTGCGGCGCCGACGGGCACCGCCTGGATCCGCTCGCCGATCTCAACCTGACGGTGGACGGGCAGCGGGCCACCTACCTGGCCATGCGGGCACTCGCCGACGAGCTGTGCGACGGCCGGTGGGTGGCCACCGGCGGCGGCGGGTACGCGCTTGTCGAGGTGGTGCCCCGGGCCTGGACCCACCTGCTGGCCGTGGCCACCGGTGACCCGGTCGACCCGGCCACGCTCACCCCGCCGGGCTGGCGGGACCTGGTCGTCTCCCGCCGTCTGGGCCGGGAGGTGCCGCTGCGGATGACCGACGACGCGGACCCGTCGTACGAGCCGTGGCAGCCGACCGGCGAGCCGACCGCCGTGGACCGGGCCATCGCGGCGACCCGCAAGGCGGTCTTTCCGCTGCTCGGGCTCGACCCGCACGATCCGCGGGACTGAGCCGGGCGGGGGAGGGACGCGCCGGTGACGACAGTGGACCAGCCGGTGGACGTGCTGCTCAGCGACGGCAGCACCGTCCAGTTGCGACAGATCGAGCCGACCGACGCGCCGGGCATCGTGGCGATGCACAGCAGGTTCTCCGAGCGCACCCGCTACCTGCGGTATTTCTCCCCGTACCCGCGCATCCCGGAACGGGACCTGATCCGGTTCGTCACCGTCGACCACCACGACCGGGAGGCGTTCGTGGTGCTCGCCGCCGATCGGATCGTCGCGGTCGGCCGCTACGAGCGGCTCGGCCCGCAGGCGCCGGACGCCGAGGTGGCCTTCGTGGTGGAGGACGCCTACCAGGGCCGGGGCATCGGTTCGGTGCTGATGGAGCACTTGGCCGACACCGCCCGCCGTAACGACATCATGAGTTTCGTCGCCGAGGTGCTCCCGGTCAACGGGACGATGCTGCGGGTCTTCGCCGACTTCGGTTACCAGGTCCAGCGCGAGTACGCCGACGGCGTGGTGCACCTGAGCTTCCCGATCGCGCCCACCGAGGCCACGCTGGAGGTGCAGCGCGGGCGCGAGCACCGCACCGAGGCCCGTTCGATCGCCCGGCTGCTCGCCCCACGCGGCATCGTCGTCTACGGTGCCAGCGCCACCGGCCAGGGCGTCGGCGCGGCGGTGCTCGGGCACCTCCGCGACGGCGGTTTCACCGGGGCGGTCGTGCCGGTGCATCCGAGCGCGTCGACGGTGGCGGGCCTGCCCGCGTACCCCTCGGCGGTCGACGCCGGGACGCCACTGGACCTGGCGGTGGTGGCGGTCCCCCCGGAGGCGGCGACCGCGGTGGTCGCCGACGCCGCGGCCGCCGGGGTGCACGGTCTGGTGGTCATCTCGGCCGGCTTCGCCGAGGCCGGCGCCGAGGGCGCGGCCACGCAGCGGGCGCTGGTCCGCGCGGCGCACGCCGCCGGCATGCGGGTCGTCGGCCCGAACTGCCTGGGCGTGGCCAACACCGACCCGACGGTACGCCTCAACGCCACCCTCGCCCCGGCCCTGCCGCCGGCCGGCCGGGTCGGCATCTTCAGTCAGTCCGGTGCGTTCGGGGTGGCGCTGCTCGCCGAGGCGGACCGGCGTGGCCTCGGCCTGTCCAGTTTCGTCTCGGCCGGCAACCGGGCCGACGTCTCCGGCAACGACCTGCTGCAATACTGGCAGGACGACCCGGGCACCGACGTGATCATGTTGTACCTGGAGACGTTCGGTAACCCGCGCAAGTTCGCCCGGCTGGCCCGGCGGATCGGTCGCGCCAAACCTGTCGTCGCGCTCGCCTCGCCGGCCCGCCCGGTCGGGGTGGGTGACACCGCCGGTCCGGACGAGGTGGCGGTGGCGGCGCTCTTTGCCCAGTCCGGGGTGATCCGGGTGGACACCGTGCCGGAGTTGCTCGACGTGGGTGTGCTGCTGGCCAACCAGCCGTTGCCGGCCGGTGGCCGGGTCGGTGTGGTGGGCAACTCGTCGGCCCTCACCGGGCTGGCCGCCACCGCCTGCGTGGGGCAGGGCCTCACCGTGGCCGAGGGCTATCCCCGCGACGTCGGGCCGAGCGCCGGTGCGGCCGAGTTCGCCGCCGCTCTCGAACAGACGGCCGGCGACGAGCGGGTGGATGCCCTGGTGGTGGTCTTCGCTCCGCCGCTGCCGGGCCAACTGACCGAGGTGGACGCCGCCGTGACAGCCGCGCTTCCGGCGGCCCTCGCGCTGGGCAAACCGACGGTGGCGACGTTCCTGGTCGGGCGGCTGCCGCCGGGGGTGCCCGCGTACGCCGGGGTGGAGGAGGCGGTCCGGGCCCTCGCCCGGGTGCACCGGTACGCGCAGTGGCTCCGCCGCCCACCCGGGGTAGCACCCGAGGTGCCGGGCGTCGACCGGGTCGCCGCGTCTGCCGCGTTCCGCACCGAGGCCACCGACGCGGGGGCGCTGCTGGCCGCGTACGGGATCGACGTGGTGGCGTCGCTGCCCGTCGACTCGGCGGACTCGGCGGTCGACGCGGCGGCGCTGCTGGGCTATCCGGTGGCGCTCAAGGCCGCCGCTCCGGGGCTGCGGCACCGGCTCGACCTCGGCGCGGTCCGGCTCGACCTGCCCGACGAGCCGACCCTCCGTCGGGCGTACACCGAGGTGGCGGCGGCCTTCGGCGCGGACGCGCTGGTCCAGCCGATGGTCGCGCCCGGGGTGGCGTGTGTGGTGGAGCTGGTGGAGGATCCGGCGTTCGGGCCGGTGGTCGGCTTCGGTCTCGGCGGGGTCGCCACCGAGCTGCTCGGCGACCGGGCCTGGCGGGCGGTGCCGCTGACCGACACCGACGCGGCCGAGTTGGTCGACGAGCCCCGGGCGGCGCCGCTGCTGCGCGGGCACCGGGGTGCCGCGCCGGTCGACCGGACCGCCCTGGCCGACCTGTTGCTGCGGGTGGGGCGGCTTGCCGACGAGCAGCCCCGCGTGCGGTCGCTGACCCTGAACCCGGTGCTCGCCCGTCCGGACGGCATCGCGGTCCTGCATGCGCAGGTCCGGGCGGGCGGCGAGGCCGCCCGCCCGGACACTGGCCCCCGCCGCCTCTGACGGTGCCTGGTCAGGGCCGGCTGGAGATCTGTTGGACGCCCCAGGTGTTGCCGTCCGGGTCGGCGAAGAAGACGAAGCCGACGTTGTCGAGTGGGTCCGGCACCGGCCGCGGGTTCTGTCCCACCACCTGGATCTCACTGACCTCCACACCCCGCTCGACCAGCTCGGCGTGGGCCCGCTTCAGGTCGGGCACCACCAGTTGCAGGCCCCGGAGCGAGCCCGGCGGCATCTCCGGGACGACGCCCTTGCCGATCACGATCGAGCAACCGGAGCCGGGCGGGGTCAGCTGCACGATCCGCGCGTCGTCGCTGATCACCGTGTCGTGATCGACGGTGAAGCCGAGCTGGTCGGCGTAGAACTTTTTCGCCCGCTCCACATCGGAGACCGGAACGATCACCACTTCCAGGGTCCAGTTCACGGTTGCTCTCCTCGTGTCGTCATTGGCAACGCAGCAGGTCGGCGAGCCGGGTGAAGCTCTGCCCGACCCCCCGGGTCATCGGGTAGCGCAGCACGGTGTCCCGCCCCTGGGCGGTGGCGTAGCGCAACGTGGTGGTGACTGTCGTCCGGCCGGCCAGTTCGGTGAACTCGTGGCTGACCAGCGTCTCGCCCGGGTAGGACTGGTCCTCGAAGAGCTCGGTGCAGACCAGCCAGCGCGCTGGCTCGATGTGCCGGTAGACCCCAGCCTGGACCATCCGGGCGCCCTCCGGGCCCTGCGACACGAACCGCCACCGGCCGCCGACCCGCAGGTCGACGTCGCACTCCACCAGGCTCCAGCCGCGCGCGCCGTACCACCGGACGAGCAGCTCGGGTTGGGTGAAGGCGGCGAACACCAGCCGCGCCGGTGCCTCGAACAGCCGGCTCATCACGATCTTCCGAGCACCCGGGGTGTGGACGACGAGCGGGTCGTCGGCGCCGCTCACCCGCGCGGCCCGTCCGGTCGGGAGCGTCGGCGGTCGGCGTCGGTCTGGTCGACGGCCCGGAGTTCGTCGAGCAGCGCGTCGAGGCGCTGATAGCTTTCCGCCCAGTAGTCGCGGTAGTCGGCGAGCCAGGCCGTCGCCTCCCGCAGCGGGCGGGCCTCCAACCGGCAGGGTCGTCGCTGGGCGTCCCGCCGCCGGCTGACGAGGCCGGCGCGTTCCAGCACCCGGAGGTGCTTGGAGATGGCCGGCTGGCTCATCGCGAATGGCTCTGCCAGCTCCGTCACGGTCGCCTCCCCGGCCGCGAGCCGGGCGAGGATGGCCCGCCGGGTCGGGTCGGCCAGCGCCGCGAAGGTCGCGTCCAGCAGCTCGGTGTCCCCCACGTATAACCTCCTGGTTTTATAACCATGTGGTTTTACCGTGGACGGGTGGCGCCGGTCAAGCACCCGGACAGCGTGGAAGGCCCCGGCGAACCGCCAGGGCCTTCCACGAGCGTGGGCGTCAGCAGGCGTACGCCTCCAGGCGCTGCGCGCGTTCCGGGGCGCGCAGCTTCAGCAGCGTCACCTTCTCGATCTGCCGGATCCGCTCCCGGGACAGGCCGAACTCGCGCCCGACCTCATCCAACGTGCGCTGCCGGCCGTCGTCCAGACCGAACCGGAGCCGGATGACCGCCTGCTCCCGCTGGGACAGGGTGGCCAGCACGATGCTGACCTCGTTGCGCAGCTCGCCCTGGGCGGCGGAGTCGCCCGGTTCGGTGCGCGGGTCCACCGAGGCCACGAAGTCGCCGAGCGCGCTCTCGCCGTCGTCGCCGACGGCCTGGTCCAGGCTGACCGGCTCCCGGTCGTAGGAGATCAGCTCGATGACCTGGATCTCGGGGATCTCCAGGGCGCGGGCGACCTCGGCGACCGTCGGCTCGCGGCCCAGCGTCACCGCCAACTCCCGACGGGCCCGCACCATCCGGTTGACCTGCTCGACCATGTGCACCGGAATGCGGATGGTGCGCGCCTGGTCGGCCATCGCCCGGGTGATCGCCTGCCGGATCCACCAGGTCGCGTACGTGGAGAACTTGTAACCCTTGGCGTAGTCGAACTTCTCCACCGCGCGGATCAGACCGAGGTTGCCCTCCTGGATCAGGTCGAGGAACGCCATGCCGCGCCCGGTGTAGCGCTTGGCGATGCTGACCACCAGCCGCAGGTTCGCCTCCAACAGATGGTCCTTGGCCGCCCGGCCCTCCGCGACGACGATCTCCAGGTCGGCCCGCAGCTCCTCGGAGACCGGGGTGCAGGTGGCCAGCTTCTCGTCCGCGAACAGGCCGGCCTCGATCCGGCGGGCCAGATCGACCTCCTGCGCGGCGGTCAGCAACTTCGTCCGGCCGATCCCGTTGAGATACGCCCGGACCAGGTCGGTCGAGATGCCACGCTCGTCGGTGGCGTCCAGGTCGGCGAGGACCTCGGAGGTCCCGTCGGTGTCGGTCGTGGTGGCCAGTCGCGCCCGGTGTTCCATCATCTGCAGGACCATCTCTGTCTCCCCGTTTCCACGTCTGTGCCGTGTCTCCGGCCCAGTGGCGCCGGTGTGAAACACAGCTTGGCGGGCAGGGCGTAAAACGGGAGTGAGGCGATCGGGCACCCGACAGGAAATGGGCGCGATCGTTGGTACGGAGTGTCGTCCCGCGGTGGGGTTGCCCGGCACGGCTACCTTGCGGACGGTCGGCCGCCTCGGCTCGACGACGACGAAAGATGGAGGACGGTGTGGTCTTCAAGCGGCTCATGAAGGCGATGGGGGTCGGCGGCCCGTCGGTCGAGACGGTGCTGGCCAACCCGAACTGCCGCCCGGGCGGGCAGTTGGAGGGCCGCATCCAGGTGCTCGGCGGTGACCACCAGGTCGACATCGACCATGTGACCCTCGGCCTCGTCACCCGAGTCGAGGTCGAGAGCGGCGACAGCGACCACGAGACCACCCAGGAGTTCCGCCGCCAGCGGATCACCGGCCCGTTCCGGCTGGAGCCGGGGCAGCGCCACGACATCCCGTTCCGCTTCGACGTGCCGTGGGAAACACCGATCACCGACCTGTACGGGCAGCACCTGCACGGCATGACGATGGGTCTGCGTACCGAGCTGGAGGTTGCCCGCGCCGTCGACAAGGGCGACCTGGACGCGGTGTCGGTGCATCCGCTGCCCGCGCAGGAGCGACTGCTGGACGCGTTGCTGCGACTGGGTTTCCGCTTCGCACGCGCCGATGTGGAGCGTGGTCACATCTACGGCGTACGGCAGACGTTGCCGTTCTATCAGGAGATCGAGTTCGCTCCGGCCCCGCAGTACGCCCGCTCGATCAACCAGTTGGAGGTCACCTTCATCGCCGACGCCCAGCAGATGCAGGTCGTGCTGGAGGTCGACAAGCGCGGTGGCGTCTTCAGCGAGGGCCGGGACGCCTTCGGCCGGTTCACCGTCGACCACGCCACCGCCGACCGCACCGACTGGACCGCCGAACTGGACAACTGGCTCCGCCAGTCCCTAACCCGCCGAGGCCTCTTCTCCTAACCCACCCCCACCCCCACCCCCACCCACCCACCCAGCGCGTTGATCATGAGGTTATTGCCACGACACGCCGGGTGGTTTCTAGGCTTCAGTGCAACTGATCTTGGTTGTGGTGGAGGTGCTGGTGGCGAGGCCGGG